>JALVQI010000145.1 GCA_027031485.1 Candidatus Aminicenantota bacterium | reverse complement strand
GAGCCTTGAGCGTTGAGCTTTGACCATTGAGCAGACTACGAAGGAAAGTTGTTAGTTTCTTGTAATTAACAATTTTCTTTATTTAATTTTTTTTAATAAAAGAAATTTACTGATAGCTTAATACAATTAACCTTCAGAATTGGCTCAACGCTTGATGCTCAATGCTCAAGGCTATTAAGACCTTCAGAATTTAGCTCAATGCTCATGGCTATCAAGTGCTTTGAGCTCAATCGTGAATGGTGAGTTGTAAATCGTTAATCGGAGCGGTCGGTGTTCAGTTTATTGCTGTTTGCTGTTGTTTGTAAATTCTTTTTTATAAAATTTATTTTAAAAGAAAATAACAGATTACAGCTTATCAGAGACTTTCATTAATGTTTTGCTCAATGCTCAATGCTTGATGCTCATGGCTATCCTGATATCCCATGGGACACCCCCTGTGTTTATTTCTTTGAAAATACTTATATATCATACACCTTCACTCGGAAGTGTCCCAATCCTCTGTTTTTTTCCGGACACTACTGATGTAAATTAACATCGCAGAAAAACAAAAAAATTCCGCTTAAACATCAAGACATTTTCCCTGCTGCTTAAAACCAAATAGGCACCCCTATCCCGACAACTTCAAGATTCTTATCCGTTTAACCCACATATTAAAAAATTATTAAACAATTTGAGATTTTTTTCGTAACAATTTTCCGAGTTTTTAATTGATAACTTCACAATGTTTAAAATTACTTCATTTTTTAATCTTTTTTTGTTATTATAAAAGTGTGAAGAAAACATTATTATTTTTTGTCATAATAAGCATCTTTATTTTTGTTTTAGGTTTTACTAAAATAGGTCTGCTTGAAAAGGAAAATATTAAGAATTTTAGTGTTTTAACAAAGGGAGCCTATTTAGTAACAGGGATAGGTAATCTGAAGCTTGATGACAGTAAGCCATTAATTTCAACTCCATTTCCAATAAGCAATGGAACTAAAATATCGTCAGCAAAAAAAAGCGGAGCCCTTATAATCCTTGGAACAGGAGAAGAATTAGGGCTGGGTGAAAATACCTCCATTAGATTTTTAAATAATAAAAAACTTGAACTTTTGTCCGGGAATTTACACTTTTTAAATCTTTCCACCGATTCTATTTTTTTAAAATGGAAAAATCATAACTTTATCGTAAAAGATAAAGCCTCTTTTTCCATTATTAAGGTAAAAAAGAGCAAAAATTTGACAAACGAAATTCTTCAAATCAAGGTAGAGGAGGGATTTATAACATCTTTATTAAATAATCAAGCTAATATTCTTAAAAAACGATTTTCGTATACCTTAAATGATAATGGTATCATTTCAGAAACTCAATTGCTTCCACCACCCAAGTTAATCGAACCTGAGGATTCAAAAAATATAAGCATAGATGAGGGAAGTAACTTAATCTTTAAATGGGAAAAGATCACCGGTGCTAAATCATATAATTTCTATTTTTCCTATGATCCGCTTTTCATTAATCCCAAGATAATAAACACTAAAGATACCATGCTATCATTACATATAACAGACTTTCAAGAATCTCCCGTAAGATGGAAAGTTTGTGCTGTCAAAAGTACGTCCCAAAAGGGAATATGTTCAAAAGTAAGAAATTTTCATATAAAAAATTTAATTCAAATATTACAACTTTGGAAAACCCCTCCTCTCTTAGAAATTGAAGAACCCCTCACTCCTACCGGTAATCTTGTTATAATTAAAGGGAAAACAGATTTAGGTGTGAACTTAACGATTAACGGAGAAGAAGTTACAATTGATTCATCCGGTAAGTTTATGCATATCCTTAAATTTAATACGATAGGTGAGCATCAAATAAAGATAGTGGCTAAAAACCTTTCTGGAGCAAAAAAAGTTTACACAAAGAATGTGATAATATACGAAAGATGAAAAAACCTGAAAACTATTTTAAACTATTCAATGAAATCCTGAGTAATGGAATTTCCACTGAAGACTTAAATGAAATGGTCTTTAAAATTGAAAAAAAGATCTGTTTGGAACTTTCATTAAATTTTATTTCTCTCTACTATCTTACAAACGAATATATCCTGAATTTTAAATTTACCTGTAAACAAAAAATATTTAAATTCAAACATTTAGATAAAAAAAACATTCCTTTCCCTGAAGACATTTCCATAGAAAAGGAAAAAACTTTTTATATTTATAAATTTCCTTTCTATTCCAAGAGAGAGGATATTGAGGCTTTTGTTGAGATTGCTATAAAAGAAAAGTTTACTTCCGAAGAACTTCAATATGTAAAACTGTTACTCGAAGCCATTTTTCTCTATTTCTTAAGATTATACAAAGCAAGAAGACTTGCCCTTCACGATGAGCTAACTGATCTTTATAACAATAGATATTTAAAAGAATATCTAAAACAGGAGAGCATCAGAGCTTTAAGATACAATACAAAATTTTCCATAATTTTTCTTGATCTTGATGGGTTGAAGGAAATCAATGATTCCTACGGACATATATATGGGGCTAAAACACTAAAAGAATTGGGAAAACTATTAAAAAAACATACAAGATCTTCGGATGTGGTCGGAAGGTTCGGGGGAGACGAATTCATAATTGTAATATTCGGAGCCAGTAAAAAAGAGACAAAATCAGTAGCTGAAAGATTAAGAAAGCAGATAAAAGAAAACATATTTTTAAAAGAGGAAGGTTTCAACATAAAGTTAACAGCAAGTTTCGGAATAGCTTCTTTTCCTGAAGATGCCACCAATATTGACGATTTAATAAACAAAGCTGATAAAGCTATGTATCAGGTAAAAAAATCTGGAAAAGATGGGGTTCAATGCTATAAGGAGGATTAAAGATGGGACTTTTTAACTGGATTTTTGAACAGTTTTCATATGATTTGGCAATAGACCTTGGAACTGCAAATACTCTTGTTTACATGAGGGGAAGAGGAATAGTCATAAGTGAACCTTCAATAGTTGCCCTCAACAAATTAACAGGTAAGCCCGAAGCAGTCGGATTAAGAGCAAAAGAGATGTTGGGGAAAACACCGGCAAATATAGTTGCTATCAGGCCAATGAAAGATGGAGTTATAGCCGATTTTGATGTTACTGAAAAAATGTTAGAATATTTTATAGATAAAGCAAGAGAAAAAAAGCATCTTCTAAGACCGAGGATAGTAATAGGAATTCCATCGGGTATAACCCAGGTAGAAAAAAGAGCTGTTAAAGATGCTGCTTTCAGGGCAAAAGCAAGAGAGGTTTACCTCGTGGAACAGGCAATGGCTGCTGCAATAGGAGCAGATTTACCAATTGTCGAACCTGCGGGGAATATGATAGTAGATATAGGAGGAGGAACAACGGATGTAGCCGTAATTTCATTGGCAGGAATTGTTCACTCAAGGTCCATAAAGGTGGCGGGAAATGAAATGGACGAAGCAATAATCCACTATTTAAAGAAAAAATACAATTTATTGGTAGGTGAAAGATCTGCGGAGCAGATTAAAATTAAAATCGGAACAGCCTACCCACTTCCGGAGCCTCTCAGTATGGAAATAAAGGGAAGAGATTTAAAAGAGGGGATTCCAAAAACAATAGTCATAAGCGATAATGAGATAAGAGAGGCTTTAAAAACCCCCATTGAAGCATTAATAGATGTGGTAAAAACGACGCTTGAAAATACCCCTCCTGAATTAGCCGCAGACATAGTAGACAGAGGTATTGTTTTAACAGGAGGAGGTTCCATGCTTAAAGCTCTGGATATAAGATTAAGAGAGGAGACACAGCTTCCGATTTTCACAACGGAAGATCCGCTTTCTTCAGTTGTTAAGGGAGCAGGAAAAATTCTTGAAGACATTGATCTTCTCAAGAAAGTTACTATAGTGTAAATTTAATGCTCAAAAAAAACGATAATATTCTTTTTTTTATATTATTATCAATCTCTATGATTTTACTTTCAATAAACGCTCCGGGGAAAAAAAATATTGTAAAAATAAAAGGCGTGGTATCCTATGTGTACAGGGAAACATCTGCTTTTTTTTCCAATATTATTTCAAATATCGGAGATTATGTAAAAGCAAATAAAATTCATAAAAAAACTTTTTATGAAAACATAGAATTGAGAAAGGAGATAATAAGATTACACCATGAAAATATTTACCTAAAAAACTTTATTTTAGAAAAAGGTTTAAATTTTAAGAATAAAATTAAAAATGCAATAATTGCCAAAATAGTGGCCTGGGATATGGAAGATCCCTATAAGTCCTTTTTTATAAACAAAGGGTCAAAAGATAAAATCACACTGAATTCTCCCGTATTGGATGAAAGTGGGAATTTAATCGGGAAAATAGTTGAACCAATCTCCAGACACACTTCAACTGTTCTTTTAGTATCAAACCCTGAATTCGGAGTAGGCGTAAAAATCGGAAAAAAGAATATATTAGGTATTCTTTTCGGAAATGGAAGTGATAAAGGGATAATAAAATACATAAGATTAACAACAAAAATAAAAAAGGGAGATATCGTATACACTTCGGGATTAGATATGACCTTTCCTGAAGGAATAAAAATAGGCAAAATTGTTGAGATAAAAAAAGGTTACTATGCAATCGAAGCGATAACCGAATTGTCAGCACTTAAACATACCCCTCGTTACATAGGAATTATAAAAAATGAAAAGGATAATTAATTTTATAATAATAAGTTTTATTGTTATCTTGCTAAACTTTTTTTTGCAAAAAATCTCCCATGACTTTTACTCTCTCCTTAATTTAATAAGTGTTTATCTAATCTACATAGCTTTAAAAGCAAATATCTCTAATAAAATGCTTTTTGTCATTACCTTTTTATTTGGCATGCTAAATGATTCACTTTCATCAAATCCTCTGGGGATATCATCCGCCTCCCTTTTATTAACAGTTTTTTTTATAATAAGAATGAGAGAAAATTTTGTATTCGTAAAAATAAAAGACAAAGCATTTCTCGGGATGTTAGCTATTTTTATAAAAGCCATAATCGATATATCCTTTTACTCCTTTTTTGAATACAAAACAAATATTTTTTATTTTAATGTTTTGCTTTTAAAACCAATTGTTTATTTCCTAATATTATATCTTTTACTTTTCTTTACAAAAAAAGAGGAAGAAAACAAAAATGGATTTCAATACTGAATATAAAAGAAATCTCCTTTTTCAATCAAAAAAGAGAAATGTGAAGATATTCTTCATATTAATAGCTTTTTTTATTTTTCTGATATTTCTGTTTTTCTGGAAAATCCAGATAATAGATTTTGAGAAGTATGAAAAAGCAGCCGAAAAGAACATTCTCAGAAAAGAGAGAATTCCTCCTCTCCGAGGATTAATAAAAGATGAAAGAGGTAACATAATTGCCGATAATAGACTCTCATTTGATTTAGTTGTGCCCAAAGAGAATTATCTTCCTCCCAAAAAGAAAAAAACCAAGGAAGAAATAAAAAAGATATTTTCCCTTTTAAAAGGCAACACCGGTTTCAGATTAAAAAACATGGGTACATATTATTTAATAAAAGAAGATATTCCGATAAATGTTGTTAACTATGTATTTTCAAATAGAAGAGAATTCAGATATATTTCAATAAGAGTCTCACCACGAAGATTATATCCTTTGAAAAAAAGCTGCAGTAGCTTTTTAGGATATATCGGAGAAGCCAATGTTAAGGAAATCAGGAAATTCAAACTAAAAATCGGCGATTTTGTGGGGAAATACGGTCTTGAAAGATTCTATGAAGAACAACTTAAAGGAAAAGATGGATACAAACTTAAAGTAGTAAACAATCTGAATATTTTTCAAAATGTAATTAAGGAAATTTCCCCTCAAAAAGGAGATACTCTTTATCTATCAATAAATTTAAAACTCCAGAAGAAAATCGAAGAAATTATGGAAAGGAAAAAATTAATAGGTTCAACCATAGTCTTAAATCCAAAAAACGGGGAAATTCTTTCCCTGGTAACCACTCCCTTATTTGATCCAAATTTGTTCACATCCTATTTTTCTAAAAAAAAATGGGATGAATTAGTTAACACCGAAGGTAAACCATTAATAAACAAGAGCATAAGTGGGCTATATTCTCCCGGATCAATTTTTAAATTAATCGTAGGACTTGCAGGTTTAGAAGAAGGAATTATAAATGAGAATAAAATAATAAACTGTTATGGCTATAAGGAAATTTATAATAAAATCTTTCATTGCTGGAAAAGCACCGGACACGGGCCTGTAAATCTTACAAAAGCAATAGAACAATCCTGTGATGTATACTTCTACCTGTTAGGAAAAAGCTTGAAAATCGATTTAATTGAAAAGTATGCTAAAATGATGGGTCTTGGTAAAAAAACGGAGATAGATCTTGTAGGGGAAAAAACCGGATTGGTACCTTCAAGAGAATGGAAGTTCCGGAGATTCAAGGTTATCTGGTTCCCGGGTGAAACCATCTCAGTATCAATCGGCCAGGGACCTCTATTGGTTACTCCTATCCAGATAGCTCAGCTTTTCTCAATTATTGCAAACAGAGGGTTTTATTATCCTCCCCACTTTTTAAAAACCTATCACCCCGAAAAACAATATGCAAATATTAAAAAAAAGAATTTTGAAAAAATAATAAAGGGGATGTGGTTAGTTGTTAACGGAGAAAATGGAACAGGGAAATTAGCTAAATTAGCAAATATTGATGTTTGTGGAAAGACGAGTACCGTTCAGGTGGTCAGCAAAGAAACACTAAAAACAAAAGTGAAGAATAAGAAAGATAGAAGATGGCTCCATCATGCATGGTTCGGTGCTTTTGCCCCCTGTAATAATCCGGAAATAGTTGTAGTAATCATGTTAGAACATGCAGGAAGCGGCGGGGAATCCGCAGCTCCCCTTTCCAGAGAAATTATGAAAATATACTTTAATGAGGTAAAAAATAAAAAATGAAAAAATATTTAAAATATTTTAATTTTTCCCTTCTTTTAACCCCTTTATCCATTACAACCATAGGGATATTTGTTCTTTACTCCATTTACAAATCCACAGACCAGCCTTTTTTCGAAAAACAAATAATATGGTTGTTATTATCTCTATTACTCTTCTTTTTCTTTTCTTTTATTAACTATAAATTCTTCATAAATATTTCTCCCTCTCTCTATCTAATTCTTTTGCTTGTCTTAACCGGTTTAATCCTTTTTGGTAAAAATATTGCCGGGACAAAATCATGGATAGGGATAGGCGGAGTAGGAATTCAACCTTCGGAATTTGGAAAGATAATAACAATTCTTCTGATAGTGAAAATTTTCAGAAAATATTATAAAGATGGTTTGAATTTTATTGATTTTTTCAAAGCTTCCATAATAGTGGGATTACCAATTTTACTCATTGTTGCGGGAAATGATATGGGAACCGCTTTGACCTATACTTTTATTCTTTTAACTTTAATTTTTATTCTCAGAGTTAAAAAACTTCTTTTAATTATTATTGTAATAGGAGCAATACTGTTTTCTATTGCTTCATGGAATTTTGTTTTAAAGGATTATCAAAAAAAGAGAATAAAAGTTTTCCTGCATCCTCAAAGTGATCCTTTAGGGGTCGGATATCACACTATTCAGTCCAAAATAACCATAGGTTCCGGAGGAACCACAGGAAAAGGTTTTTTAAAGGGGACCCAAAAAAAATTAGGGTTTTTACCTGCACAGCACACGGATTTTATTTTATCCGTTTATGCCGAAGAATTTGGTTTTATAGGGGTTATAATTTTGTTGCTACTATATACCTATCTTTTCTATTCTCTTTTCAGAACAGCTTATATCTCAGAGGATATCGGGACTCTTTTACTGGTCAGTTTAATATTAGGCCAGATATTTTTCCAATTTTTGATAAATATACTGGTAAGTCTTGGTAAACTCCCTGTTGCAGGAATAACACTACCTCTCTTTAGCTACGGGGGCTCCTCCCTATTAACTGTTTATTCGCTTTTGGGTCTTGCAGAAAATGCATATATCCTGAAATTTGCAAGAGAATAATGGATTTTTCAATTTTTGAATCTATAGAAAAGCCCTCCAGATATTTAGGGCAGGAAATAAATTCCGTCAAAAAAAAGTGGGATGAAAAAACCTTAAAAATTGCTCTTTCCTATCCTGATTTATATGAAGTGGGAATGTCTCACATGGGTCTTCCAATTCTCTATCATTATTTAAACAAGATGGAGGGAGTAATCGCAGAAAGAGTCTTTTCCCCGGGAAAAGATTTTGAATTCATTTTAAGAAAAAATAAAATCCCTCTATTTTCCCTTGAGAACAAAAAACCTGTAAGAGAGTTTGATATTTTAGGGTTTTCCCTGCTTTCCGAGCTAACATATACAAATATCTTAAATATTTTGGAATTATCAGGGATTGAAATTCTATCCAAAGAGAGAGAAGAAACATCTCCTATCATTTTTGCAGGAGGTGTAAATATATTTAATCCTGAACCTTTAGTCCCCTTTATTGATGTTTTTTATATCGGAGATGCAGAGGCAAACTTTTTCAAAGTTGTGGAAAAAATAAGAAACATGAAAATACAGGGAGTGAAGAGGGAGGAAATCATTGAAAGTCTAATGGATGAAATAGGGATATATATACCAAAGCTTTACTCTGCAAAAAAAACAAAACATTTTATTATCCCCGATTTAAAAAAGAAAATAAAAAAAGCTTATTTGAAGAATTTAGATTTGTTTCCTCTTCCGGAAAACCCTATTGTTCCGAATACAGAAATTATTTTCGACAGATTAAGTGTTGAAATAGCCAGAGGATGTCCCCAAAGATGCAGATTCTGCCAGGCTTCCTTCGTTTATCACCCCTTCAGGTGGAGAGATCCTGATTATTTAATAAACTATATAGAAAAAACCGTGAAAGGAAGCGGCTTTGAAGATTTCTCTCTGTCATCCCTGAGTACGACTGATTACCCCCATATAGAAAAATTAATGTTTGAAATTACAAAGAGGCTTGAGAATGACAAGGTTGGTATGGGATTACCCTCTTTGAGACCCGGGATGATAAAGGAATTTATGCTTGAGCTTATCAGAAAAACAAGAAAAACCGGTTTTACGATAGTGCCTGAAGCCGGAACTGAAAGACTTAGAAAAGTCATCAATAAATATGTAAATGATGAAGAAGTGTTCAATGCTCTTGAAACAGCATATAAATACGGGTGGAGAGCAGTGAAATTTTATTTTATGATCGGACTACCAACAGAAACAGAGGAAGATATTGAAGGAATTGCGAATATATTGCTAAAAGCTTTTAGTCTTGGGAGAAAATTCAGAAGAAAGATAAAGATAGGAGCCACAATATCAGTCTTTATCCCAAAACCGCATACTCCGTTTCAATGGTTGGGTTTTGCAAAAGAAAATGATATTAAAAGGAGAAAAGAACATCTTTTAGAAAGAATAAAAAATAAAAGAGAAATTTTCTTAAAATTTCATCCCTATAAAACGACTTTTGTTGAAACCCTCCTTTCCAGAGGAGACAGGAGAGTGGGAAAAATAATTTACAATGCCTTCAAATTGGGAGCTCGTTTTGATGCCTGGGATTCTGAATTTAATTTTAAAATATGGGAAAGAGCAATAGAAGAAAGTGAAGTGGATATCTCCCCATTCCTCTCAGAACTCACTTTAAAGGAGGAACTTCCATGGGATCACATAGACACAGGAATTAAAAAAGAATATCTCATAGATGAGTTTATGAAAAGTAAAAGAGAGGAAAGAACTCAATCCTGCATTGAAAGGGATTGCGATGAATGTAGAGGATGTGTTTTACCTGTAAAGATAATCAAAGAAAAAGAGATAAAGAAAGACTTTAACTTTAAGAGAGAAGAAAATGAACATAAACAAATAAGATACATAATATCATATAAAAAAACGGGGCAATCGGTCTTCCTTTCAAGCCTTGAAACTGTAAGAGCAATTGAAAGAACTTTAAGGAGAACTCCGATAAATTTTACATTTACAGAGGGATTTCATCCGAAAATAAAGATTTCCTTTTTATTCGCAGATCCTCTGGGTGTTGAGATAGAGGAGGATATTTTTGAAATAAGGTCAAAAGATGAACTTCACATTGGGGATTTAAGGGAATTAAACAAAAAAAGTGTCAAGGGGATAGAGTTTTTTAAAATGTTGAAAATAAAGGAAAATTCACCAAGGCTTTCAAAAATAGTGGATAAAATCGTTTTTACCGTAGATGAAAAAGAGTTGATTGAAAATTTTAATGAAGAAGAAATTTTATCTGATTTTCCTGAATTTATTTCCCTTGAAAATAAAAAAGGAAAGATCTTTTTTACTTTCATATATGATGCGAAAAAGAAATTCGCTCCATACAAAATGTTCAAAACTATTATGAAAAACTATTCCCCATTTAAAATCAAAAAGCATAAAATAATTGTAAAAGAGGAATTTTTGGAATTGATTTGACAGGAATGTGGCGAGGGGCGGAATCGAACCACCGACACGAAGATTTTCAGTCTTCTGCTCTACCGACTGAGCTACCTCGCCACAGATGAATGAATAAATTTATCAAAAATATTTTTTCCTGTCAATAGATTTTAGAATCAAAACTATCATAGAGCCCAAAGGTTTTTACAATATTTTCAAATTTATCATTGTCCAATAGTTCGTCTAAATCTTTTATCCCTTCACCCTCATCTATAAATTCCCTAACCTTACTTCCACCTGTAATAATATCAATGGGTAATTTTTCTTTCTCATACTCATAGGGAGGAGGAGTCCACTTTAATTTATCACCGTAAATTTCTCTGATTTTTTTCAAAATTAGAATTCCTGTTTTGTATGGTTCCGAAGCCCTCACATCAAGAACTCTTATGAAAATCCCTCCGCACAATTTTCCCTTCCATTTATTAAAGGTCGGAGTAAAGTAATATGGAATAAAATAAACACCTTGTAATTTTAAACTATTTAGTTCTTTTGATAATAGCTCCCCGTCAATAAATGGAGCCCCAAAAATCTCAAACGGCCTTGTTGTCCCTCTTCCCTCCGAAATATTCGTACCTTCAAGGAGAACAGTCCCCGGATATATATAAGAAGTAAAATAGTGAGGCATATTCGGTGATGGAGGATACCAGAATCTTTCGGTATCTTCATAAAAAGCTCCTTTCCAATTCTTCATCTTTAAAACTTCATAATCAACATGAAGTCCCTCCCTTTCTATAAAAAAGAAGGCAAGTTCCGCGGGAGTCATACCATACACCATTGGTAAAGAATAAATTCCGACAAAGGATCTGAAATCTTCTTCAACTAAATTTCCTTCAACCTTTCTTCCGAGAGGATTCGGTCTGTCAAGAACAATAAGCTTTACATCCGTTTTGTCCAAGGCTTTAACCAGCAGAAAAAGTGTTGAAACGAATGTATAAATTCTTGTTCCCACATCCTGCAAATCATAAAGAATAATATCTATTCCTTCAAGGTCTTCTTTTGCTGGGGCAAATTTCTTACCATATAGGGAAATAAACTCAATCCCATTGATTTTCATATCTTCCGATTCTTTCATATTATCCTGTTTATCCTGATAAAAACCGTGCTGGGGAAAGAATACCTTCTTAATCTCTAAACCTTTTTTCAGAAGACACTCAAGGGTTGTCTCTCTATCAAAAACAATTGAAGATTGATTTAAAAGAATCGCAATATTTTTCCCTCTGTATTTTTCGTATTCTCTTTCACAAAATATCTCAGTTCCAAAGATGGTCTTTTCCTTCATCAATAAATCTTATAAAAAAGTTATAAAGGAGTAAAGGGATTTCATTGAAAAGTTTTTTTTATCTTTTTAATTACGGAGGAAGTTGAATAATCTCCGAATCTTTCAATTACAAAGATTTCACCTTTAAAACTCTTAATATAATCTTTCGGGAAATAGTTGTCCCACTCTCCTATTGCAATAAGATTGAATGAATTCTTTTTTAAAAATTCAACAATGTTTGAAACAGGTACAACGGAATTAACAGGTTCAAAGGATAAAAGGATTCCCTCTCTCTCCTTATATGAGATTATCGGTCTTTTCTTTCCTTTCAAGTTCCTGACAAGTAAATCATCAAATAAACCAACAACTAAAAAATTCCCTTTTTCTTTTGCTTCGGATAAAAAGTAAATATGCCCCGGGTGTATCAGATCAAAAGCTCCTAAAACAAGAACTTTTTTTTTATTAATATTTTCTGAATTCAATACCATTATCAAATTCCCAAAGATGATTCATTCTATAAACTCCCACATCTTTATGGATTGAATCCACTCTGAATTTATGAAGCAAGTGATGATAATCATAAGGTGTTCCCTCTTTGGAGTGAACCGCAACATCAACAAAATAAAATCCATTTATCAGATTTAATTTTGATATCTTAAAGACTACCTTATGATAGCCCTTTGTAAGCTTTTCTCCCATCAAATTCTCAAGAAATGTATTCGTACCATAAACATTATGCCCCTCTCCGTTTAAAACACCTATTCCAAAACCAAAATTATCTTTCTCTTCCTTTGCCTTAACCTCCATTTCTATTATCATTCCGTCATCCGGAGAAAAGATAAACTTTTCTTTTCCCGTTTGATCTTTTAATTTAACGGAGATTATTTCCACACTTCTATCTCCCCATCTCTTATTATCAACCGGAGCTTTTTCTTCCTTCTTACTCTCTTTGTGTTTGCTCTCCTCTTTTTCGCTTATGTCCTGCAGATATGCATCTACAACCTGACGGGGGTATCCTCTCATAACTATCTGTCCCTTTTTCATCCAGATGGCTTCATCGGTAATTCTTGCCACAGTTTCAAGATCATGGCTAACGAAAACGATGGTCTTACCTGCCCTTTTAAATTCATTTATTTTATCAATACATTTCGGGACAAATGAGGCATCTCCAACTGCCAGGACCTCATCCACAAGCAAAATGTCAGGATTAACATTAATGGCAACAGAAAAACCCAATCTCATAAACATACCTGATGAATAGGTTTTTACAGGCTGGTCTATAAAATCCTCAAGCTCTGCGAATCTGACAATCTCATTATATTTTTCCTTAATTTCCTTTTTTGTAAGCCCTAAAATTATCCCATTTATAAAGATATTCTCTCTTCCGGAAATTTCCGGATGAAAGCCCGCACCAAGTTCTATAAGAGCTGAAATTCTTCCTCTTGTTATAACACTTCCTCTATTCGGTCTTACTATTCCCGCAATAATCTTTAACAGTGTGCTTTTACCCGAACCATTTTCTCCTATAATTCCTACTGTTTTACCTTTTTTAATATCAAGAGATACATTGTTTACCGCAAGAAAAACCTCTTCAGGTTTAAAATCTCTAAATATTGTCCCATCTATAAAGGCACTTTTAAGAGTATTAAATCTATGTTTGCTTGCATACTTTCTATAAGCTTTAACAATATTTTTTAAAGAAATTGCAATTTCACTCATCAGACTTCCTCCGCAAATGTATCTTTCACCCTATCAAAGAAATAATAACCTAAAAGAAAGAAAATAAAAGAAATTATAAAAGTAACAGTCAACTTTTTCCAATGGGGAAGAGAACCAAAGAAAAAGGAATACTGATATCCTTCAATAATATGTGTCAATGGATTTAATAACAAAGCTGTTTTTATTAATTTCGACTTTAAAATAGGCTCAAAATTAAAAGGATAAATTATCGGAGTACCGAAAAACCAGAGTGTAAGAAGATTTGCAATTAAATTCTGAACATCCTTAAAATGAACTGTCAGAGCTGCCACAAAAAATCCCAGTCCCAGGGTAAAGAAAAATTGCACTATCATAACCGGAATTGCAAAAAACACATACCATGTTAAAGGATGTCCCAATATAATAAAAAAGAGAATTAAGATAGGGAGTCCCAGGAGGAAATTAATAAAATTTGCAGTTACAGTCATTATAGGTAAAACTTCGACAGGAAACAAAACTTTTTTTATCAAAGCTCCGTGAATCGATAGAACATTGCCTGCCTCTATTATAGATGAACTAAACCAGATCCACGGCAAAAGCCCCGTAAACAAAAAGAGAGAATAATCAAGGGCTGTTTTGAGTTCCGGAATTGGATACCTTGGTTTCAAAATTATTCCAAAAGCAAGAGTGTAAACCAACATTAAAAGAAGGGGATTTAAAAATGTCCATAAAAACCCTAAAACAGAGCCTCTGTACCTCGCTTTTAATTCCCTCGAAACAAGATTTGATATCAATAGCCTGCTTCTATAAATTGTTTTGATTTTATCAATTATAAACATTTTTACCTCTTAAAATTTTTTCTATTTCATCCGTATATTTTCCATTCTCATTTTCTAAAATTATGGAATCAGAGTGAACTTTCTTTCCTTTTGTCTTTGCAAATTCCACCATATAAAAAACAGGTTTTCTTCCCTCCCTTGCATATACCAGTCTTTCTCTTTTTCTGAAAAACCCCACTTCTTTAGCTTTCTTTTTTAAATCCTCAGACCTATCATAAGGATATATCAGATATAATGAACCTTTTTCTCTTAATAAATCATAAGAATTTGCCAGCAATTTTTCCATAGAAAGTTTTATTTCAAATTTTGCCAATGCCTTACTCTCATTATCCGGTATCTTTCCACTTCCAACGGCTCCGTACGGAGGGTTTGAGAAAATAATGTCAAATTTTTTTTTAAAAGGATAATTTTGAAAATCCCCTTCCACAAGCTTTACAAGAGTATTCACCTTGTTCTCCTCAATATTTTTTTTAATTGCTTTTACCATAATCTCCTGAATTTCAATAATATATATCCTTTTAATTTTTTTTGTCTTAGAAATTATAAGGCTGATTATACCACATCCACCTCCTATTTCAAGGAGAACTGCATTATTATCATTAATCTTAATATAATCTGCAAGAATCGGGGCATCAATAGAAAACCTATACCCCTTTTTTGGTTGATAGACTATTATTTTTTTATCTAAGAAAAAATCCCTGGTTAATTCCATTTCTTTATTTTACTGTCTATTATAAAAGTAACAGGGCCATCATTTATAAGTTCAACTTCCATCATTGCCCCGAATTTCCCATCCTCAACTTTTAAATTACTTTTTTTTAAAGCATTCAAAAATTCCTGATAAAAGGCTTTGGCTTTTTCAGACGGCATTGCCCTGCCAAAATCAGGCCTTCTCCCCTTCTTTATCTTTGAGGTCAGAGTAAATTGAGAAACCGAAAGGATTTCACCTTTAATATCAGCCACTGAAAGATTCATCTTGCCTTCGCTATCGGGAAAAATTCTCAGATTTAAGATTTTACTTACAATAAACTCTCTATCTTTTTCACTATCATCATACTCTATTCCGACAAGCACCAATATTCCTTTCCCTATTTCAGATATAACCTCATTTTCTATTCTAACCGAAGCTTTTTTTACTCTTTGTATTACAGCTATCATTTTACACTCCTCTCATACGAAAAGACCAGAGGATTTTCCTTTATAAACTTTTTTTCAAACATCTCCAGAGAAAAACTTTTACTTGAATTGGCCGGAACAGGAAGCTGAAGATAATAAGTAATAATAGGGTAAACATTTAGAAAAGAAAAATTATTAAGGATAAAATTCTTCTTTATCCCATTTCCATACAATATCAGGACTCCTTCCGAAGAGCCGGAAATTTTAGCCGAATAAATCTCTTTTTTTGAAAGCCTGTTTATTATTTGGTCCAAAGGATCCAATGGGGCAACACCAAAAGAGGAAGTGATTATTAGAAGATCAGAACTTTTAAAATTTAAAAGAATTCTTCCAATATACCGATCAATATATTGATAATATTTTTCTATTATTCCACCATAAAGATGTATGTCTTCCTCGGGAACAGATGAATAATATTCCGGAAAACTGTATTTATAAAACCTGAGTTCGGTATCGAGTAAACCATCAATATAAAGAGAATAAAATAGAGTATCCTTATTATCCTCACTTAATTTCCGGATAAAGATGGAAAATCTCTGCTCATCAAGCAAAATATTCTTTCTAAAAGATTTAATAAGCGCACTATCTTTAAGCTCAAGCTCATCAAAAGGAGATGGAAATTTTGAAAAACTATTCTTCACAGATAATTCCTTTTCCTCCTTCAAAAAAAACACATTAAAACTTTTAACATTATAGTTTTCCAGATAAGAAAAAATATTTTTTTTATAATAAATGGTAGGTTTACTGTAAAGCCTTTTTATAAAATTTAATCTTTCCAGTGTTTTCATAAAGAATCCGTTTGGAAGAATGTAAGGCGCCGAAGAAAAAGAGGAAGTAAAAGATTTTTTCCAGAAGGAGTACATTAAATTTCTGGACGGATAAACCCCCGTTATATAGGATGAATATGCAGACCATTTATTTATCGGATCCAGTGTTTTTGAGCGAGCCCATGAGCCATTTTCTATCAACCAGCTGAAATTAGGTAATTTGCCTTCGGAAATCAGAGGAAAGATAAAATCATAGGAAAGTCCTTCCACATAAAGATTTATAACCCGCCTTTTCTTGCTAAATAAATAATATAACTTTTTGTTGTCATAGCCATTGGGATTCAGTTTCAAATGCAAAAAACTCTTATGAAAATACTTAATATCGAATAACAGGATTAAAGAAAATATAAGAATTATTAAGGCAAGAAAAAAGGATTTCTTATTTTTTCCATCTTTTGAAAAATGATTTCTCTCATAAAAAAAGATAAGAGATAATAAAATAAACCCAAATAAATTAAAAAAAAATAAACCTTTTAATCTATAATACAAGTAGTTATGATATACATAATAGTTTATGAGATAAACTAAAAGTAAATATCCAACCCCTACTCTTAAGAAAGTAAATAAATATGCAAAAGAAAAAAAATCAATGCTATAATTTTCATGAGCAATAAAATTGTATGCTTTTACATATAAAATAACTATTACATAGTATAAGAAAAAAAAGATTACGCCCCAAACTAAAATATTCGAATCTGTTCTAAAATTAGTATATCGGAGATGGGGGAAATTTAAAAAAAATAAAAGATTAAAAGAAAATAATATTAAAACAAATCCGCCTGTTAGAGAAAATATAATATGTTTAAATATTTTCAATGCTTAAAAATCTCTTTCTGTGGATTCCATATAAAGGATCGCACTCTGTCCTATTTGTATTTCCGTTCTATCCTCAATTTTCACAGAGCTTACTTTTTCTCCATCTATGTATGTTCCATTGGTACTATTTAAATCTCTTAATATTGTTTTATTTTCAGAAATCTCCAGAGAAAAGTGCTGCCTTGAAACCTCAAGATCCGGGATAATTAAATCAGCCTGGCTACCTCTGCCCACAATTACTCTTGGTTTTGTAACTTTGTACTTATAGCCGGAGCGCGGACCTTTAATAACATAAAGATAAATAATCTTATCCTCCGGTAAGGTTAATCCCTCTTCAGCATTCTTGTCTTTTTTTATTTGAGTTGTATCATCCTCATTTATCTTTTCATTATATAAAGGATTGTTAACCTCAAAAATGTGTCCGCAATTCGGGCATCTCAATTTTACTTTTGGCTTTGGATTAAGTTTTTTCTCATCAAGTTTGTATCTTTTTTTACAGCTCGGACATATAACTAACACTTTTCTCTCCTTCTTTTTCTAATATATTTAAAATAAATAAAAAAGTCAAGATCTCTTCTTAAATCAAGTCGGGAATTTTAAAATCAAAATTTTTAGGAACAAATGCATGAACATCCTCGCGGTAATAGTACTCGGAAAATTCACCTTTCTCTATTTTCTCAAGAGCATTTATCAATCTATCTATTTCCTCCTCCGTATTATAAAAACTCAAACTGGCTCTTATTGCTCCCGGAAATTTGTCCATTTCATCTTTTATAATTTTATTTTTTACATCCTCAAGATCATCCTTAGAAAAATTCATTAACCTCGCAAGGTAGGGGTGTGCACAGAAACAGCCGGCTCTTACACCTATTCCCTCTTCAAAAGATAAGATTGAAGCAATAAGAAAAGGAGAGAGTTCTCCTTCGAATTTAAAGGAGAAGACGCTAAAATCTTTCTCTGTTCTATTTTCATCCCCAAGAAGAGTAAATTTATTTAATTTTGAAAATTTTTTTATAAAATAAGAGGCAAGCTCCTCTTCTCTTTTTTCAAGTTTATTAAAATCATGGGAATTTAATTTTTTCAAAGTCAAAGCAAGAGAAATTGCCCCCGGTATATTGGGAGTACCGGCTTCTTCTCTATCCGGAAGGTCCGCCCATACAATTTCATCCTTTGCAACGAATTTTATAGTCCCCCCTCCTACACATTGAGGTTCTTCCGCTGACAATACATTTTTATCTCCCAAAAGGGCACCCGAACCAAAAGGTGAGTATATCTTATGTGCTGAAAAAGCTAAAAAGTCTATTTTTTCCTCCGGATTTCCCGTGGTCATTGAAGTTTTTCTATGGGGAATCAGCTGAGCTCCGTCTATAAACACATAGGCTCCGTACTTATGGGCAAGCCTGGCTATCTCATGAACAGGATTTGTAAAACCTGTCACATTTGAAGCTCCCGTAACAGCAACAAGTTTAACCTTTCCATTCTCCTCCTTTAATATTTCCTCCAACCTATCAAGCTCAAGCCTGCTTCTATCATTAACCTCCCACCATCTGATATTAAAATATTTTTTCCATGGCAAAAGGTTTGAGTGATGATCCATCTCGGATACTATGATTTTTGCATCCGGGAATTTTGACTTGAAAATCCTCGCGAATTTATTAACCCCCTCAGTGGTATTTTTTACAAAAATTGCAGTATCATTCTCTCCTGCTCCTAAAAATTCCATAACATACTCTCTTGATCTATCAAAGAGTTCAGTGGAATAAAAAGCCTTATAACCAGTTCCTCTGTGTACATTTGAATAATTTTTCATTATCTCTTCCATCTGCTCATAAACACTTTTAAGAGCAGGGGTGGAAGCAGCATTATCAAAGAAGATATAATCTTTTTTACCATTCAAGGTTTCAACTTTTGTATCAAAACCTAAAATATCTTTCCTCACTTCAAGCATAATTTCCTCCTTGAATTCTTTAATAAGTAATAATATATTTTATTTAAAATTTTTTGTCAAAACCCCTGACTTCTATTTTAAACTTTTTTCGGCAGAAACATTGATTGGACACAAACCTCTTAACTCAAATTTCCTTTCTCTGCTCCCTATTTTACTTACTTCCCAATTTTTATGATTTATTACATATAAATCCTAATACCAAAATTAACTTTGTAAAAAGATAATTTCATCTCAAGATTCGTATCCATTATATCATCTAAAAAGTCAGGATCATCAATTGTTCTATACAGGTTCCCCAAAGCACCATCATATTTGCCGGTTTTTAAACTCCATTTTGTGTTTATATTTGGTATATAAAAATATTGTGCTCCCAGATAAAAAGCTAATGAATAATTAACCCTAAATTCATAATTTAATCCGAAATTAGCTCCGAATTTTGTAATACTATTATCAGCTGTTAACCGAAATGGATAGTAATCAAGGTAAATTGTCCCATTGTCAACAAGCATAGAAGCATAACCAATCGTCACATTCAAAGCTGACTTAATCATATAAAGGGAGGGGCCGGCATATATGTTAATCTGGTTTTTCCTGTTCAATTTGTAAATAAAGTTATAGTCCAGAGAAACGGGGATAATAGAAACATATCCATCATTATCCCACTTACCGGCACTTCTTCCTTTTTTACCTGTATACCAGGTCCAGGAAAGGTTGTAATTTGAATCTCCGGTTAAATTCTGTTTTAAATAGAAAAAGGACAAAGAGAAGTTGGAAAACATAATTCCCCCGCCAAAAGAATAACCTGAACCCAAAATAGTATTAACATTACCATTCTCCTTAACTGTAATGTAGGAATTATTCCAATCCCATGAATAGCTTAAATCACTCAGAGTTAAAGCTCCTCTATAACCACCCTCGATAAAAAAATTTGATCCTGATAGAGCAAAAATCGAGGAGATAAAAAAGATAAAAAAAACTAAAAATACTTTTTTCATACTAACCTCCTTTATTTAATAAAGCTTATCTTCAATAATCTGGATTTTGTTAAGATGTAAATAGATTTATTATATACTCTAATTTTTTTTGTCCCGCTAACATTTAATTTATAGGTTCTTACCTTTTCAACCGAATTATCACCAAGGGAATAAACATCAATTCTTTCATTAAAAATTAATAAAAGATAATTATCTATTAAAAAAGCATCTTTAACATATTCGTTTACAGTTTTAATTATGCGAGTTCCCTCGTATATTTTTGCTCCGGATTTAAAAACTTTAATTGTAAAATTCTTAAATTTCTTTTCCACAATGAGAGAATTCCCGGTTGAACTTTTCAAATTAAGATCAAAATATAAACTTCTGTTTGAAGAATTTGTGATTCTAATTTTATTTCCTATTATTTCTATCTTTTTAACCTTCTTAAAGTGCTTTAGATCTTTCTCAGAAAGCTTCTTTCCTTCCGGGCTGATCTTTACAAGATAATTATCCTTAGATACAAAATATATATAGCCATTCTTATCACTACTGATATTAGTGGCAAACCTACCGAAGGCTTTATATTTCCATAGCATCCTATTATTTTCAAAACAGTAGATAAACTTATCGCAACAAATAAAATAAATTCTATTTTTAGCCATTACAGGAGGAAAATTAAATTCCCAACCTGAGTTAAAAACTCTTTTTACATTATCTCCATTCATCAGATAAAGATAACCATCCGATGTTGCAAAATAAACTTTGTTCTTCAACCCAACCACAGGGAAAATAAGATTACTAACTTTTAAGATTTTTTTTCTGCCTCTCTCGATTTTAATTATCTTATTCCTGGAAAAGAGCAACAATTGATTATCTCTCACTAAAAAATCTCCTATAAAATTACCCGCTTCCACCTCTTCAATCCTTAGAGTGTTTAACAGACTTACCTCTTTTGAAATAGTCCCCTTCTTAAGACTTATCTCCTCTTTTAATTTCCGAGTATCCTTTTCAATATTAACTTTATTTTTTCCTTCTTCCCTCTCCACATTACTCTTTACTTTCTTCTGTTGGAAATCATTTTTCTTTGAAACTATCCATTTTCCATTACTATCACGATAACCCCATTCTTTTCTTCCATCAGCATAATAATACCATCCTCCGCTTTCCCTATCATCCTTCCACTGTCCCTCATATCTGTCCCCATTCTTCCGATAAAATTTTCCAAAATACTCCCTTTTGCCATTCTTTAAAACCCAGCCTTCATAGTATCCATCTCTGTATTCAACTTTCTTCCATCTCGGAATTTTATTATCCAGATCAATAAATTCTTTTTCACCACTTCCGCCATACTCCTTTGCTTTATTCAAAGCTTCAAGTGCTTTCCTGAATTCTTTTGTTTTAAAATATTTTTTTGCAAGAATAAGATACTTTGTATAGTTCTTTGAATTTATCGGAGCAACTTTTTCTTTCTTCTCTTTTAATTTTTTTTCTGGCTTTCCACTCTTTCCCAACTTCCTTTTTATCTCCCTTACATGTTTTCCTTCCGGGAATTTTTTTAAATACTCTTCATATAAATTCTCGGATTGACTCTTCACTGCCTTTTCATACAAAACTTCCTCATCATTCCTACTACCACTTTCTATTAAAAGAAGAGCCAAAATTAAAATCACAATCGCACCTATTATTAAACTTATTCTTTTAACAAAATCTCTTTTTTTATCTTTTAAGCCTTTTGGCTTTCCCTCCTTTTCTTTTTTTATATTAACTTTTTCTTTCTCTTTCTTTCCGCCTTTAATTTCTTTACCTTCTTCCTCTTGCTTCTTTTCCTCTTTTTTATACAGCTCTTGCTTTTTTTCAACTTCCACCTTTTCTTGTTTTTCTTCTATTTCGAGCCTCGTTTTATCCTCTTCCATTGTTTTACCCGATACCACAGGTTCCACCCTTGTTTCAGCCTCCTCTATAGCTTTCTTCTTTTTTCTAAGTAATTTAATTTCATTTATAATATTTTCGAGTTCCCGACTATTGCTTAACCTCTCCTCTCTATTCTTAGCCATTAATTTATCTATTAAAATCTGATATACAGACAGATAGGGAGGAAGCTTCGGGATTGGCTTTTGAAGATGTTTCATAGCTATGGCTATACTATCCTCTCCATCATAGGGTACCTTTCCCGTTAGTAATTCGTAAAGGACAATCCCCAATGAATAATAATCTGTTCTACCATCCAATTCTTCTCCCTGTATCTGCTCAGGACTCATATAACGGGGTGTACCTATATAAACTCCCGTCTTCGTAAGCTTTGTTTCACTCCCGATCGCCTTTGCTATACCAAAATCAACTAACACTGGAGTTCCATCCTCTCTAAACATTATATTTTCAGGTTTTATATCCCTGTGAATAATTCCTTTGGAGTGAGCATAGTCAAGAGCTTTTGAAATTTCCTCTATTATCCATAAGGCTTTTTCTTCGTCTATTTCTCCTTTTTTTAACTTCTGTTTAAGATTTCCACCTTCAAGATATTCCATTACTATATAGTTTAGATCATTATATTTACCCACATCATAAATATGCACAATATTTGAATGGTTCAGATTAGCCGCTGTTTCAGCCTCTCTTAAAAATCTCTTTATAAGCTGTTCATCCTGCAAAAGATACTGAGATAAAATTTTTACCGCAACCTTTCTTTTTAAACTTTCTTGAATACCAAAGTAAACATTTGCCATCCCTCCCCTACCTAACTTTCTCTTAATTATGTAACCGGGGATCTCAGGCAAATCATTCATTAATAATCTCCTCTATTTGAGGAATAAATTAATATCAGTTTTATTGAATTTACTTCCTTTATCATCTTTTACTTTAACAGTTCATGAAACAAAATCTTTTTATTTTCATTCTTTTTTAAAAATATAAAAAAAAGCCCTCTATGTCAAGTATTTTCACCTCCCAAAAAAGATAATAATCGACTTCTTTTTCTCTATAATTTTCGATTTATTTTACTTAATCTACCTATACTTTACACTTTGTCTATGTGTATCTCTACAGTTCCCTTTTTCCCTAACTGTATTCTCTCTCCCGCTTTTATAACTTTTCTGTCTATCTTCTCTCCATTATAATAGGTTCCATTTGTTGAATTTAAATCCTGGACTTCAAAGTCATCATCCTTGGGCACTATTTTTACATGGGCTTTAGAGACCATTGTCTCTTCTATCACACAATTTGACTGAGCAGGATCTCTACCGATAATTGTTCCTGTATCCATTATTTCACACTTTGTCTTTAACTGACCATTAACATAAATATCGGCAATTCCCACTACTTCCTGCTCAAGCATTGTCTTATCATCTTCCTCTTCCAATACTGTCTTCCCTTCATCCTCTACTTTAACATCTTCAACCTTTACTTCATTTCCTGCAACACTTTCAACCTTTTTTTCACTCTCGGGCTTTAAAGCTATTATTAAAATTACTATAACAGCTATGATTAAGATTAAGACAAGAATAAAGAGTAACTTATTCCTTATCCACATTCTTTTCAAAGCACCCATATGTTCAATCTTTGTGTAGATTAATTGCTGAAGTTTTTTAAGATCAGGTTGATTACTCATATAGGAAAGAGCAACAGCAACATAGTTTTTTGCTTCAAACCATTTTTCATTCCAGACAGCATCAAGTAGCTTATTATAAACTTTAGTAAAGTCAGATTCTATATTGTATTCTATTCCCGCATCTCTTATAAATTCTTTTGCCGTATTAATAGGAATTAAAAAATTATATCCTTGAATTTGACCCTTTATTGGATCAACTGCTCCAAAGGTGGCAATACCAATTACTTTTCCATCTTCATCAACAGCAGGTCCACCAGAATTACCATGGGTTATAGCAGCATCTGTTTGAAAAACATTCATATTCCTGTAATCATATTTTAAGGAGGTTATGGTTCCTCTGCTAATAGTAGGCTGTAATCTACTCTTTTTACTTATTACCCAGAATGTGTAAGGGTCGACAAGTCCGGGATAGCCTATCGGAAAAACAATCTGCTGAAGTTTAACTTTTGAAGAATCTCCTAACATAAGAACAGGGCAATTGCTTCTTTCAATTTTTAAAACTGCGATATCTTTACCCCCACTGGTCATGGGAGGACTAAATTTTTTTATTTCATAATTATACTCTTCAAAGTTTGTAAGAGTCACTTTTGGAAAAATCTGAAGAGAAACCAATTGAGGTTTATGCTCTTTTATCCATTTCTGTACATTTTCCATACTTACGATTGTTCCTGCCTGTTTTAATTTTGCCACAACAAAATAGCTTAAAACTTCCTGATAAAGCTTTTCTTTATTAGTCAGATATTTATGCTCAACCTCAACCACATGTCCATTTGTTATTAGATACCCCTCTGGATTAACAAAAAAGCCTGTGCCGCTAAATCTAAAACCATTTTGTTCTAATCTCTTTGCGCCATTGTCCTCATATTGAATCTTAAAATTCAAGAATGTTTCAATAAGAGCCACACCGGGTTTTACTCTGTAAACCATCATCTCAACTTTGTTAAGCTTTGCTTGTAAGAAAACAGGAGATGCTAAAAAAACAATAAGAATAAAAACGAGAACTTTGTTCCTCATATTTTACCTCCTTTTATTGCTTCAAATATTTTGACAAAAACTTTAAGCTGATCTTTTTTATTGGCTTTCAGAATGACTTTGTACTTTTCTTTTTTTGATTTTAATTCAAGTCTGTATTTTGCTAAAAGATAAGGTTTCTTTATTTTTATCTTTACTGATTTGAGTGGTAGTTTAAACCCTTTCTTCTCTTTTTTCTTTTTAATAACTTTTAGGTTTATTTTTAATCTCTTCTTTTTCTTCTCAGGCAAAAAGGAGATTGTTTTTCTCGAAATCCTCAATATCCCATCATAATCTCCGTATGAACCGATAAAATCTATTTTTTTGTAAGCTTTAAAAACATTTCTGTAAAGTTCTTCGGCTCTTTTATATTTTTTCAGGTAAAGATAAGCTCTTGCTCTTGCCAGATAAAGATTGTATGACCTGTACCCATTTTTTATCAAAGTTTCAGTATAAGATGCAAGTTTTCTGTATTTCTTTTCTTTAAAGAGTTCTTTAATCTTAGCATACTGTTTCTTACTTAAACTCTTAATACCATTGACAACCTTTTCTTGAATCTGTCCAATTGTGTACTTTTTATTAACAATAATTTCAGGCAAAGGTGAAGCCTTTTTTGTATAATTAGGAGAGTTACCCACCACAATATCACCCCTTCCTATAGTACCTCCAATAAGTATAGCAATAAGAATAATAATGAAGAAAAATAAACCAATTGCAATAAATACCAATTTTTTCTTTCTATCATCAATATTAGCAACACTTATTTTACCTAGAAATTTAGAAGGATTTTTAATTTTAATCCCTTTTAAAAAAATTCCTATTTTCTCAAAGGTTGGAATTTTAAGATTCTTAAACCTGGAAAATAATCCGTCAAAATTAATATTTAATTCTCTTTTAGGCCCCTCTAATCTCTTTTTTATTTTCAATAAATCTTTTTTTATATCCTCCACATTCTGATATCTTTTATCAGGCGATTTTTCCAGACATTTCATTATAATATGATCTATTTGTTCTGGAATAGATTTAACCAATTTTGAGGGAGGCAATGGTTTAACATTCAACTGCATTTTTGCAATTTCAACAAAACTCTTTCCCTTTTTGCTAAAAGGAGGCCTCCCCGTAAGCATCTCGTAAAACAAAATTCCTAGAGAATAAATATCAGTTCTTTTATCTACTTTTTTACCTGTTATCTGTTCAGGTGATGAATAAATTGGAGTTCCTATGGCACTGCCTGCCTTTGTTAGTCCTTCTATCCCCTTTACCTTTGCTATTCCAAAATCCCCGATCTTGGGATGTCCATCTTTTTTAAGAATAATATTGGCAGGTTTTATATCCCTGTGAATTATCCCATTTTTATGGGCATATTCCATAGCAGAGAGTATCTCTTCAAAAATAGCAATCGCTTTTTTTAATGGAAATTTACCATCCCTTTTTATGGCATCACTTAAAGAAATTCCATCTATGTATTCAATCACAATATACTTATGTTTACCTTTATCCTCAAATGAATAAATCTGAATTATATTTGGATGATTGAGTCTCGCCTGTGCAATTGCTTCAACTTTAAATCTTTTAACCACCTGAGGACTAAAAGAAAACTCTTCTGAGATAAGCTTTAAAGCTACCTTTCTTTTAAGCTTTTTATCTTCGGCAAGCCATACGCTTCCCATCCCTCCTCTGCCGATCAAACTAATTATCCTGTAATTACCAATATCCTTCCCTACCATCGTGCCAGAGTTATATTTATGATATTGCAACCTTTATTTTTATTTACCCCTGAAAAATAATATAAATTGATTTGAAAATAAGAAAGCATATAAAAATATAACAGAATTTCAATTTATTTTCAAACATTATTCCGCCTTTTTCTCTGTTAATAATAATTTGATTCCATAAAATTTTCGCTCAAAAAGTTATTTGTAAATCATTATTACATATTTACTTAAGATTCAATTCCCTATCTAACTATATTTCCCTTCTTACCACCTATTACAATAAGATCATAAACTTTTAAAATCGGCACATTAAGGAGAATGAAATCCCTTTCACTTCTTGTTTTTATTATAATTTTTTCATTAAAATCGGGAGAAATAAGATAAGCATAATTATTAACATCAAAATCAGGCTTTCTTACTCTTATCTCTATACCATTTTTCTCTGAAATTACATCTGTTTTAATATTATGATCATAGTTCAAAAGATGCACTATAATCATTTTTTTCTTTGCTTTAAAATAAACGGTTGCCACAATTTTTCTATTAGCATCCTTTAAAAACTGGTATGAATCTGTCAATCCTAACAAAAGTTCTTTAATAGCTTTTCTATATTTATCTTCATAAGAGAAAAAATAGAGGGAACCTATATCCCAGACTCTGTTTTCATAATTCCAGCTATCAAGAATGAAAAAACTCCCTTTGCCATACTTTTTCTCACCTTTACCACTAAAACCAAACGAAGTACCGGAAAAAACTATAGCCTTTCCGCCGTTTTTTACAAAATTTTTAATCTTAACAATTTGAGATGAAAGAATATTTCCTGAATTTGGTATTATTAAAAGTTCATATTTTTTTAGAATATCAGGATCAACCCTATCCTTTAAATACTTTCCGCCTCCTCCGAAAATAACATCATAAGCTATGTTGGATTCAGATAGTGCCTGAGACAATCCAAGATAAGAGAAATATCTGCTTCTTAAATTCTCACTGTAAAGAAATAAAATTGCAATTTTGGAATCAGTTTCCTGCTCTCCTTCATAAAGGTATCTGTGATTCTTTATAAAAGCAGCCGCATTGGCACACCTTTCCCACAATTTAAAATTTTCATAAAATTTTCCATAGTAAATGCCAAAAGCTCCCCTATTTATATAGACTTCCATAAAACGAATATAAAGATAGTTAGAAAAATTCTTTGAATATTCCTTGAACTGCCTGTTTATTTCCTCATTTGTTCCCGTATCTATAAGGGATACAAACCTTTCTCCTGTAGCATTATAGGCAAGCTTTTCCCATGCAATCCATTTATTTCTTGGATAAGCAACAATCTTTTCTATAGGTTTAGCTGCATAGTGATTTTCAAATGTATAAAAATCAAGGAAATCACTGAAAATCAACCCCTTAACCCAATAATCCCCAAGCTGAACACTCCCCAGTGAATATGAGTTAGCAGATATAATAATTTCTTTATTCTTTTTTTCAGCATACTCTTTTAGTTTGCTTACTAAAAACCTTTTCAGATAATAATTATTTTCCTCATTAAACTCTATATACTCTTCTATTAAAGGGTCCTTTTTGATTCTATCAAAATATTTTAAATCGATTGTATCATATATTCTTGATTTTAAATCGTAGGAATCTATATTGCTTATTTCATAAAACTCCTTCAATTCTTTTGAAGAGTATTTATTTTTTAAAAAATTTCTGAAGCCTGAGATGCAGTGTTCGCAAAAACCGGGTTCCTTTGTACCAAGATATTGGGAATACCACTGATAAAGAGGAATAAAACCTCCACCCTGAATTTCATCAAGGACAATTAAATCAGCACCTGAATCTATTGCCTTTTTACCATGCATGACCATCCAATCCAGCCATCTACTATTATTTGAACACATAAATTTTGAACCCGCCTTTAAATCCCAATCTGGAAGATCTCCTTTAAAACTTTTACACGAAAGCTTATTAAACTCTGTTCTCTGAAAACTTGAATGACCTTGAGTGGTCAGGATTGTTGCGGGAACTATATATCCCCTTTTACGGAGTTCATCAACAAATTTTTTATCAGAATCATATTTACTATTCTCATAATATGATAAGAGCAATCTTCCGAATGCAAAGGGAGAATCTGTGTTTCCTATATACCCATTCCACAATCCATTTACAGTGATACCAAAATTTTCGGAATCTTCCCTGGAAAATACTGTTATACTGTATATTTGTGCTTTCTTATACCAATCAGGTTCAAGAGAAAGCAAAAAAGAGGTAATTGTAAAAAATAAAAACAAAAGACTAAAGGTTTTTTTATACTCCTTCCCTTTTAAGATTTTCTCCTCGCAATATAATGCAAGCCCAACATTATTAAACCGAAGGCAAGCATTACAATTCCCCAAATGAGGCTAAAGTTAAAACCCAATTTACTGATAACCTCTTGCTTGTGATAAATGCCTGAAATTGTGATAATAATTCCTACCAGAGTAAAAAACAAACCGATCGGATACTTTATATCAATTCCCATTTTTACCTCCTTACCAGAAAATTATATTTAAAATAAGTGTTGAAATTAAAACTATTCCCGCAAGAAACCCTGGTTTTAAATAGAAAGGAATATTGTCCTTATACTCTTTCGGGGTAAGAGAATAAACAAGTTTTACCATTTCCTCATCAGGTTTTGGTTTTGTCATATAGCTAATGATAATTGTGGTCAAGAAACAAACAACCCAGGCAACAATTGCACCGTAAAAGTTTGCTGACATTTCGCTACCATAGTGGATAATTCCCGCTTTGTATATAAGAAAGTAGTGGGCGGCTGCGGCGGAGGTGCCGGACACAAGCCCCCAGAAAGCCCCGTCCGATGTTGCCCTTTTCCAGAACATTCCCAGCAAAAATGTAGCAAAGAGCGGAGCATTGAAAAATGAAAATAGTAGCTGCATGTAATCCATTAGATTATTAAAATACATGACAATATATGTTAAAGCTATACTTGCAAGAACTCCGAAAACCGTTGCCATCTTTCCCATCCAGAGATAGTGTTTATCATCTTTACCTGGTTTTATATAGCTCTGATATATATCAAAAGTCCAGACTGTGTTAAAAGCCGTAACATTACCGGCCATCCCTGACATAAAGCTTGCAAGAAGAGCGGTAAGGCCAAGCCCCAAAAGCCCCCTTGGTAGATAATGCTTTATTAAGAGGGGTAAAGCCATATTATAGTTAACATTTGCAGTATGCCCTGTTTTTAAAAGCGTATCAAGGGCTGTCTTAAACTCGGGAATAACAAGAATTGCAATCATACCGGGTAAAACAACAAAAAACGGGAAAAGCATCTTCGGAAAAGCTCCGATAAGTGGAGTTCTTCTTGCGGCATTGATATCCTTAGAGGCAAGGGCTCTCTGCACAACAAGAAAATCAGTACACCAATATCCGAAGGACAGAACAAATCCAAGCCCGAAAATCATTCCGAACCACTCAATTCCCATCGGGTTATGCGATGCGGAAGAAAGCGTACTCCACAAATGGGTGAAATTATCAGGTAATCTTTTGACAAGTTCCTCCCAGCCTCCAACTTCCCTCAATCCGAGATATGAAATAGGGAAAAGTCCGAAAACAATGAGTAAAAATTGAAGAACTTCATTGTATATTGATGATGTTAAGCCTCCGAAAAACACATATAGCAAAACTATCACAGCCGAAACAATCACACTAAAATGAAATGACCAACCCAATAAAAGCTTGAAAATTATACCCATTGCATACATATTTATTCCCGACATCAAAAGGGTAAGCACGGCAAATGATATTGCATTAAATCCTCTTGTCTTTTCATCAAATCTTAATCTCAAATATTCGGGAACAGATCTCGCTTTTGAGCCATAGTAAAAGGGCATCATAAAGACCCCCACAAAAGCCATTGCCGGAATCGCTCCGATCCAGTAAAAGTGAGCAGTCAGAATTCCATACTTTGCGGAATTTGCGACCATCCCCATAACTTCAAGAGCACCCAAATTAGCTGCGATAAAGGCAATACCCGTTATCCATGCGGGAATTGACCTGCCCGATAAAAAATAATCATCACTGGTCTTAATAGCTTTCTTTAAAAAATAGCCAATTCCGAGGACAAATCCGAAATAAAGAATTATTATAAGATAATCAAAAATTGATAGAGCCATCAATACCTCCTTTATTTAAAAAATATCTCTGCTCCGTTAACAGCTTCGGAAACATAAAAATCAGCTTTTAAATCTGTTCTTTTAAAATAATTTTCACCTACCTTTTCTATAAAATCTTTAATCCTATCTTCTCTAACTATGCTTATGGTGCATCCACCAAAACCGGCTCCTGTCATTCTACTCCCCAGAGTTCCCTCTATATTCATCGCCTCTTCCACCAAAATATCCAGTTCTCCGCAGCTGACTTCATAGTAATCTTTCAATGATTTATGGGATTCATTCAAAAGCTTGCCAAAACTTTCAAGATCTCCCGATTTTAAATATTCCACGGATTTTAAAACCCTTTCATTTTCTTCCACTACATGTTTTACCCTTTTAAAATTAATTTCAGGTAAAATGGAGGCAATCTCTTTTAATTGAGAAGAATTCAAATCCCTCAATGAGGAAATATCATAATTATTTTTTTTCAAAATACTTACCGCTGTTTCACACTCTTCCCTTCTCTCATTGTATGCTGAAGATGAGAGTTCCCTTGGCTTATTGGTATTGGAAATTATAATCTTATATCCTTTCATATTCAATGGAACAATCTCATAGCTTAGCGTTTTTGTATCCAGAAAAAGAGCTGAATCCTTTTTGCCGAGAGCTATCGAAAACTGGTCCATAATCCCACAGTTAACACCCACGAACTTGTTTTCAGCCCTTTGAGAAAGAAGGGCAATTTCTCTCAAAGATAAATCAATACCATTTATTTTACTAAACAGCATCGCATTTATCACTTCAAAAGCAGCTGATGAGGAGAGACCACTTCCCACCGGAAGGTTGCTACTGTAAACTATATCCGCTCCTTTTGAGATTTCACCCGATTTTTTTAACTCCACAATAACTCCCTTTATATAATCTGTCCAGCTTCCCTCTTTTTTTAAATCATTATTAATATCAAAACTTTTAAACTCATTAAAATCCATGGAATAAACATTAACTCCGGAATCATCCCTGACAGCTGCAAGCCCTCTTATTTCAAGATTAATTGCAGCGGGAAAAACAAATCCATCATTATAATCCGTATGCTCTCCTATCAGATTTACCCTTCCGGGTGACCTTAACTCTATCTCTGGCTCTCTTGAAAAAACCTCTTTAAACTTTCCCTCTAATTCTCTCATTTTATCTTAAAAATATACACTGATTTTTGAAAATACTCTTTTCCCGGTCTTAAAATCGTATCGGGAAAATTCTTATGGTTCGGAGAATCGGGAAAGTGCTGAGGTTCAAGGCAGAGAGCATAGTGCTTATAATATCTTTTCCCATACTTACCGACAATAGTGCCATCCAAAAAGTTTCCGGAATAAAACTGTATACCCGGTTGAGTTGTATATATTTCCATAATCCTTCCGGATTCAGGATCTTCAAGTTTAACCGCAAAGCTTAATTCATTCTCCTTCTTTTTGTTTAAAACAAAATTATGATCATAGCCTCCCTTAACTTTATCAATTCTCTCCCCTATCTTATGAGGAGTTCTGAAATCAAACGGAGTACCTGCCACAGATAACAATCTACCAGTGGGTATGAGTTCACTGTTTACTTCAGTATATTTATCAGCATTGATTGTTAGAATATGCCCTAATATATCTCCGTTTCCAGCTCCTCTCAAATTAAAATAGCTATGATTACTCAAATTTACAGGAGTGGGTTTATCGGTTGTGGCTTTATATGTAATTGTTAGTTTGTTCTCATTATCAAGAAAATAAATCACTTTCACATTAAGATTGCCCGGATAGCCTTCCTCTCCATCTTTGCTTAAATAAGATAGCTCAACTCCAACACCATTATCTTTTGAAAAACTTCTCCCCTTCCACAAAACCTTGTCAAAACCTTTTTTACCACCGTGAAGATGGTTTCTTCCATCATTTACGGAAAGCTGATACTTTTTCCCGTCAATAAAGAAAATTCCTCTGTTAATTCTATTGGCATA
>JALVQI010000144.1 GCA_027031485.1 Candidatus Aminicenantota bacterium | reverse complement strand
TAAGAATTAATGATAATGAGGGAATAAAAAACATAAAAAAGAAAATTAATGCCCCTCCTAATTTGTTCCCCAAATACCATTGATATTGTTAGCTATTCGTTCCCCAAATTTTCCCGGACAGTAGTGAAAACACAAAAAAAATCTTGAACCTGATAATTTAATAGTGTAAAATAAAAAGAAGGAGGTAAAGAATATGAGAAAAAAAATAGTATTTTTTGTTTTGGTTGTATTCTTATTTTCAGCATTTGTTCTCTATAGTAATGAAAAACCGAGAGTCGGGGTTTTACGATTTACCAATACTGTCGCAGGGACAGGGTTCTGGGTCTGGAATCCCAAAGTTGCTTCAGAGCTTCAGGATATGTTAATTTCAGAGCTTAAAAGCACCGGTGCATTTCAGGTACTTGAAAGGAAGGAAATAAATGCTGTTTTATCCGAACAGGATTTGAGTGCTTCCGGTAGGGTAAGCAAAGAAACTCTTGTTAAGATGAAAAGAATCAAAGGTGCTCAATATTTGATTGCCGGAACAGTTACAGCTTTTGAGATGAGTAATTCTACCGGAGGAGGCATAAGTTTCAAAGGAATAAGGTTAAGAGGAAGAAAAACGAAGGTTTATATTGCTGTGGATGTTAAAGTAATAGATGCTGAGACGGGTGAAATAGTTGATGCAAGAACAATTGAGGCAAAAGCCAAAGGAACATCAATCGGAGCAGGAATTACCATAAAGGATTTATCTCTATCAGGAGATGATGCTAAAAAGACTCCTGTCGGTAAGGCTATCAGAGCGTGTATAATTTATATTTCAGAATACTTAAAATGCTCTCTTGCCAAGGTTCACTATCCCAGATGCATGAAAAAATGGGATAAAATGGAAAAAAAGAGAAGAAAGAAGACAAAGGAATCCATAGACCTTGATCTTTAATTAAAATTAATGCTTAATAAAAGGGTTTTAATTAAACCTATTGAATTTAAAGGAATAGGTGTTCATTCAGGTAAAAACACATTCGTAAGAGTAGTTCAGAATACTTCAAAAGAGAGTGGATTTTTATTTTTTAATCTAAGAAACGGATGTAGTCTGAAATTATCTCTGGAATATGTTATAAATCAAAATTCAACAAATCTTGAAAAGAATGGTTGCAGATTCAAAACAATTGAACACTTTATTTCTTCACTTTACTTTTTGGGTTTTGATTCAATTAAATTTGAAAGTGAGTATGAGGAATTTCCGATACTTGACGGAAGTTCAAAGGAAATAGTTGAAAAACTTCTGAATAATTCAAAAATTGTTGGAAAAAGATCGGATTTTTTTCAGGTGAAAAACAGAGGAAAAATAGAAAAGGGGGATACTTTTATTGAGTATTCCCCTTTTGATTCCTTTTTTGTGGATTATACAATAGTTTACAATCATTCTTTAATCGGTGAAATGAACTATTCAGCCGTTATAGATGAAAAAATCTTCATAGAAGAGATTGCTCCTGCCAGAACATTTGGTTTTTTAAAGGATGCGGAATATTTAAAGAGCAAAGGTCTTGCGCTCGGAGCAAGCTTAAAAAACACAGTGGTGTTGAGTGATGATAATATAGTTAACCCACCTTTGAGATTTAAAGATGAAATGGTAAGGCATAAGATTCTGGACTTTATCGGGGACATTTCATTCTTAGAAAAACCTGTGTCAGGTAAATTTAAGATTTACAAAGGCGGACACTCCCTTCATGTAAAGCTTGTTAAGGAATTGTTAAGAGAGGCTTAATATCTTTAAAATCTTCTCTCTTGAACAAATTTCAATCTCATTAAATTCAATGTTTTTATCATCTTTGGAAACTATCTCCCCATCAACCTGAAGATAAAAAGGTTCTTTTGAAAAAACCTTTATTTTTTTTGGGTTTTTAATAATTATATTTTCATCATAGAAATTTTCCTGTCTGTTTAACTCATTATTTATTTTAAGTAATCTGAAAAAACCAACTTCAGAAAGAGCTAAAAAGTTTATTCTGCCATTATTTACGGAGGAAACAGGGAAAATTTTTTTTCCTGTAGCCCAGAATTTAATCTTGGAAAATAAAGATATTAAAAATCTACCCTCAATCTCCTCCTCATCGGTAAAAACTAACTTTAAGAACTTGCTACCTGAGTTTGTCAAATAGGTTTTTATAACAGAGTAAAAACCCAGAATAAACTGGTTTTTTATAGGGAATTTTCCTCGTTTTATTTTTTCCACAAAGTAATTAACCTCTACACCTAAACCTATGTTTGCCTGACCTAAAAAATAAAATATTTCATCTTTACTGTCTTTTACAACTCCTAAATCTACAGATATAGCCTTACCTTCTTTAATAGCTTTTATAGAATCTTCTAAATTAAAAATACCAAACTCCCTTGGGATATCATTTGATGAGCCTGTGGGAATAAAAAAAAGGTGGGGCAATGCTTTTATGTTGTTTTTAATCAGAGTGTTAACGGTAATCGTATAACTCGAATCCCCTCCAGCTATTCCCAAATAGTGATAATTTTCAGCTAATTTTTTTGCCAGCTCTTTAAACATTTCTGGAGAATCGCTGACAAAGATCTTTGCATTAATTTCATTGTCTGACAAAGTTTTTTTTAAAGAATTTAATTGTTTAATTGATTTTCCACTGTTAGCGGAAGGATTGTAAAGGATTGCTATATTATTCACTTTTTTTAATTTTTGCCTTAAATTTTAATTTCCCGTCTTTTATCTCAAAATCAAGAAGTATCTTTTTATCTTTCCCAAACTTTTCTTTCAATGCTTTGACTTTTGATTCAATAGCTCTTTCAATTACGGTGATGTCTGAAATTGAAGAGCCCTTTTTATTCGCTTCTTTCATTATTTCTATAGAAAGATCTTTTACGAGCCTATTATCAGGGACTTTGTTCAGAACAAACTCTTTTTTCTCCTCTGGTTTAGGTTTTTCTTTTTTAGTTTGTTTATTATTTCTTTCCTGAACTCCTTTTTCTCTTATCTCTTTAATTCTTATCGGGCTAATTGTGCCGTATTCATAAAACATTTCAAGTCTCTTATCCCATAGGGTTTTATAAGTGTTAAATCTATTTAAGACTCTGCTTATTTTAAATTGAAGTTTCGGAGGATACTCCTTTTTTCTTAGAATCGCCACAAGTTTTTCAAGTTCTTTTCTCTTGCTATCAGGTGGAATCCTTTCAACACGGGTAAAGAATTGCTGGTAATCATGATGAAGTTCATCAATATGTATATCAATTTTTTTTATAATTTCTTCGATTTCCTTAAATGTGTAATTTTTTCTAAGTGCCATTATTTTATCCTGTATAACCAGAAAAGCAGAAGCCAGAGGGATTGAGAATAGGGAAGTGGGTAATTGTTAACCAATATCTTTTTGTATTCAAAGTTTGATATCAACTCCCAGAGTGAATGGAGCTGTTCCACCTCTTCCGGATAGAATGACGCACAGTGATATAAAAACCTTCCCTTTCCCTCGGTATAATATTTTTCCAGATTTTTTACCATTTCCACAGCTTTTTTTGATTTTTCCGAAAGATTTTCTCTAAAGCACACGGTAATCTTAAATTTTCTTTTTTTTCTTCCCTCAAGTAAAATGTCTTCTAATATCTCGTTTTCCACAATTTCCTTATAATTTCCCATCTTGCACTCCTCATACTATTAACATTGCATCTCCATAACTAAAAAACCTGTACTCTTTATTTATAGCATATTTATAAGATTTTTTCATCAATTTAACTCCTGCAAAAGCGGAAACAAGCATAAAAAGGGTTGATTTTGGTAAATGAAAGTTGGTGAGAATCGCATTTACCACTTTAAATTTATAACCAGGGTATATAAATAGATTGGTTGAGGCTTTTTTAGGTATGATTTTACCATTTTCATAAGCACTTTCCAAAGTCCTGACCGATGTTGTTCCGACAGCAATTATTCTTTTTCCCTCTTTTATCGCTCGATTAATTTTCTCAGCTTCACTCTCTGGAATCTCATAATCCTCGTATTTCATTTCATGTTCTTCTATTTTTTCAACTCTTACAGGTTGAAAGGTTGCTTCTCCCACATTTAAAGTTATCTCAGCAAAGCCAATACCTTTTTCTTCCAACTTTTTTAAAATATAATCGGAAAAATGCAAACCCGCTGTAGGTGCGGCAATAGACAATCCTTTTTTGGCAAAAATTGTTTGATACCTTTCAAGGTCTTTATCACGGTATTTAAAGGGATCTTTTCTTTTTATATAAGGGGGTAGGGGAGGTAGTCCCAATCTTTTCAGTATTTTATTTAGTATGCCTTTTTTAAAAGAGATAATTCTGTGTTCTTTATCAAACCATCCTTCTATTGTTGCAAAAAAACTGTCTCCGAAAACTATTTTTTCTCCCTCTTTTAAGGATTTCGGCTTTTTTACAAGAAAACTCCACTTATTTTTTCCTATCTCTTTAACAAGAAGAATATTTATCTCCTTTCCGTTTTCTCTCTTTCCTATAAGTCTTAGAGGTTTAACTCTGGTATTATTAAATACTAAAAAATCATCTTTGCTTAAAATTGAAGGTAAATCCTTAAAAATGAAATCTTTGATTTCTCCGGTTTCTCTTACTACAAGCAGAAGTTTTGATTCATCCCTGTTTTTTGCAGGAAACTGAGCTATAAGTTTTTCAGGAAGATTAAAATCAAACTCCTTTATATCCACTAAAACAATCTCCTTTCAAAAGCATTAAGACCTAAATGCTCGTATGCTTTTTTCGTGACCCTTCTTCCTCTGCTTGTTATCTCAAGAAACCCCTCTCTTATTAAATAAGGTTCATAGACATCCTCTATTGTATCCTTTTCCTCATTAACGGCAGAGGCAAGTGTTTTTATTCCTACGGGTCCCCCTTCAAAATTATTGATTATTGTTGTTAATATTTTTCTGTCAAGGCTATCAAGACCCTCTTTGTCTATATTTAATATTTCAAAAGCTTTTTCAGTAATATCTTCATCTATTATCTTTATGTTTTTTACTTCCGCCACATCTCTAACCCTTTTTAATAATATATTGGCTCTGCGAGGTGTTCCTCTTGATCTTTTTGCGATCATAGCAGCTGCTCTTTCATTGATTTCTATTTTTAATATTCTCGCACTTCTTAAAACAATTTTTTTAAGATCTTCAGAACTATAAAAATCAAGATGAAGGGTTATTCCAAATCTTGATACCAGAGGATTTGTTAAAAGTCCGATTCTTGTAGTAGCTCCCACAAGAGTAAATTTAGGAAGATTTAATCTCATGGTTTTTGCAGCTCTTCCCTTTCCTATTATTATATCTATATAATAATCTTCCATTGCAGAGTAAAGAATTTCTTCGACAGATGGATGCAATCTGTGTATCTCATCAATGAAAATAAGATCTCTGTTTTTCACGGTTGTGAGAATTGAAGCAAGATCTCCCTGTTTTTCTATGGAAGGTCCTGTAAGGAATTTAATATTTACTCCCAATTCATTTGCAATTATTTTTGAAAGAGTGGTTTTACCAAGTCCTGGAGGGCCATAGAGAATCGTATGATCAAGATGTTCTCCTCTTTTTTTAGCTGCCTCTATGTAAATTTTAAGACTATCCTTTAACTTATCCTGTCCGATAAATTCATCAAGCCTTGAAGGTCTAATTCCCTCTTCCCACGGGAATTTTTCCTTTTCAAAAACTTTTTCACTCATCTTTCAGCTAACCTTTTTAAACTCTCCTTTAAAACAATTTCAGGATTATCTTCATTTTTAAGCTCCTTTATCACCTCATTAACAATACTTTCCGCTTCTCTCTTTTTATATCCCAAACTTTGCAAAGCTAAAATAACATCTTCAAACTTTTCCGCTCTTTCCTCCTTTTTTATTAACTTTCCGCTTAGCTCTAAGATTATTCTTCCTGCGGTCTTTTTGCCAATGCCGGGGATGGATGAAAGTTTATCAGCATCATTCTCTTCTATGGCTTTGATTATTTCCGAATATTCCATCTTTGAAAAGAGATTTAAGGTGGTTTTAGGTCCTATTCCCATAATTTTTATCAATTTTAAAAAAAGTTTTTTTTCCTCCAATGTTTCAAAACCATAGATTTCAAAATTATTTTCAGAATTATTTATAAGAACAGTGAATAATTTAAAATTACTCCCTGTATCCGGAAGATTAAAAAAAGTTCTAAGAGGAATCTTAATTTCAAAACTAATACCATTTAAATTCAGCACCACATTTTCATACTCTTTATACTCTAATTTTCCCTCAATAGAAAATATCATTCTTTATTTCCTTAATCTGATATTTTATCTTTAAAAAGGATAAATATCAATATAAGCGAAAATAATTTATCAACCCCCGGAACCGGTTGATGAAATTATAATTGTATCATTGTCTTCAATTTTATCTTCAGGCCAGACTGAATTTGAATTTCTAATAAAAATCTTCCCTCTGTGATCTTCAATTCCCATTACTTTTAGTAAGTCTTTTAAAACTATTCCTTTTTCAAGTTCTAACTCTTTTTCCTTAAATCCGAACTTATCAACAAGATTTCCTAATAGCTTAACCTTTACTTTCATACAAGATTATATCTTTTTTTTGGTTTAATAGCAAAAGTATCTTATAAGGAAACATCTTTTGTATATTAAAATTTATTTTTAACTATCATGAAACATTGACACCTGACAATCTATTTGTTAAACTTTCAACCTGGAGGTTTTTGTTGAAAATAATATGTTTTATTGAAAAATTTAAATTTACTTAAGAAGATGTATAAGAAAGAAAAATATTTTAAGGATGGTGAAAATGAGTGAGCATATTGGAAAAACTTTAAGAATGTCAGAGTTCATTGATTCAAGGGATGAAAGGAGCTTTTTATTTGATACAACAGTATCAGGTTCTGTCGGTGCCGTTAATTATCTTGAAGATTTAAGAAAATTCATTGAAAATGTCAATTTTTTCCTTGATGGCATTATTGTAAACCCCGGACAGGCGGAACATCAGGCAGATTTACTGGGAGGTAAAAAAAGAGCAAGTTCGCTTATTAGAGTTGATTGGACCAATTTATATAGAGGAGAAGATTTTGCATTACCTCACACTCTTCCAAGAAGAATAAATATATCCGATGCTCATGATGTTTTGTTCATAGGTGGAACAGCAGCTGTAATTTCCTTTTTTATGGGTTATGATGAGGATATGGAGGCTGATAATATAAGTTCAGTAGCAAATCTGGTAAGAGAAGCTTATGAAATTTCAATTCCTGTTATTGCTGATTTAAGGTTGTTGGGAAATAAAATCAATGAAAACAATTACCATGATACGATAAAATTGGGACTTTCATTTATGATGGAAGCCGGGGTGGATGCGATAATCATACCCGAAACAACAGAAGAGAATTACAAATTGATAGGTGAATGGGCTACAATCCCTGTTCTGGTTAGATTTGGAAAAATTCCTGACGAGAATAATATTGATTTATTGTTTGAAAAAAAATTAACAGGTGTTGTTTTGGATGAAAGAATCTTAGATAAGAGCTATAAAGAGAATATTGAAAAACTTTATTCAATAATTCATAAGGGAGGACAAAAATGATTTTGTCCTCAGGAAAGCAACAGAGATTAAACAGGATTTTCAATCCGAAAGATGGTAGGGCTGTAATGGTCGCTGCTGACCATGGCTGGATGAGCGATCCCACGGCTAATGTTATCTATTTAAAGAGAATCCTTAAACAGGTTGTTAACGGAGGAGCCGACGGAGTTTTGATGAGTTTCGGAACTGCCCAAAGAATCGGTAATTTAATGAGGGGAAAAGATAGTCCCGCTCTTCTAATAAGGGCTGATTGGATGAATTTACCCCGTCTTGGCGGAGCAAATGTTAGCAATGTATTACCTGTTAATAAATTTAAGAAAATAGCAGCTTCCAGAGCAAAAGATGCTTTGCATATGGGAGCTTCAGGTATAACTATTTATTATTTTATCGGTTATAGTGATGAATTTGAGGCAATTAATATTGAACAGGCAGCAATTTTTGCAAAAGAGTGCAGAAAGGTAGGGCTTCCTTTGATAATAGAGCCTATGGCTGTGGGTTCTATGGTAACAGGTGTTAATATTGCGGAAACCTTAATAGCTTCTGCAAGAATTGCAGTCGAAATCGGAGCTGATGCTTTAAAAATACCATACACAGAGGATGTGGAAAGTTTTAAAAAGTTAGTGGAACAGGCACAAGTCCCCGTTCTTGTTTTAGGTGGAGCAAGGTCAAAAGAACCCAGAGATGCTCTTGAATTGGTTGAGGAAGCACTGAGAGCGGGAGCTTCGGGAACAGTTTTTGGTAGAAATGTTACAAAGGCAAAGGATCCTGAAAAGATGGTCAGAGATCTTGTTGACCTTGTTCATAATGGTAAGAGTATTGATGAAATTTTCGGAAAAAAGGAGGGTTTTTTCAGATTGGCAGGAGTATCAGCTAACTGTGTAGGTTGCGAACTGTGTGAACTTGCATGTGTGGCAGAGCATACAGGACAATTCGGAAAAGTTCATTCATTTATTCAGATAGATACAAAACCGATAACAGAAAAATTCCCAACCCACAGAGTTAGAGTATGTACCCTTTGTGGTCTCTGTGTGGAAGCCTGCCCCGAAGAGGCATTGATAATAAATGAAAAAGGAAGATTACAGCTTTTTGAAGATAAGTGTACTCTATGCGGTTTGTGTATAGAGGCATGTCCTTTTGATGTGATGTATCCCGATGAAAACGGTCTTCCTCTGTTTTGTGATTTATGCGGTGGTGATCCCCAATGTGTCAGATGGTGTAAGTATGATGCAATAGAATTGAGACCATACAAACCCAAAAAAAAGGGAGGTAAAAAATGAGTTTAAGAGATAGAGGTTATATGGATAAAATTTTAAGGATAGATCTGAGTACAGGCAAAATAGAGACAGAAAATTTAAAGGAAGATGTAATGAGACTTATTTTGGGAGGAAGAGGACTTGGCAATCTGATAATGCTAAATGAGACAAAAAAAGGAATGGATCCTTTTAGCCCTGAGAATCCTCTTATTTTTCTTGTAGGACCATTAAACGGAACACTGGCACCGACTTCAACTAAATTCGCAGTGGTGACCAAAAGCCCGTTGACAGGGACAATATTGGATTCTTATTCAGGCGGAAATTTTGGAATGGCAATGAAATTTGCGGGTTATGATGCAATAATTATTAAGGGAAAAGCTCCCGAGCTTTCTTTGATCGAGATAGATAATGATTCTGTGAAAATAAAGAGTGCAAATCATTTAAAGGGTAAAAAGGTCAGTGAAACAAATGAAATTTTGAGGAATGATTATGGAGAAGATTTCAAATCCGTTGTAATAGGACCCGCCGGTGAAAGGATGTCTTTGATGTCCGGAATTTTTTCTGAACTCAGAACAAATGGAAGAGGAGGGGCCGGTGCTGTAATGGGCTCTAAAAATTTAAAAGCGGTTGTTGTTAGAGGAACTCATTCGGTAAAGATTATGAATCAAAAGCTTTTTACTGAAATGGCCTGGATTTCTCATAGAATGCTGAGGATGAGTTCTGAAACAAAGAGATTAAAACAGTATGGAACATCAAATATTGTTAAATTTATTAATGTTGCAGGAGCTTTTCCGACAAAAAACTTTCAATACGGCCAGTTTGAACATGATGAAAAACTATGGGGTGAAACCTGGGCTAAGGAGTATTGGAGAAATTCCGAAGCATGCGGAGGATGTCCCATATCGTGTACCAAAGTCGCAAAAACCGGAGATGGCTTAATAGTTGATGGTCCTGAGTATGAAACAGTTTATGCTGTAGGTTCAAATTTGGGAATTTCTGATCAGGAAGCAATTTTAAAAGCTGTTGAGATTTCCGATGAATACGGTTTTGATGTTATAAGTTCCGGGAATGCGATCGGTTTTCTTATGGAACTTTATGAAAAGGGAATGATTGGCGAAGATAAACTAGATGGAATAAAACCAATCTGGGGCGATGGAAATGCTTTAATAACTCTGATGGAAAAGATTGGAAAAGGAGAAGGAATAGGAGCTTTGTTGGAAAAAGGTGTTAAAAGAATGTCCGAAATGTTTCCGGGGAGTGAAAAATTCGCAATGCATGTTAAAGGGATGGAAATGCCCGGATATTTACCAAGAGCATCTAAAGGGGTGGCACTCTCTTATGCAATTTCAGAAAGAGGAGCCTGTCATCTCCACGGTTCTCCGCTCGGAGAATTAATGGGCGGAGCCGATCCATTAACTATAAAGGATAAAGCTGAACTATTCAAGGTTACTCAATTGGATATAGCTGTGATAGATTCTGCTATACTCTGCTATTTTGTAAAAACAGGTATCACTTTAAAAGAAATCTGGGAAATGGTTAATCCTGTAACAGGTTTTGAATATAAAAGCCCAAGGGATCTTGAAAAGGTAGGAGAAAGGGTCACAAACCTTGCAAGAATGTTTAACCTTAGAGAGGGATTTACCGAAAAGGATGATACACTGCCCGAAAGGTCCTTATATGAGCCTCTAATTGAAGGCCCTGCAAAGGGACATACTGTTGATCTTGAGCCAATGAAAAAAAGATATTATAAAATTATGGGCTGGAGTGAAGATGGGGTTCCCACTGATGAAACTCTGGAAAGGCTTGAATTAAAAAATTTAATTAAATAAATTCAAAGGAGGAGTGATGAAAGTTGTAACATTCGGAGAAATAATGATAAGGCTTTCAGCTCCGGACAGAGAAAAACTCTTTCAATCCCCCTATCTAAGGGTTATTTTCGGAGGAGGAGAAGCGAATGTAGCAATCTCTTTGGCGAACTTTGGTCATGATGTTAGCTTTGTAACAGCTCTTCCCCAAAATGATATCGGAGATGCAGTTATTGCGGAACTAAGAAAAATGAATGTTGATACATCAAAAATAATCAGACAGGGAAAGAGGGTAGGTATATATTTTACTGAGACAGGCGCAAATCAGAGACCCTCAAAGGTTTTTTATGATAGAGCCCATTCATCAATTTCCGAGGCAAAATCAGGAGATTTTAAATGGAAGGAAATATTCAATGGGGTTGATTGGTTTCATGTGACAGGAATCACACCCGCTATAAGTGAATCGGCGGCCGAATTAACTTTTGAAGCTTTAAAAACAGCGAAGGATATGGGAGTGAAAATTTCCATAGATTTTAATTATAGGTCAAAACTCTGGAAATACGGAAAGAGTGCTGTTGAGGTTATGAGTGAAATAGTAAAATACGCGGATATAGGAATCGGTAATGAAGAGGATTGTCAGAAATCTCTTGGAATTAAGGCGAATATTGATGTAAAAAAGGGAAAATTGGACGAAAAGATTTACGAAGAGCTTACAGAAAAGGTAATGGAAATTTATCCTAATCTTGAAAAAATGGCTATTACAATGAGAGAAAGTTTTAGCGCTGATTACAATGGATGGTCAGCTGTTTTAAGGTCAAAGGATAGATTTATTGTCGGAAATAAATATGAGATTAAGGATATAGTTGATAGAATAGGAGGTGGAGATTCATTTTCCGCCGGGTTAATTCACGGACTTGACAAATTTAGAGATGATGAAAAAGCATTGAATTTTGCAATTGCCGCCTCCTGCTTAAAACATTCCATACCGGGAGATTTTAATAGAGTTAAAGAATCTGAAGTTTTAAATCTTATGGAAGGTGATGCTTCCGGAAGAGTTCAGAGATAGGAGAAAAAAATGAAGGAAAGAGTTTTATCAGTAATAAAAGAGACAAAAGCCATTGCTGTTATAAGAATGAATGATTCGAAAAAAGCCTTAAAAGCAATAGAGGCAATATTGAAGGGCGGAATAAGAGCTATTGAAATAACAATGACTGTTCCCTATGCTATAGAATTGATTAGAGAGATAGCTAAAAATAAACCCGAAGATATTGTTTTAGGAGCGGGTACGGTCCTTGATTCGGAGACTGCAAGAAATTCAATTTTAGCGGGGGCTGAATTTGTAGTTTCTCCGATAACTAATAGTGAAATGATTAAAATATGTAAAAGATATTCCGTGGTAGTTATTCCCGGAGCTTTTACCCCGACTGAAATATTAAATGCCTGGGAGATGGGAGCTGATGTGGTAAAAATTTTTCCTTCCGGTGTTGTCGGACCTAAGTATTTTAAAGATGTAAAAGGACCTTTGCCTCAGGTGGAAATTATGCCTACTGGTGGAGTTTCCATAGAAAATGCAGCAGATTTTATTAAGAATGGCGCCTGTTGTGTTGGAATAGGTTCGGCTTT
>JALVQI010000143.1 GCA_027031485.1 Candidatus Aminicenantota bacterium | reverse complement strand
GAAAATTTTACAATGAGCTTTTAAATGCAAAAAAGGTTCCATTAAAGGAATTTGAAAAGCATATCTTTTATGAAGCATGCCTTCCGATAGAAGAGTTGGCAAATCGGGGAGAGAAAACCCTTGCCTTCGGTCCTTTGAAACCCGTGGGCTTAATAGATCCTCGAACAGGGAAAATGCCGTATGCAGTGGTTCAGCTAAGACAGGATGATATTGCAGCGGAACACTATCAATTGGTGGGTTTTCAGACAAGGCTCACCTGGAGTGAACAGAAGAGAGTTTTCAGAATGATTCCGGGACTTGAAAATGCGGAATTCGTAAGATACGGCGTTATGCACAGAAACTCCTATGTAAATGCTCCCCTTGTGTTAAACAGGCTTTTTCAAACGAAAAAGAGAAAGGATCTTTTCATAGTAGGGCAACTCTCAGGCCTTGAAGGTTATGTGGAAGCTATTGCCTCGGGTCTTCTTGCGGGAATTATGATGGCAAACCATTTGGAAGGTAAAAATCTTGTCGCTCCTCCTAAAACAACTGCCATTGGAGCCTTGGGTTATTATCTTGAAAATGCAAACTTCAAAAACTTTCAGCCCACAAAATTTGTTTTCGGACTTCTTGAGCCATTAAAAGATAAACCAAAAGATAAAAAGCTCAGAAGAAAGATGCTTTCCGAAAGAGCCAAAAGAGAGTTTGAGCTCTATGTAAAATCTGTGTTAAAGCTTTAATTTCTTTTTCATTATACCTAAATAATAAAAACAAACCCATTGCTTTTTTATGAAAATTAATCTACGATTAATCATAAAGGAGGCAAAGATGGGAAGGAAAATTGCTCTTTTTTTATATTCACTTTTCTTGATTTTCTTAATATTATTAAGCTCAGGCTGCAAAAAACAAAACGATAGCTCCAATGAGAACAATAATGAAGAAGAGAATATCATTAACTTAGTGGACAAGTATGCAAATATCTCAGTAAGAATTGACACGAAACTCTCTGATGAGCAGGTGGAATTCATTAATAAACACTATTCTGATGTTATGACTCCGATTTTAAGCAATACGATGAGAGAAAATATTACAGCTCCGCTTTTGTATCTATATAGGTCAATACAGGGGACATGGGAAAACTTTAACCAGTTTGATTGGGATCATATAGATGCAAATGAGAATATGTTCTGTCATCACAATGGAGAGAGAATTAAAACAATATTTGATAGCTGGTTGATGGATGGTTCGGACCTTGTTGATCCGAATTCCGGAGATCGTCTGAACCACTGGATAAATTATTATGCTGAAACTGCATCCTCTCAGGTTAAAGATTATGATTATGACGGCCTTTTCATTGATTCTGCCAGTCATAGATTATCTCCTTCGGTGGTAAACGGAATTATGCCTGACAATTATTCCGATGAAGAATGGAAAAAATCAAGATACAGGGCACTGAAATTTATAAAATCATATCTTCCAGATAAAAAAGTGGTTTTTAATGGACTTCACTCAGACAATGGTGCAAACAAGAGTCTTGATTTTACGGACGGAGGAATGTGGGAGATCTTTGCATATAATACAAGCACAGGTGAATATTATGGTCAGAAAAGCTGGGAAAATGTTATGAAATTAGCAAATTATTATTCCGATAAAAAATTAATTTCAATAGTTTCAAAGAAAAAAGGATTAACGGAGGATGTGGGAACAAGGCTTTTCATATATGCCAGCTATTTATTGGTTCATAATAAAAATGTAAGGCTTTATATTTCTGATCTCAATTATAGCACAAAGGAAATACTCTATTATCCTGAATATATGGTTGATATGGGAAATCCTTCCGGGGATTATTATAAATCGGATGGCTTATTTCTTAGAAAATTTGGGAACGGTCTGGTTATTGTAAATCCCTCTGAAAATTCCACTATAACATATTCTCTTGATAAACAGTATAAAAAGATAGAACCTTCAGGAGGAGGAAGGATAAATTCCTCGGCGGATTGGAATGGCAAAGTTTACTATACCCTTGTCAGCGGAGAAATCAAGTTAGAACCTCAAAGAGCTGTAATTCTACTTAATTAGCTCAAAGTTCAATGCTAATAATTTTCACAATTCACCAAATCAGCTCCTTGAGATAGGAAGAAATAATCATAATAAAAATTTATAGAAGAAAAATTGAATGCACATAATCTAATCTTAAATAAATATAAAAAATATGTAACGATGGGAAAATCATATTCTTACTTGACAAAATTGACAGAAGTGGGTATTATGTCAAGTGAGAATGAGAATATATGATTTTTTATCAAAATTAGCTAAACATGGTGAAACATTTACCATTAATGATGCTTATGAAATTACCCGTATAAACAAACCTTATCTTAGAAAACTTCTCCATCGGCTTGAAAAGAGAGGAGCGGTAGAAAGGATAGAGAGGGGGAAATATATTATAATCCCATTTTCTTCGGAGAAAGGGAAATATACACTGAATGAATTTGTTATCGGTTCTCTTCTGATAGAGCCTTGTGCTATTGCTTATTGGAGTGCCTTGAATCATTATGGTTTTACCGAGCAAATACCGACAACAGTATTTTTACAAACAATATCATGGAAAGAAAAACAGGAAATTGAAGTTTTCGGGGTTAAATACAGAATTGTTAGGATTAAAGAGAATAAGTTTTTTGGTATTCGTAAGGAATGGATTGAAGAAACACAGATTAATATTACGGACAGAGAAAAAACAATTATAGATTGTATGGATAAACCTCAATATTGCGGAGGTATAGTGGAAGTGGCAAAGGCATTGAAAAACGGGAATTTTGATAATAATAAACTGATAATGTATGCGAAGAAAATAGGTAATTCAGGAGTTATCAGACGGCTTGGCTTTTTGTGTGATATTTTGGGAATTACAATTAATCTGCCGAAAGTTGAAGTTAGAAACTATCTTTATCTTGACCCTAAAATGCCTAAAAAAGGCGGAAAAAATGCAAAATGGAGATTAATTGTAAATACGGATGAGAAAACTCTGGGATCAATAGAATGATATCTCTGAATGAAATAAGACGTAAAGCAAGAGAATATGGAGTCCCCGTATCAACTGTTGAAAGAGATTATGCACAAAACTGGCTACTTGCGGCATTATCATCTTTTCAAATGGTGCTTAAAGGTGGAACAGGAATAAGGAAGGTTTATTTCAAAGATTACAGGTTCTCCGATGACCTTGATTTTACTTTGCTTGAGAGCATAGAAAAAGATGAATTAAAAAATATGATAAAAAATGCAATCGCTATGGCAATGGAGGGAAGCGGGATTAACTTTAGCAATGATATTGAAATTCAGGAAAATGATAATGGCTTTGAGATAAGTGTCTACTTTCAGATCATGCAAAGGAGAGAAAACAGAACAAAAATAAAAATAGACATAACAAAAACTGAAAACGAAAAGATATTACTCCCTGTTAATATAAAGAAAATAATACATCCGTATTCCGATAACTTAAATACTAAAGCAAAGGTATATGCTCTTGAAGAGATAATGGCGGAGAAGATTCGCAGCCTTTTCCAGAGAACAAGACCAAGGGATTTATATGATGTGTTCTACTTATGGAATAAAGTAAAGAAAGAAGATGTTTTTTATATTCTTTCTGAGAAATTCAAAGAAAAAAATGTTCAGCTGGATATTAATGATATTATGTTAAGAAAAGATAAATTTAAAAATGCTTGGGAAAATTCACTCGGACATCAACTAAAGGATTTGCCGGAGTTTGAGAAGGCATTTTCAATAACTATTGAAAGAATAAGAAAAACAATAAGTATAAATAGAATAGATTAAAATATGATAAAGCTTATTTGAATAATTAAATGAGATTATTTCTATTCTTTTATAAGCAAAAAAAGCTGAAAACCGTTTTTTTATTTAATTTATTCAAAAAGATAAAGAAAATAATTAGTTACAAGAAATCAACTACATTCCTTGTGATAGCTCAGAGCCCAAAGCTCAAAGCTCAGTGCTATCTCGTTGAAATGCCCCTACAATATTATCATTAAATACAAACAACCGTAGGAGTGAACTCTATAAAATTCAAAATACAACTGATTGATTAAATGTTTCGTTTTTTATTTTTTATTATTCTATGCTATAATTTTTTTGGAGGTTAATATGAAGGTGGTAATTAATATAACAGACAATAAGAAAGGAAAAACTTTAA
>JALVQI010000142.1 GCA_027031485.1 Candidatus Aminicenantota bacterium | reverse complement strand
AACAGAAGTAATCGTCAGAGAAGGACTGGCGGAAGTAATAACTGACGAAGGGTCAAGATATGTCAGAAGATCTCAAAAGATAAGGGTTGATAACGGTAGGTTTATTTCAAGGCCAGTGTACCTTTATTCTTCCACTGAAGATGACTTTGATCAGTGGAATAATTTCAGAGACAATACTTTCAGAGAGAGGCTCAATAATAGAAGAAGAAATAGATATGAAGACAGCTATTTGCCTGAAGTTCTCTCTTCATATGAAGATGAGTTTTATGATAATGGAAGGTGGGTTTATACAAGTGATTACGGATATTGCTGGAGGCCTATAAGAGTAATCTCTACCTGGAGACCATACTATAATGGAAGATGGACATGGGTATATCCTTACGGATGGACATGGGTTTCCTATGATCCCTGGTGGTACACTTATCATTATGGAAGATGGATGTGGGATCCTATGTACGGTTGGATCTGGGCGCCGGGTTATAGATGGGGTCCGGCCTGGGTTGACTGGTTTTACTATGATGATTATATAGGTTGGGCACCAATTGATTGGTATGGAAGACCTGTTATTGTAATTAACAATGTTTGGGTAAGGCATTATTCAAGGATACCGTTGTCTGCTCGATCCGTTGTTGTCCTGAAGAAAAGTTCTTTAATGGCGAGAAATATTTCAAGGGTGGCTATTAATACAGGTTCTTTAAGAAAGGTTTCTTTGAAAAAAATATCTTTAAGGCCCCTGGGAGCTCAGCCTTTTGCAGCTCAAACCCTTAAAAAAGTAAGGGTAGGGAATAAAGTGATACTTAAAAGAAATTATACTCCGGTGATTAAGACTACATCCATTAAATACTCAAGTACAAGAGTAAAGATTGTCAAACCCGCACCTACCTTTAGAAAAGTCACATCTGTAAAAAGAGAGTCTTTTACTATAACAGGTAAAAGAGGTTCCTCTGTTAAGGTTATAAAGAAAAGCTCCGGATCTTCTTCCTATTCGAGACCCTATTCATCATCAGGAAGTTCGAAAGTCATAAGAAAAAAGAGCAGCTATTCAAAAACAGGCTCCAATAGCTCTGTATCAACAGGTTCTGGTTCCAGGAAAGTTATAAAAAAGAAATCTCAATCAGGTGGTTCCACAGCATCATCCTCAAGCAACTCTTCTTCTACAAAGAAAAAGATAAAAAAGAAAAAGGAAGGTTATTATTCTTCCTATTATGGAAATAACAGCTATTCTAATAGCACTTATTCTTCTAATAATTATGGTTATGGCAGATATACAAGCAGATATTATAAAAAGAATCCATATTACGGGGGAAGGTATAAAAGAAGAAAGAGCTATGCAGGTTATTCAAACAGTAGGACAAGTTCTTACGGTAATTATTCTTCAAAAAGAAATTCGTACAATAGGTACTATAGCAGATATGGAAGCAGCTATAATGGAAACAAGAGTTATTATGGCAGGAGATATTCTTATTCAGGCAACTATTCAGCAAATTATAATAAAAGAAGTAGCGGGAGTTTCTGGAGCAGGTTTAAAAATAAAGCTTTTTCATCATCAAATAGATCTAATTCCTATTTTAAAAGCAGATCATATAAATCCTATTCATCCTACAAAAGACAATCTTATTCGAGCCCGAAATCATACAGGTCTTATAAATCTTACTCCTCAAGTGGTTATCATTCCTGGGCGAGGTCAAAAGCATTTTCAAATTCAAGCTCGCATTCAGGTTATTCCGGTTTTTCACCCTCCTCTTCCTCCTCTAACTCATCTTCTTCCCATTCAACCTTCAAAAAGAGAGATTAGTACTCTCTCACCTAAAATAGATAGTTAAAATAGATTTAAAGGGATTGGAGGGTTAACCCTCCAATCCCTTTTTTTTATTTATTACTTTAATAGCTTCAATTCCCACTATTAGACCGAGGAGAAAGAGAATTATTGCCACAAGGCTTAAAATAGTATCCCCCGCATTTTTTCCGAATCCTTTTATATATTTAAAGAATAAAAGATAGAAGAGAGCGGACTCTGTTACAAACCACATAAAGAGAGCCGGGATATAACTGTATAGTTTGGGCTTTTTAAATCCGACAAAATATGCTGTTACCGTAAAAAGTGAGAGGGCAGCAATTAACTGATTTGCGCTGCCAAAGATTGGCCATATTACATTCCAGCTTTTTGTTGCGGCAAGAATATATGCAAAAAACACTCCCACAAAACCCGCAACCCATCTGTTTGAAAGGAATTTATTGTTTTTTACCAGAGCTTCCTGAAAAACAAATCTGCTCAATCTTACGGAAGTATCGAGTGAGGTTAAAACAAAAGCATTTAACATTAATATTCCAAATGCAACTCCTATATTTAGCGGAATTCCGAGTGCATGAACAGCTCTTCCGAATGCATTTCCAAAGGTTACAATAGGTCCCTGTTTCATTAAATCCTTAAAAACAAATTTTGACAGAGCAGAAGGAGCTTTATCCCAGAAAAGAGACGAGGAAACCAACATTAATACCAGAAGAGCTAAAATTCCTTCTGAAATCATTCCTCCGACACCTATGATTTTTCCATGGCTCTCTTTTTTTAACTGTTTTGAAGATGTCCCTGAAGCAACCAAGGAGTGAAACCCGGAGATTGCACCGCAGGCAATAATTACAAATAGCATTGGAACAAGAGGAGTCCCTTTTGATATGAATGTTGTGTGAATAGGTCCATTGATTTCAGGATGCAAAAAGAACATTCCCAAATATCCCACAAAAAGACCGACAAAAAGGATTGTCATGCTTAAATAATCCCTCGGCTGGAGAAGCAGCCACACGGGGATGGAAGAAGCAATAAAAGAATATATTAAAAAGATGTAAAACCAAACATTAAAGGAAGCTACAATTGGATATTTATATCCAAGATCAACTAAGATAAAAAGTATGATCCAGGCGACTATTGTTGAAGGAATAAGTTTCCATTTTAATCTGTAAACAGCCAGACCAAAGAGCAAAGCGAGAACTATAAGACCAAGGGTGGGTATTGCTATTTCAGGTTTGGATTCCAGAGTTTTTGCTGTAATGACTGCAAAAACAGCTATTATGAGGATAAGACTTAACCAGACGAAGATTGAAAACATCCATTTTGCGGTGGGAGAGATTGTTTTACCTGAAATTTCTGTTATACTGAGTCCCTCATTTCTTACTGATGTCATAAGAGAAAAATAATCGTGGATTATTCCTATGAATGCAGTGCCTAAAAGAATCCATAGTAAAGCCGCCCCCCAACCGAAAAGCGAGTATGCTAAAATAGGTCCGACAATAGGGCCTGCTCCTGCTATCGAAGAAAAATGATGTCCGAAAAGAACAGGAGTGGGGGAAGGGACATAATCAACTCCGTCATTTAAAGTGTAAGCAGGGGGTTTTCTTGAATCATCGGGGACCACAACCTTTTTATCAACAACTTTTGCATACACAAAATAAACGAATAAATACCAAAGGATACCTAATAGTAAAATCCAGACTGCATTCATCTTTACCTCCTGAGATCTATCAAACTAATTATATCTCTTTATTTACGCTTGTTCAATAACCCCTTTTCCCGGATATGTAGCATTTTATATGGATTCAGTAGTGTCCGAAAAAACAGAGTATTGGGACACCTCCGCGTGAAGGTGTATGATATATAAGTATTTTCAAAGAAATCAACACAGGGGGTGTCCCATGGGATATCGAGATAGCCATGAGCATCAAGCATTGAGCATTGAGCAAAACATTAAGGAAAGTCTCTGATAAGTTGTAATCTGTTATTTTCTTTTAAAATAAATTTTATAAAAAAGAATTTACAAACAACAGCAAACAGCAATAAACTGAACACCGACCGCTCCGATTAACGATTTACAACTCACCATTCACGATTGAGCTCAAAGCACTTGATAGCCATGAGCATTGAGCTAAATTCTGAAAGTCTTAATAGCATTGAGCATCAAGCGTTGAGCCAATTTTGAATGTTTATTGTATTAAGCTATCAGTAAATTTCTTTTATTAAAAAAAATTAAATAAAGAAAATTGTTAATTACAAGAAACTAACAACTTTCCTTCGTAGTCTGCTCAATGCTCAAAGCTCAACGCTCAAGGCTCTCACTAACTCTTCGCTACCTGAATTTTCCCGGACAGTACTGATATGGATTACCCAGCACTTGTTATTTATTGTATGATATGATATTATAGCTTACAAAATTTCAGGAGGAGAAAGT
>JALVQI010000141.1 GCA_027031485.1 Candidatus Aminicenantota bacterium | reverse complement strand
ATAAGCTTTCCGTATTCATCGGGATCATACTCAAGGTCAGCATCCTGAATGATTATAATATCTCCGCTTGCTTTCTCTATTCCCTTTCTTAAGGAATAGCCTTTGCCCATATTCTTTTCATTTTTAAGTAAAACAATTTCACTGAATTTTGACTTGAGTTCCTCAATCTTTTTATAGCTCCCATCCTTTGAACAATCATCAACTATTATAAGCTCCTTTTCAATATTGAGCTTTACGGAAAGCACCCTTTTGACTATTTCCTCCACTGTTTTCTCTTCATTGTAAACAGGCATTATTATGCTTAACTTCTTTCCCATAAAACTATTATACCAGTGGTTGGGATTTGACACAAATTTGACACACGACCCTCGGACTAAAAATCGGGGGAATTTCTTAAAGGATTGATAATTATTAGTTATAAGATGGGGTGAGTGAGGGGACTTGAACCCCCAACATTCGGATCCACAGTCCGATGCTCTGCCATTGAGCTACACTCACCAAATCTTAACTATTTTATAATATCTTGGTTATTTGTTCAAGTTTTGTCCTTTTTGTGGATAATTTTATTAATTTTTCCTTAATTTAATTATTAAAGGAAGGGAGACTTTTTGATATCTGTTTCAAACTCTTTCAAGGCGTTCTTCTGACTTACACTCGCACACTAAAAATTAACTTGACTTTTTGTTTTTCTTTGCTATATTATTTATATGATGTTAAATAATGATAAACTGCGGCGGGTTAAAGGGGGATTAAACCTGTGATGGAAAAAAATCCTCCTATAATGACACTTGATAAGACCGCACAGTATTTTAAAAAAGGAAATTCCACTCTTTATAAAATGGCAAGGGACGATAAAATTCCCGCCGTGAAAATTGGAGTAGGAAGAAATAAAAAATTGATATTACGAGTTCCTTATAATCGGGAATTGGTAAGGAAGGTAAAGATGATTTATGAGAGGTATATAATTTCATCCAGCGGGATGTGTATACGCAATACTGCGGATATCATTACTAATTTGGGAAATATACGCAATGCGGATGTGAAGGAGTTGTGTGAAAGCTCTAAGGAGGGATAAGTATGATAGAGAACATAGAAGATTTTAAAAAAATATTGAGCAACCTTCCTTATCTGTCTATTTATGAAAAAAAGAATAAATTTGTTTTGGTTCTTGAAAGGTTTGATAAAAATTGGAAAATAGGGAAAAAATCGGTAGAAAATTTGATAGAAAATTTAAAAAGAAAGAAAATCAAAGATGAGACAATTTTGTATGATGAATATTCATATGAGGCATTGATAAAATTTGAAATCTCTCGGCCGATTTCTTTTAGAATTTTCTTTGATGAAGAATACCTTTTAAAAGAAGATACAGCCAATGGTATTACATATGAATTATCTCCACTAACAAATGAATTCTTGTTGTTTATTTTGGGAATCTTGAGGGAACCTGAAGATTTAAGAGATTTTTTTCGGCTTTTTCCATTACGTATCTTAAGGGAAAAGATAGGCGAAGAAAAATTAGAATTCTTTGAATTTTTAAGCAGAATAGCGATGCCTCGTGTATATACACTTAAGATTAAATCACAAGAACCTAGAAGTAGTAGAGAGTTTTCTAGGTTAGCAACAGCATTTCTTTTCAATTTAAGTTATAATTTGGATATTGCGATAATCGAGGTAAGATTTCTGCATGAACTTACTCGATATAGATTTGGCAAGATAAGGCGCGCTAGACCAGAGGAGATAGAACCGCCTCGCCGTGTTTATAATTCTGACCTCGTATATCATTATCAAATGGCAGTATCAACCGACAGCATACCTCTTCAATTTTTATCTTTTTATCATATTATTGAACATTTCTTTTATGACGTATATCATGAAGAGTTAATTGATGTAATAAGAGCAAAGATAACAAGTCCTGATTTTTCATATAAAAGAAAGAAAGATATAGATAACTTAATTAAGTTAATAAGTCAAAAAATGAAATACAAGGATGAAGATGTATTATATAACGAACAGGAAGCCTTGTATTTGACCATAGTGAAGTATATTAAGTTAGAGGATCTTATTGATAAATTAAGAACATACGATGAATCATTGATAAATTACTATAAGGATAATAAAGTGCCATTTTCTCAAGGAAGTTCTATTGATTTTTCAATATTTGATGCTGAAAAAGTGTTTAAAAAAATAGCAGACAGAATATACAAAACAAGAAATTCTATTGTACATAGCAAAGAAGGGGGTAAACCCAAATACATGCCATTTAGGGATGATAGAAAATTGCTAATGGAAATTCCTTTGCTAAGATTTATAGCTGAAGAGATAATCATTAACACTGCTGAGGTGATACGATGAGCCTTCGCACAACAGACGGGTATCTGGCTTCGTTGCACTACACCCAAATCCTCGCCTATCGGCTCGGACTTCAGATACCCGCCACACGTTATGTGAAATTGGTATAACATAGGAAAGAGTAAGTTATGAGCTTAAGAAAATGCGTACTTGATGGGTATCACGAAAGAGAGCTTTTTGGGCACTTAAATTCAATCTGGAAAGATAACTTCAATATATACCCCCAATTACCGTTTACCAAAATTTTTGATATTGAAACATTAAACATCAATCATAAAGAAAGAGATTTCCTATTGAAAACAAACATCGATTACACTGTATGTGACAAAGAGGACAAACCGCTTCTGTGTATTGAATTTGATGGATTGAGTCATGGTTATAATAGGGGTGGTGAATACATTCAAATTGTGAAAGATCAGCTTAGAAAAAAGAAATTGGAATTGAAACTGAAGATAGCGATGGAACATCGCTTCCCATTTTATATAATTTCATACGATGAGAAAACGTATCTATTAGAAAAAATTCATTTGGCAGTTGTCGATGGTATTATTGGAGAGACAATTGCAAAGATGAAATTTCGAGATAAAATAAATGAATATTTGGAGGATTCAAAAGATACTTTAAATTCTATGAGTGAGTACGAACGTTATGAATATATTCAGGATTTAGTAACATTAGCAGAAATAGAATTAGAATTAACATGGAATCCAATTTCTAAAAAAGCGGCGGAAATAGAAGGTGTCTTAATTAATAAAGGAATTATATCGGGTCTTAGTTCTAAACATTTATCAATACCAGAATTACCAGAAATAAAAAATATTTTTGATATTGAAGGGATAAAGCAGAGGCAAAAAGTATGGAAAGATATAAAATGGCATGGTTGTGAGGTATCATGTGAAACACCTAAAGGAAAGGTAACAGAACAAGCTTGGGTAAGAAATTTTGAAGGAATGTTAGCTTCACCGTTAATTATTGTACAAAATATCGCGGAACTCTTAGCTTTTTATAAAGCGGCAACTTTAAATGGAATAGAAATATGAAAAAGATGCTAACTTCACTTAACAGCGTGTTTGCTGTTCGCTTCGTTCACCCAAATCGCCTTCGGCACTTCAGATACCCGCAACACGTTATGTGCCATTTTCAAGGAGGTGAGTAGATGAAATGTAATAGTTTCATTAAGATAAGGCTGGAGTTTGAGGATGAGAAGAAGCCATATCTTTTAGATATTTCATCATTATTTTATGATTTTGAGTTACTGCATGATTTCTCTTTATTACTTTGTGCAAAGGAATATTATGATTATCAGTTCTCACAATATTTTTGGTACAGGCGGGGACGACCATTAAAAGGTGAACATAGAATTAGAACATTAAAGATAATTAAGGAATCCCCACTTACAGTTGAACTAATGTTAAGTGTTGTTACTGTTTCTTCTGGTGCCATTTGGGTAATAGTGCAGGCAATCGAAAAAATAAGTAATTGGAAATTAAACAAAGAGAAATTAAAATTAGAAGTTGAAAATCTCCAAATTGAGAAAAATATTCGATATTGTAATGAACAAAAAGCGAGAATTGAAATAGAGAATAAACTCAAAGAAAGAGAATGCTGGACTCTTTTTTATTCATTGCTTAAAAGGCTAGAAGCCAACTCGATTAAACTCAAATCTATAGATTTAACTTCAGAAAGGATGAATCATGAAAACGGCAGATAACAGCGGTTATGCGCTTCGCTCCGCTTACCCAAACCACCTATAGTGGCTTCGTATACCCGCAGCACGTTAGCGGTTATTGTAACGATATAAAATATAAATAAATGGAGAATAATATGAAAGTAAAAAGCATCGGACAGAAAATCTTACATTTTCCTGTGACAAAAATATTAATTGGGATTATTGTTGTAGCAGGTATCTATGGAGTATCTCAGTATTTCCTTAGTGAACTGTTAAAATTAATTTCAATGACAAAAGAATTAAACCATTTGATAGTTGGAGTTATTTCCGCAATTTTAGCTATTGTCTTTTATATTTTCCTTTACAAATTTTATGAAAAAAGAAGAATTACTGAATTCTCAAAAAAAGGTATCATTAAAAATTTAACTACTGGAATTATTTTAGGTGTAATTTTACAATCATTGACAATATTAGTAATTTATCTAAAAGGCGGATATTCTGTTTTATCCATAAATCCTATTCTATTCATCATTCCACCATTGACTATGGCTTTTAGTTCTGCCATTTTTGAAGAAATTTTATTCAGAGGTATAATATTTAGAATCATAGAAGAAAAATTAGGAAGCTATATAGGACTAATAATTTCAGCTCTTATTTTTGGAGCCTTGCACCTTGCAAATCCAAACAGTTCAATAAGTACTGGAATTGGTCTTGCAATTCAAGCGGGATTACTACTTGCTGCGGCTTATATCTATTCAAGAAATTTATGGTTTCCAATTGCTATACACTTTGCTTGGAATTTTACACAATCTGCAATTTTTGGAGCCAATGTATCAGGAAATGCAGTTTCAAAAACATTAATAACTTCTAAAATACAAGGAGCAGAGTGGTTTACTGGAGGACAATTTGGTCCGGAAGGTTCAATTCAAGCAACACTTTTTTGTTTAATTGCAACAATTATTCTTTTAATTCTAAGTCATAGAAAAGGAAATATAATAAACCCATATTGGAATAAAACAACGAACCGCTAACAACAAATATATTGCATTTGGCAGATAGTGCTAAAATTGAGGATGATAGTAAAAATTAAATAGTGGCAGTTTGAAAATAAATTGTTTCAAAACACCAAACATAGCAAATTTAAACCGTTATACCAAAAGAATGAGCATCTAAGAAACCCGCATCATTAAATAGACAAGAGCTTCAAAGTATGTTATTAGATATAAGAAACGATTTTACAAGGTTTATCCCTTTTGGAAAGGGGAATACTCTATTTTATGTAACTATTTTTTATTATTCTCTATACCAAGTAATTCAACCTCAAAAACAAGAAGTTTGTTGGGACCGATTACATTACCGGCTCCTCTCTCTCCATAGGCGAGCTTTGAAGGAATATAGAATTTATACTTTGCCCCGACTCTCATTAATTGAAGTCCTTCCACCCATCCGGGAATAACTTTATTTAGCTGGAATTTTGCAGGTTGATTTCTCTTGTATGAACTGTCAAATTCCTTTCCATCTAAAAAAGTACCTCTATAATGAACAATCACTGTGTCGGTTGGTTTTGGATGGGGACCTGTTCCCTCCTTAATTACTTCATACTGAAGTCCGCTTGGGGTGGTTTTAACTTCAGGTCTTTTTTTATTCTTTTCAAGAAAATTCTTCTCTTCCGCTAAATTAGCATCTCCCGCAGCTTTTCTTTTTTCCATATCTTTTTGAATAAGCTCTTTTTGAAAGGATGATAATACTTGCTGAACCTCTTTGTCATTTAGCATTGGTTTATTACCCTCAAGAGCATCTTTTATTCCCTTTATAAGGGCTTCTTTGTCAATATCAGCGGAAAGATCTTTTATATTCTTTCCAAAATTATAGCCCATAGCATATCCTCTTTTTGCAGCTGTTGAATCCATTGAAACTTTTTTTGATTCAGTTGCTTTTTTGCATCCGACCGATATGAGAATAAAACTTAAAGTTAAAAAAAATACCAGACTTTTTTTCATTCCAAACTCCTTATTAATTTTTAGATAACACTATAACAGAATATTTATGGGTATTCAAGGTTACCCTTTGCGTCAAAAATAATCTTACCGCAAATATTTTCTTATGTTTATATGAGATATCTCATTGAATTATCAGTAAAAAAAGATTATCAAAGATTATCTATAAATCAGGCTTTACAGACAATCGCATTGCTAACAAGGGGATTTTAGATAAGAGCTAAACTTTATAAGTAAGCCTTACAAAATTACAGAACTTTCTAAAAAGATAAGGGAAGTTCTTGATAAAAAGGATAAATAAATACTGAGTATTAATACATTGTAGGGGCAATTCATGAATTGCCCCTACAGTCAATTATTTTTAATGATAAAAGAAATATAAAAAAAACTAACAACAATAAATTAAATGCTGTTAACTCCAATTCACGATTAACTATTCACAATTCACGCTTTGGCTCAAAGCTAATATTCTTGCTAAATTGTCTTTTCTATGTAAAAAGGAGTATCTGTAATCTTTAACTCTAATTTACCTTTATCTGTTTCCTTTATTTCAGATTTTTCAAAAACATCGGTAATCTTAACTTTCTTAAATCCGGGACTAAAGCTAAAATCTATCGGTGGCTTTTCCCTGTCTCTGATTGGATCCCTCCTTTCCCAGACCACATACATAGTCGAGCCATCTTTCATCCACAATTTAAAAAGATACACTTTTTTGTTGTCAGTTTTAATTCTCTGAACCTTTGAAAGATTTCCAATATGTTTTATCATTCTTTTGTATGCATAGTAAGGAGGCAAAATCTCTTTTGTATCTCTGTTCATAAATCTCATTTTTCCGAAAATAGGATCAAGTCTCCTCTTTGAGGGTGCTGATAGATCCCATAGCCATACAGCTTTGACATTATTTGAAAAAACAATAAGATGACGCTGAACCATATCCTTGAAATGTATCTTATTCCTTAAGTCTTCAAGCTCTTTCGGGCAATTTTTCTGAAACATTTTCATATAGTAAAGATCCTCCTTATTAAAATCCACCCTTTTTCTTTGAAACCTTCTGTTTCCCATCGGAGGCCTAAAATTTCTTTTTCTTCTTCCAAACCTTCTTGAAGGCCTTCTTCTGAAAGCTCCATTATTGTCAGGATGCTTTTTCCCCTCATTCTGCATTATTATAAGCTCCACATAATGGGGAATCAAAGCTCTCGGATCCGGTCCTCCGAATTCTGTTGAAATAATTGGCTTTTTATAACCGTATTTTTTCATTCTATCTCTAAACCATTTAACCCTATCTCTAATCGTATACATATCCTCGTATAGCCTGATATCAAGGAGATCATAATATTTTTTGGAGTGTTTTATCACATAATCAAAAAACTCAGGATGTTGAGGCTTTCCGTTTTTAAATGTACCATTATTGTTAACGCCGACAACAATCGCATCAGGTTGAACCTCTTTGACAGCCTTATAAAAAATTTTTTGTGTTTCCACATAGGGCTCAGGTTTTGCAGGATAATGTAATCTGTTTGAAGCTGGTTCAGTATCTCTCTGCCAGTATTTTATAAGACCTTTCGTTCTTTTAACAAGCTTTTTTATAAAAATTCTGTATCTCTCTTTACAATGTTCATTTTTCAGAGGACTTCCTTTGAAAGACTCTTTTGTAGTGCAATAGCCGGTGGTGAAAATTCCAATAAGCGCATTGTCTCCGGGCTTTAATTGCGAGACATATTTATCCACAACATCCCATCTGTATTTTCCCTCTTCAGGCTCAAGCTTATGCCAGAATACAGTTACTTTTGTTCTATTCACTCCGAGGTCCCTTATCAGATTCATAAACTGCTCGCCGGCATAAAATCCACCATAGGCCACACCGAAAGGATCAGGGTATAAATTTACAGGCTTATAAGAGAAAAGAAAGGAGAAAGAAAAAATGATTAACAGAGAAATTAAAAACACCTTTTTCATAGAGAATCCCTCCTGATAATCTTTATTTTATTTTATCCTCCGCTTTTATGACTGTCAATATCCCCTTTGCGTCAATAATAATTTTGCAATAATAAGATGGATAAATATAGTATTTTTAACTTAAGATTATTTGAAGTTAGAACAATTTTTATTAACTCAACTATTAGGATTTCCTGTTTTTTCAAAAAGTTTTATTATAATTGAATATTGCCCTTTATAATATTGTTTATGCTGTACTCAAGTACATCTCCGGGGTTTACAATACCAACTCCCTCCGGAGTACCTGTCATTATAATATCATTCTCTTCAAGGCTGAAAAAATCAATTATTTTTTCAACAATCTTCAAAGGTTTGAAAAGCATAAAATTTGAGGAGGATTTCTGCTTTGTTTGACCATTTATCAATAGCGAAAATTTTATATCATCAAAATTAAAATCTTCAGGGATTTTTTTAAATTCACTGAAAAAAGCTGCTCCGTCAAAAGCCTTTGATTTTTCCCAGGGAAGACCCTTTTCTTTTAACCTTTTTTGTAAGTCTCTCATGGTAAAGTCCAATCCGAAACCAATTCCTTTAAAGACTGATTTTGTTATCTTATCTCCGATTTTTAATTCTCCTGAAATTAAAAATGAAATTTCCCCTTCATAATGGATAGGGTATTCAAACCTTTCAAAATCTGGTGTCCCTATTGAAGAGTTAGGCTTTATGAACAGAACAATATCATCCGGGATTTCATTGTTTAATTCTTCGATATGTTTTACATAGTTTCTTCCGACACAAACTATTTTGGATGGATAAACCTTCTGTCCCTCAAATAAAACAAAATTCCTCATTTTTATATCCTTTAGATTTTTTTATGAAAAGAATACCAGAGAAACAAGGATAAAGGATGTGATAAGATAAGGCAAAGAATACTTTATTATATATCCGAAGAAGCTTGGCATTTCAATATCATTCTCTTCTGCGATAGATTTGACCATGAAGTTTGGTGCGTTCCCGATATATGTATTAGCTCCCATAAAAACAGCCCCGGCGGATATAGCTTCAAGAACTGTTGGGTTATGGCTAATCAGATAATGGGCTGCTTGAGCTTCTGTTGCGGGAGTATAATGAGGAAGGACAAAATTACCTAAAGCGGAGTTAAAAAATGTAAGATAGGTGGGAGCATTGTCAAGAAAGCTCGATAAGATTCCCGTTGCCCAGAAATAGTGAACAGGATCTTTAACAGCTCTCATCAATGAAGCAAGAGCACCTCTTTCACCTGCTTTGAGGATTGCAATTGCGGGAATAATGGTAACAAAAATGCCCGCAAAAAGATATGCCACCTCGAGAATCGGATCCCAGGAAAATTCATTACCCTCTCTGATTTCCTTCTTTGTAAAGTAGAGGGATAAAAGTCCCATGACAATTAAAATCCCGTTTCTTACCAGGTTTTCTATTTCAACAGGGATTCCAAGAACATTTACTTTTCCAGGATGCCAGACACCGCTTAATAAAACTCCTCCTATTATTCCAAGAAGAAAAATTATATTAACAAGACCGACAATTTTAATCGGCTCTTTTTCTTCATCATCACCCATTGTTTTAACTTCTTCTGTTTCCTTTTTATAATAATATGTATCAAGAATAAAGAATACTATGAGAAGGATAAGGGAAACAAATCCCATGTGGGGGAAGATATTAAATGTCCAGAAAAATGGAACTCCATGTAAAAACCCTAAAAATAGCGGAGGATCACCGAGAGGTGTCAGAGAACCTCCTATATTTGCAACAAGAAAGATAAAAAAGGCAATCACATGTGTTTTATGTTTACGATGTTTGTTTGCACGAATCACAGGCCTGATTAAAAGCATAGCAGAACCAGTTGTTCCGATCCATGAGGATAAAAAGGTCCCTATTATTAACATCAAAAGATTGACGGCAGGAGTTCCTTTTAAGGAACCTTTTACGAGAATACCTCCGGCAACAGTGAAGAGTGCCCAGAGAAGTATTATAAATGGGATATAATCAAGGATTATTATGTGCAATGTTTCGTGAACAGCTTCATGTGGAAATTTTATATAAAATGGTATGAAAAGAAGAATTGCCCAAAAGGCAGCTACTTTGCCGAAATGATGATGCCAGAAATGGGGTGCTACAAGGGGGAAAATAGCTATCGAAAGCAAAATCCCAGCGAAAGGAATTGCAGACCATAGCGGAAGTTTTTCTCCCAAAAGCTCCTCCTCATCTCCGTGGGAAGCCTTGTCTTTATGGGTATTTGCAGCAAAAATAGGCATTGCCAGTGAAAAAATGATTATAAACAGAAAAAACATCAATAGGGCCTTTTTCATATTTTTTCTCCTCTCTGTTTTCTATTTAAAAAGCAATATATAATAATATTAGAGATGAAAAAAGTCAACCATACTATTTTTTGACCCAATTCTAAAAGCTTAGAAGTGAGAATCATAAAAGTTCGCGATAATTGCGTATGCTTATTATAAGCTTTTTTTCAGAATCTTTGATAAATTTTTTCTTTTTTTAAACGTATTATCTTTTTACTCCCTCTTTTAGTAATTTTTTTGATTAAGTTTTTAACTTACGGTAAAATAATTTCTTATGAATCTTTATTGTTTAACAAAAGGCTTTTTGGCACGTATAATTATTTTATTGGAGGTTTCTATGAAAAAAAAGCTATCTCTGTTTTTAATCATTGCACTTATTGTTTTTATTCCGATTTCATCAAAGGCAGCAAAAAAGAAGTTGGATAAAAACAATAAATTAATTAATTCCGCACTATTTTCAGGATTAAAGTTCAGATCCATTGGCCCTGCTTTTACATCGGGCAGGATTGCCGATATAGCTGTGAATCCTGATAATCCTTCGGAATTTTATGTGGCTGCAGCATCGGGAGGTGTGTGGAAGACCGAAAATGCAGGCACAACTTTTAAACCAGTCTTTGATAGTTATGGAGCATATTCAATCGGATGTGTAACAATAGATCCTAACAATCACAATGTTGTGTGGGTTGGGACAGGAGAGAATAATCATCAGAGAGCATTGGGTTACGGAGATGGTGTTTATAAGAGTGTGGACGGAGGCAAAACATGGAAAAACATGGGGCTGAAAAATTCAAGACAGATTGGTATGATTCTTGTAAACCCAAAAAATTCAAATATTGTTTATGTGGCAGCCGAAGGCTCGGTTTGGGGGCCAGGAGGTGACAGAGGGCTTTATAAGACAACTGATGGAGGCAAAACATGGAAAAGGATTTTGTATATAAGTGAAAATACAGGTGTAAATTCAATGGTTATGGATCCTAAAAATCCCGATGTCTTAATAGTATCAAGTGAACAGAGAAGAAGAAGGGTTTTTACCAAAATCGGCGGAGGTCCCGAAACAGCGATTTATAAGACAGAGGATGGAGGTAAAACATGGAGAAAATTGACAAAAGGTTTACCAAAAGTTGATATGGGAGGAATAGGGCTTGCTATTTCTCCGGTCAATCCTGACTATGTTTATGCAATAATAGAGGCTGCAGACGGACAGGGCGGTTTTTTCAGATCAACTGACAGAGGGGAATCATGGACAAAGATGAGCTCTCATCACGCAAGTGGTCAGTATTATAATGAGATTTTTTGCGATCCCAAAGATGTAGATAAGGTTTACTCGGTTGAAACAGTTACCCATTATACAGAAGATGGGGGTAAAACATGGAAAACCATTGGTCTTAAAGGTAAGCATGTTGATGACCATGCTTTATGGATTGATCCCAGAGATACAAAACATCTTAGAGTGGGTTCTGACGGGGGCTTATATGAAACTTTTGACGGGACAAAAAACTGGGTACATTTTGCAAATCTTCCCATAACTCAGTTCTACAGAGTTACTGTGGACAACTCAAAACCTTTTTACTATGTCTACGGAGGAACTCAGGATAATGCAAGCATGGGAGGTCCTTCAAGAAACATAAACTCAAAAGGTGTTACAAAGGGAGAATGGTTTATTACGGTTTTCGGAGATGGGTTCTGGTCAAGAGTTGATCCTGTGAATCCCGATATAGTTTATTCTGAATGGCAGTATGGAAATATAATCAGATATGACAGAAAATCAAAAGAGAAGAAAAATATCAAACCTCAACCTAAAAAGGGAGAAAAAACATATAAATGGAATTGGGATACGCCTTTTATCATAAGTCATCATTCACATACAAGACTCTATATGGCTGCAAACAAGGTCTTCAGAAGCGATGATATGGGCGACTCATGGAAAGTCATAAGCCCGGATCTTACCGCTAAAATTGACAGAAATTCATTCAAAGTCATGGGAAAATATTGGGGTACAGATGCTGTGGCAAAGGATGTGTCAACATCTCTCTACGGAACAATTGTTTCACTTGAGGAATCCCCTCTTGATGAGAATTTGCTCTATGTGGGAACGGACGATGGATTGATTCAGGTAACCGAGGACGGTGGAAAAACATGGAGAAAAATTGATAAATTCCCGGGAGTTCCAAAGTATACCTATGTCAGCGATATTTTAGCTTCATCATTTGATAAGGACACGGTTTACGCAACCTTCAATAATCTCAAATCGGATGATTTCAAACCATATGTTTTAAAGAGTACAGACAGAGGAAGAACATGGAAATCAATCTCGTCTGATCTTCCTAAAAATGGTTCTGTTCACACAATAGCTGAAGATTTTAAAAACAAAAATATTTTGTTTGTAGGAACAGAGTTTGGATTTTTCTTTAGTTTAAATGGAGGCAAAAACTGGATTCAATTAAAATCAGGACTTCCGACAATTGCAGTAAGAGATATTGCAATTCAAAAGAGAGAAAATGATATTGTCATAGCAACCTTCGGAAGAGGCTTTTACATACTTGATGATTATTCTCCTTTAAGAGAGATTTCAAAGGAAGTTTTAAGAAAAGAAGCACATCTTTTTAATATAAAGCCGGCTCTTTTATATATTGAAACAGGACCCAAATACGGGCAGGGAAATGAATACTATGGCCAAAATCCTCCTTTCGGAGCAATTTTTACCTATTATTTAAAAGATTCGTATAAAACAAAAAAACAAAAAAGACATATTCTTGAAAAGAAGCTCTTTAAAGAGGGTAAAAAAATAAGGGTACTTTCTTGGGAAGAGGTTAGAGAAGAGAATAAAGAAATTCCTCCTTTTCTTCTTTTTAATATTTACAATAGTGAAGGTAAAATTGTCAGAAGTTTGAAAGTTAAGCCTAAAAAGGGGATAAACCGGGTTGTATGGGATTTAAGATACCCTTCGACTGATGTCGTCAAGGTGAAAGGTAAAAAGTTTAATCCTTATAAAAAGGAAAGAGGCGGTTTTCTTGTTATGCCGGGTAAATATAAGGTTTCAATCTCAAAAGTTATTGACGGTAAGGTGACAGAGCTTGTAAAGCCCAAGGAATTTTTTGTAAAAGCACTAAATTTAAATCCATTGGCTGCTAAGGATAAAAAGGCCAAAGATGAATTTCAAAGAAAGGTTTCAGAGATTACAAGAAAGTTAATCGGAACATTGAGTGAAGCTCAGGAATTGATGAAAAATGTAGTTCAGATAGAGCAGACAGTATCCGAAGTTCCGGGAGGAATGGAAAATATTTTTCCAGAGGTAAGGAAAGTCTATAAAAAACTTGATTATATAATCTTTCAGATTAAAGGATTTAAACCAAAGGCAAGTAGAGAGGAAATTCCTCCGACCCATCCGCCCCTTTATTCAAGATTAAATTTCCTTATTGATTCAGAGATAAGCTCAACCTGTGCTCCATCAAAGAGTGAGTATGAAACATACAATATTATAGTGGAGGAGCTTGAGCCTTTAATTCAAAAGTTAAAAGAAGTTAAAACGAAAGATATACCAAGACTTAATTCCATTCTTGAAAAATACAAAGCACCCTGGACACCGGGCAGGATTATAGAGTGAATAAAATTTTTTAATATTTATAAGAGTTGAAAAAGAAATATATTGAATAGAAAAGGTGAATTAAAGGAGTATAAGTAGTATCAAAAAAATTGAAAATATAGAAATCCGGATACCAACTCCTGAAATTTATGTAAAAAACAGTACTGACACTCCGAAATTTTACATTTATCTATTTTAATATATAAATTTTTTTCAAAAAAACTCAAACCTCTATCACTATTTGATACAGGTTTTGTGATATTTTGAAGATGTAAACAAAAGGTGAGGAGGTAAAATGAAGGAAAGAATTATTGAAATTAATTTAGATGAAAAAGATGTTTTAAGATTTTTGAATAGCTGGAATTTTGAAACTGATGTTTTGATTGAAAAGGAAATCATAAAAGAAGTTGTTAGAGAAATGAAATTAGAGGAATTTGATGATTTAGTGCACTTATTGGCTATTTCAAGACCCGGGCCTTTATCCTTAGGGATAAGTGAAGAGTTTATAAAGAGAAAAAGGATTAATAAAAAAGTTCAGTATGAGCATCCTATTTTAAAGGAAATTTTAGAGGGAACTTACGGATTGATTTTATATCATGAGCAGATTGAGGAAATTATAAGAAGATTCGGAGGCTTTTCAAAAGAGGAAGCTCTATCAATGAGAAGATCACTTGGAAAGAAGACAAAAAATTTGGAGAGTATTAAAAGGGAATTTATGGAAAAAGCTTTTAATAATGGATTTAAAAAAGATTTTATTGAAAGATTATACGAGAAATTGGAAAATTATGCAGCTTATGTATGCAGCAAAAAAGCCTTTTACAATATCGGAATTATTCTATATCTCCAAGCCTACTTAAGAGTAAAATACAAAGAGTTTTTTAATCCAGAAAAATAAAATACTTAAAAATGAAAAAATTTAAGGGTGCTCTATTTTAGAATAAACCGAGAGATTTAAAACTATATTTCCCCTGTTTCTCCGTCTTTTAATTCCAAAATAGGTATGGGAAAAATTTTTTTGTATTCATCCTTTTTAAATGTATGAATCGGGACAATATGTTTTGGTTTTATCGCATTAACTAATTTTTTCAAGGTCTTTATATCCGCATGCCCGCTTGTGTGAATATTGTAAATTTTAAATTCTTTTTCTTTTAAAAAGTTCAGAAGCTCCCTTACATAGGGATTTTGCATATAACCTTTCCAAAGAGAATAAATAAAGTTTCCTCCCTCAAGCCCCCTTATTTTCTCCAAATCCTTTTTCATAGAAGGTCTGACAATCATCACAATTTTATCTTTTTGTCTGAATAACTCTTCTTTTGTTATTTTATAATGGGCAAATTGATACAATAATTTTTCATTTTTTCTTAATTTTAAGCTGGAATAATAAGAAAAAAAGACTTTTATGTCTTTAAAATCTTTTGAAGGATATGGTATTTCTGCAAATTCTGATAATGCTTTCAAAATCATTGCTAAATAAACATCCACTACTAATATTTTTCCCGAGCTTTTGCATGCTTTATAGATTGAAATTATTCTGTCAATATTTTGCCCCGAAGTATAAATCAAATTAAGCTTTCCCTTTTGTTTAAAAATTTTAGTCAATTCATTTTCAATTTCGGTTTCCGTTTTAAATGGCTTATTATCTCTACTAATAGTTGTTCCTTCAAGAAGTAAATAATCAACATTTTGCGGTGCATTATGGGTAAACCGATAAAAAACTTTTGATTTTCTACCATGGGAACGAAAATCACCCGAATAAAAAAGACTCTTGCCATTAGCTTCAACTAAAAAGGAATATGCATCAAAAGCGGAATGATCAGCCCAATACGGGGTAATTGAAATATTACCGATTTTAAATGATTTTTCTTTCTCAAAATAAACTACATTCTTTAAACTTATTTCTTGTGAAGTGAAGAGATTGTTAATTTTAATTAACTTGTAGGTGGCTTTCCCCATATAGAATTTAATCTTTTTATTTATATAGTTTGTCAATCCATAGTGATCAATATGAGCATGGGAGATGATTACTCCGGAAATTGATTGTTCCGTATCATCATAAAGCCCTTTAATGTTTGGTAATATCCCTTTTTCAACTAATTCATTTGTATCTAAATTTTTGTATTTGCTAAAATCAAATTCATTTCCGTTTTTCTTCACCAAGGGCATACCAAAATCAAGCAATATTCTCGTGTTTTCTGTCCAGACCTCAACGCACGAACCCCCAATCTCATCTGCCCCTCTGTGGATTTTAAAGGATAGTTTCATTAGTTAAAAAATTGTTATTTTCCAATCTCCTTTTTTGTATTCTCCTGGTCTATTTCTGTATTCTTGCCAATCATTATAATCTATACTAAAAATTTCATTAGGTTTACTATAATCTGTTTCATTTTCTTTTCCTATTCTTGAAAGCAATGTTTTTGTTTTTAAAATTAAAATATGAAAAGAAATGGGTTTCTTAGATTTTGGATTTTCTTTAAATGATTTATTAAAATTTTCAAATAAATTTTTTACTGTCTTACGATTTTCGTTTTTAAATAAATGAATCCAAGCCCCATTACAATTTTCTTTTGTAAGTTTTTCAATATCTTTGTCTATTTCAAAACCTCTCGGACTATGAGCCTTTAACTCAATGTTCATAATCTTTTTTTCTTTATTGTAAAAACTTAAATCTGAAGCTGCACTTCGTCCGTCTGATCCTTTGCTAAAAGCATATGTTTCTTTAGTAGGAGTTTCTATGGAATAGTATATATTGGAAGATAAAAATTGATGTATTGTAACCAATGCAAATCTCAATTCTTGTTCACTAACTCTTTTTTCTCCGTTATTGTATTTAGGAAACTTTAAAAGAGTTTTTCTTTCTGGATTATCAAAATAGATTTTCAATAATTCTTTTGATGTTTCTTTAACAAGTTCAAATAAATACTCATGAATTTTAGTTTCAACGATTTCCTTTTTCTTATTTTTCATTTTATCCTCCTTTTATTTAATTATTCCAAACCCTTAATCATCTTTTACTGTTGATAATAAATACTAAAACAAAAAAAATCCCCTGTCAAATAATTTTTAATCTTTTATGAGCGAAAAATATTGGCAATATTTATTGAAACTAAAAAAACACCCGCTTTATTCTCTGTGATTTTTTAAAAAAACTCAAACCTCTATCATTATTTGATACAGGTTATGTGATATCTTGAGAATATAAAAAAGCTGAGGAGATTAAATGGATAAGATAATTAGTGAAATTAAAAAATAAAAGATAGGAGGGATAATGAAAGGCTTTAAATTCAGCTCTACAATTGCCTATTTTGCTAAGAATGAAAACCTTAAAAAGAGTATTAAAAAATGGGCTGAAAAAAACAATGTTGAAGTTTTTGAGGGAGAAGGGCAGGACATCATAGCAGTGCCAAACTTTGCAACCATAGTTGACAGAAATGTCCTTGACCATAAGGTATGGGAACAGTTTCTATCTTTTGTCAAAGCTGGTAACACCGAAGATAGTAATTTAAGTGATGATGAAAAAGTCAGGTGTGATTCATTCCTCATAATTGTTGATAATATTAATGATTGGGATTATCCTGAAGTTGATTATCTTTTTAAATTCAACCCTGAAATTGAACATCTTAATGAAATTGTAACCGATATTTTGGATATTGCATATAAGTATTCATCCTGATAATCTTGCCCTAATGATATTGGGGTAAAGGAAGAATAAAGCCTGAAAGAGTGAAAAAATTACTTGTAGATTTTGCGACATTTCTTATATAGTTAGTTTGGGATAGGAGGTTGTTTATTTTTTGTAATTTATTTTCCAATCTAATTTTGATAGTCTTTTTGATATTTTTTTCAGTGTTTCCAAAATCTCAATCTCGCTTGGTAATTCTCCGTAAACCAGTTTGCTAAAAGTGGAAAAATAAGTTGTCTTTATTTTATTCCAAACACTATTACTTTCTTTAAAAATTATAGCTTGGCTGGGATGATTTTTTAACCATTCATTGTTACTTTTAAAACTTAACATATCATCATTTGCTACTCTTATAAACAGATTATCAAATTTTTCCGATTCAAAAAAAATTTTAATGTTTTCATCTTTTAACATTTGATTTATATCATAAATATGTCTGATTTTATTATTAAGATCTTCTATTGGGTTTTCTGTGTACGAGAATCTGACTAAACTTATTATCTTCTCGCAGATTGTCCGTTTCGGGCTTAAAATATTTACTTCAAAAGGATTTAGTCCGTATTCATCAGCAATTTTATGCTGATTTGTTTCAATCATCATCTCATAAATCATAGAATTAATTTTTCTTTTTTCAAAGGGCTCAAAACTTCCGAGCCAAGTTGCTTCTATAATTAAATTATCTTTAATTTGTCCGAATAATCCTTTGAATATTTTCGGATAAATATGAACAGTTTTTCTAATCATCCCCTTTTTGTTTGTTATTCCTTCAACCTCAATTTCCGGAACAATTTTTTCCACAAACTTTGAGATTATTTTAAGTTTCTTTTTCAGTTGATTTCCCGTTTCTTTCGGATTTCTCAATACAACAAGATCAATATCTTCCGAAAATCTTTTTATCAAACTATTACATTTTGATAATGCTGTTCCACCTTTAAAAACAACCTCTTTACCAATCTCACTTTCAAATACGGTCTTCAGTATTAGTGTTAACCAATAATCTTTCTCAATATATATTTCAGCAATGCCTTTTAATTGCGATGTTGCAATTATCGCTTCCTTAAAAATTTCCTTGTTTTTATGTAAATTCATTTTATTTTCCAATTTTCAGCGGTAGGTAATATTTCTTTTGTTATCCCCAATTTATAAACTGAAAAGGGATTCAGGCTATTTTGTAATTTTTCAAGATTTTCTTTTCTGCCAATCTCTTCTAATATAGCACCAAGTAGCGCCCTTACCCTCGGGGGATAACTTAAACTATAATTTACAAGTTTTTCAATATTTTCTTTCGATAATTTTTTTAAGATATTAGATAATATTTTTATTCCGTTTTTTAAATCCAAATCCGGGATTTTTTTAAAATCTTTTATTGCATCCAATATCTGGAGATATTGGAAATTTTCCTCCGTAACTTCCACATAACTTTTTACGGCATTTGCTTTTATGTTTCCTCTTGATATATAAATCCTTTTTTCGCGACTTGCAATACTTATAACTCGGGGTACTTGGGTTGTCAATCCCATTTTATTGTACAGCAACAAACCTGTTATATAGGCGATTCTTTTACCATCTTTAAATAAATAAGGAGTAATTATTTTTTCTTCATTTGGTCTTAATTCTCCAAAGATAGTTTTCTTTGGTTTGTAGAAAGTACCTGTTGAAATACGCTTGATTATTTCTTTTTTTATTAATCTTTCAATTGTTTTTGAAGCAGCAAAATATTCTTCTTTTTTTATTAAAAGATCCTTATATGTAAAAATATCACCTTCTTCAATTTTATTAATTTTTTCTTCTATTCTCTTTGCAACATTCATACTGAAAATATAATCTTTTTTTTGCATATTGTCAAGTATTTTGCTCAAAATACTTGACATTAATCATCCCATTCATATCAAGAGTGGCAATTTTCTGTTTAATAAGAAATATTGTCAAGTATTTTCCGCATTTTACTTGACAAATTTTACTTTATCTGTCAAACAACAGTCAAACAAATTTTAATCTTATTACTCTGTTTTTAAAATTATGAACATTTTTTCTTCGAATGCTCAGTGCAATAATAGCTGATTTTTTTAAAATTCACACTATTTTTTTCAAAAAAACTCTAACCTCTATCACTATTTGATACAGGTTTTGTGATATTTTGAGAGGGTCGTATGGTATAATATAAAAAAGGGCAGATGATAAAATTAAATGAGATAAATAAAATTTTAAGTGAAGGTTCTTTTTTAAAAGGTTTGGAGTTGGCAAAAAAGCTCTCGGATGATGAGAAGTTAGAAGCCCTGAAAGAGTTTAGAAATATTTCAAAAGAGCGGAAAGATCTTGACTCTGATGTGTTTTTAAAGGTTTATGAGCTTTTGATGAGTTTTGGCTCTAAGGAGATTTCCGATAAGGCTCTTGATATTATTAATTGGAGAGGTAGCGGAATATTAAAGAAGGAGTTTTTGTTCAAGGATTTAACGGTTCTTATGGAATTTTTGAAAAAAACCCTCAGGAGGTTAAACAGTTTTCTTCATCTTCTCAAAGATATTGAAAAGGCTCCCGTTAAAATCTGGTTCGGAGATTTAAGAGGTTTTAGATTTTACCCTGAAGGTCCCGTTTATAATGGCAAGTATGATCTGGATATTTTAAACACGGATAAGGATATGATTTTGATTTATCTTTATGAGGATAGTGTGGAAGTTGAAGATCTTTCTGAGGCTTTTTATTGCTATGCTTATGAGATTCTGAATCTGTTTTTCAAAGGAAAATCCATAAACTCGGAAAAGTATCTGAGCTGCATTAAAAAATTTTTCAAAGAGATAAAGGAGAAGGAAATAACTGTTGTTGAACTCTAAGCCATTTACTTTTATTTCAGCTGATATAAACTTTAAGATAAAACTTATTTCTTTCTTTCTCTCTTATATAGTATTATGTGACATAATTTATTTTAACAATATGTGTCATTTTTAAATTGTAACTTCAAAAAGAAAGGTAATATTTGAATTATTTAAAGTGATAAAAAAGAATTTATAATGTTTTACTAATTTAAAAAGATGGGGCTGGGAAAATCAAAATCACTTGACAATCTCTTTTTCCTATTTTATATTTATAATAACAGCAAAAAAACCTTGATTAAGGGTTTTAATTTGCTGCAAAGTAAGGTTAATGATTAAAAATATTCTGATTTTTTGCTGTTTTAAACAAAGGGCGGTAGCATGTCTGATGGAAAATTCATTGTAAGGAGGTGATATTTCGTAAAAAATTTATTGTGTCTTGGTTTCAGAGGTTAATTAATAGCAAAAGATTTTTGATGATATGAGAGAGAATACACCAAAACTTTTAGACCGAATAAGATAAGTTATTCGAGTTAAACATTATAGTTTAAAGACTGAAGGATCTTACATTAATTGGGGTAAAAGATTTATATTTTTTCATAACAAAAAGCATTCTATTGAAATGGGAGAAAAAGAGAGTACTACTATGTTACCTAAGAAAATTGTTCATTCTTTAAAGGAACATTTGAAAAAGGTAAAAATAGTACATGAGAAAGATTTAAAAAGTGGATTTGGTCCCGTTGATTTTTAGTATTTGTTGCCAAAATAGCAACATATACAAGAAAACAAAATAAGGAGAAATTATGAGTAAAACAATTAATAACAAATAATTAAAAATTAATGTGCAACATAGATTAGGTAGTCCCGGAGAGCAACCTTTGCTTTTTTCATTATTACACTTGATCTTATATTATGTGGTATAATAAAGGTGGTTGATATGAAATATGAAATTCGTCTATTAGATGTTACTCTATTAATGGTAAATACTGAAAATCCGCGTTTTGAAATGGTAGGAACTCAAAGAGAAGCTATATCTTTAATGATAGATAATCAAAAAGAAAAACTTGTAAAATTAGCTCAAGATATTATTGATAATGGTGTTAACCCTTCTGATTTAATTATTGTGACACATCATCCTAAAAACGATGGAAAATACAATGTTTTAGAAGGGAACAGAAGAGTGACTGTTCTAAAATTACTTAATAACCCGGATTTAATTCCTGAAAGCAAAAAAAGTATTTTAAACAAATTTCGAAAATTGTCAGGACAGTTTAAATCTAATCCTATAACGAAATTAAATTGTGTTATTTTTAGTGATGAAAAAGATGCTTTAAGATGGATAAAATTAAAACATACTGGTGAAAATGAAGGTATTGGCATAGTAAGTTGGGATGCACAGCAAAAAGCTCGATTTGAAGAAAGATTTGAAGGCAAATCAAAATATTCCTTACAAATCATAGATTTTCTTAATAAGAGTGAATTTTTTAATGATGATATAAGACAAAAATTAGGACAGGTTCCAATATCTAGTCTTCAACGTCTTATTACTGATCCAGATATAAGAGAAGTTATTGGAATTGAAATAAAAGATGGTAGGATTATTTCCCATTTACCACCTAAAGAGATTATTAAACCTCTTACCAAAATAATAAAAGATTTACTAAAAGATGATTTTACTGTAAAAAATATTTATTACAAAGATGATAGAGCAAATTATATTGAAACGTTTAAAGATTCAGAGTTACCTGATAAAACGAAGAAAACGTCGAAATGGGAAATAATAACTTCTTCGCCCCCTACCACTATAAAGCCTGAAGAAAAAGAGAAGAAAAAAAGTAAGCATTTATCAACAACCAGAAATACGATTATTCCAAAGAGTTGTATCATACATATTAATCAAATTCGTATAAATAAAATTTATAGAGAATTAAAAGATCTTGATTTAAGAGAATACATTAATGCTGCCGCGATTACATTTAGAGTTTTTATTGAATTAAGTTTGGATTCATTTATAGAAAATAAAAATATAAATGTTAATATCAATGCAAAATTGATTAAAAAGGTCCAAGCAGTTTCAGAATACTTGGGAAAAAACGGTCACTTAACGAAGCATCAATTAAAACCTATTAACACAATGGTCGCAAGTCCCAATTCCATATTTTCAATTAATACCTTTAATGCTTATGTTCATAATAAAAATTATAATCCTATGGAAAATGATTTAAAAATTACCTGGGATAATATTGAACCTTTCATTCAAAAAATTTGGGATTTAATGTAAATATGAGATATTATTCTCCATTGAGATATCCTGGTGGAAAAGGTAAATTATCAAATTTTATTAAACTTATTTTACAAGAGAACCTCTTGATTGATGGAAATTATGTTGAACCATATGCAGGTGGCGCATCAATTGCATTGGATTTACTTATAAACGAATATGTTTCTGATATTCATATTAACGATTTAGATTTTAATATTTACTGTTTTTGGTATTCTGTGTTGAATTTTACTGAGGAATTATGTAAAAAAGTTTTTGACACAGATATAAGTGTAGATGAATGGCGAAAACAAAAGAATATATATTTAAAATCATATGAATATTCAATATTAGAAGTTGGATTTTCTACTTTCTATCTTAATCGTACAAATAGGTCAGGTATATTAAACGCTGGATTAATAGGTGGTAAAAACCAAAATGGTAAATGGAAAATGGACGCAAGATTCAATAAGAAAGAATTGATAAATAGAATACAATTGATAGCAAATTACAAAAATAGAATTCACTTATACAATGAAGATGCTTTAATAATAATTAGAAGACTATATAAAGACCTTCCGCGAAAGACACTATTTTATTTAGATCCTCCATATTATGAGAAAGGCAAAAACCTATATTTAAACTTCTATAATTATGAAGACCATAAGAGTATTGCTACTCTATTAAAAAAATTAAAAAATCAATATTGGATCATATCATATGATAATGTTTCACTAATAAAAAATTTATATAATAATTTTAAGAAAAATATTTATTCACTAAATTATTTTGCAGGTGGCGCTTCAATGGGCAAAGAAATTATTATATTTAATAATAATTTATCAGTACCAAATATTTCTAATCCAACTAATACGAAAGAGATAAAAAAATATTTACAATTTTCCACATAACAATCTGCTGCACCTGACGCCTTCTCGGCTACGCCTGCGAGGGTGCAGGTGAGCTTGGTCGTTGGGCTAAAAGGATTATTAAATGAGCCTCAAAGAAAAATTTAAAAACTATCCTAACTTGAGAGAAATATTTTGGCCTTACGCAAATGGGCTAAAGTATTCTATCGATAAGACTCATCCTCTAATCTCACTTATTCTTGGGGAGAACGACAGAACCAAGGATGTTGCTATGAGAACGGACAAATGCGTTAAATTAGTAAAAGATGAAAATGAATCATGGCTAAGAGAAAAAGCAAAAATAATTTTAGAGGATGAGGATGTATCAAATGTATCTGCAGCATTGGGAGAGATAAGGGCTTATGGTGAGCTTATATGGGTTTGGGGTTCTCGTATAAAATCTGGAAAAAAAGGAAGTGATTTTTCGATCGATATAGATGGAAATACAATCAGAATAGAAGTTAATACCCCTCAGCATAGAACAAAAAGACATACCTTAGAACACGAATCGTTTGGTACTGATAAAGTCAAAGGTAAAGTATATGAGATTTTTCCCTTTGGGTGGCCAGAAAGGAATATAGATACTGTTCAAGGCGAGGCAGTGTCAAAACTGGCTGCAATAAAACAGAAGGAGCACCAATTTGAGAAAAACTCTATCAATATATTATGGGTAGATCTTAAAGATCCAATGCTTTGGATTCTAGATCTTGGGATGGAACAATTTCTTCCGATAAGCGCTTTTCAAGAGGAGATAACATCTGGTGCTTTTTGGAATACTTTTTATGCAAAAAAAGGCACATATATTTTTGATCAGCTTTCAATGATTGGCTTACCGTCTAAGTTATACAAAATGGAATATGATGGTCGGTTCTGGTCAAATTCTTTGATTGATTTTGTTGTGACTGATACCCGTACAGACCATGTAGTTTTTCAGAATCACAAAAGGGATAACGAGGTTCCAAAGGCTTTATATCAAGGGTTACACAGGCTTTTTAATTTTAACTTGGAGCTATCTTGGCTTGACTGGCCTAAAAGAGGGTATCTTGGAATAAGAGTTCAACAAGAACTTGATAGAATACAATCGTATAAAGACGCATTTAAAACTGATAAATAGCCCAACAAAGCGCTCCACCTATCCGCTATTCCGCTGACGCTACAAAGGCTCCCCTAAGCTGTCACGTTAGACAAAAAAATAGAAAAGAAGGAGAAAAAGGGTAGAAATCAAACCAAAATCAGGAGCATCTTTTTATAACACATATATATGGGATCGGAAAGCTATGGAGGCTGATTTTGTGTTGTTTTTTAAAGAAAGAAAATTCCAATGATATTTAACAATACCATCTTTTCATAGAAGCAAAAGGAGAACCTCTAATTAAAACAGATCAATGAAAAAGGATTTTTTAGAAGAAATTGAACAAAAATACAAGATTAAGATTGAGCCGCCGAGATTATTTGGAGAAAAAGATACAAGCTAATTGGTTTCCTGTTCTAAAATTAAGGGAGAAAAAGCCAATTCATTGAAGTATTTAAAGAAAAACTGGGATTAACAAAATTAAAAAAAAAGATATAGTGGAGGCCCATAATTCTTCGCTTCGATGCTATTGCACTTGTACAACAAGTGGGTATCTATATTCATTTCACTTTACTCAAATCCTTTATTTCATTTAGGAGTTTAGAAACTCCCCCATCTCTATACTGAAATAGTAGACGACGGAGAAGTTTGTATTTACATAAATAACAAGAGTTTCAAACCCTCAAAATTTCTACAAAAACAAATAATAAAACTGAAAATCAAAAGAGCATAAATATTTGCTTTCTGATATTTCCCCAAAGATTTACGTAATCAGGAACAAAGCTGGAAATTTGAGGATAATATCTCTTTAAACATCTGCTCTGCGGATTTGGGGAAGGTTGTTGATAAAAAAAATGAGGTTTTGGGGAATTTGGATTGGGGGTTTTTGATTGATAAAGGGTAATTGAGAAAGGATTATAAGTACAACAGTCAAGAATAAATGAAAATATCCCCTTTTTGTTCTTTTATTAAAAAAGTAAAGGTTAAAATATATTACAAATAAAAATATTGTATTTTTAAAGTTATGTTCAAACTAGATATATAAGCATTCAAATTACTTATAGAGAGTTACAAATATTGTTATCAATTCTTTTTATATGCCATATTTATTCTTTTTACAAACTCCTCGAAAGTTACACTTCTGTTTTTGGGTATCATTGCTGCGATCCAATTTTTTCCTCTACCTTTTTTCTTCGTTCCATCTTTGAGCAAGTTCTTATTTAGTTTTAGTGGTTCTCCTAAAAAGTAAAATGTGTAAAAATTCTCTGTTTTTTCATCAGTCAACAATACTCCATCTTTCCATGTGTCCACTATACTTTGATCTTTATTCGCAAATCTTAACAAATCTGATTCAAAGTATATAATATCTTTGGGCTTTAAAGTTAAAACGCCTAAAACTTTTGATAAATATGCAATACCTACCCCTTCTTTTTGTTTTGCTCTTCGTGTAAAATATGGAGCAAAATATAATGGGCTTCCAAATGTTATATCTCTCCTGTAAACATGAAATTCCTTAAATCGTTTGATTTCATTTTCGTCACTAAGATCTTGAATTAAAATTTCTCTTAGCTCATTCATTTTATAACTCCTTGTAGTAAATTCTAAAAATTCTTTTACTACATTACTTTTTGTCAACTTATTTGTATTAAATAATTCTATTAATTCGAACCAATCGAGATTTATTATATCGATTCCTTTTTGAATTTCTTTATTAGTATTTCTTACTTTAGTAATAAAGCACATTACTTTTTTCCTTACCTTATCGTCAAACGAATTTAAATATTGAGTTCTTTGTTTAGTAACTTTGTTCTTTTTAACTTTACTTTCTATAATTATATGAAATTTATTTTCCATTTTTATTTCTATATCGGTCCTTCCTTCCGTTCGCTCCTTTTCTATTTCAATAATTATTCTTTCAAAATTTTTTAATGTATTTTTTTTCTTGATTCCTAAATAATGTAGTAATTCAAATAATGAATTTCTGTTATGGGCAAGAGTGTATGCTAAAGCTTTTGATAAGCCTATTTCATCATTACCAAGTAAATCAAACTTTTTTACACTTGAAACACGATGTCCTTTTTCTTTTAATTTCATTTAAAAAATTACACCCTTAAAAAACAAATCTATTAAACAAATTAACATCACTTTAGGTTAAACAACAAATTATTATAATATTTTTTAATCATTAATTAATTCTTTTCGGTAACACATTTTGAAACCTTAGGTTGGCTCTTTTGCTACTAATACAATTTTTAACATAATGAAAATCTCCACTCAAACAAGTTTTACAAAGTTCTTATACGAAAATTTACAGCTAAGAGGAAATGATGAATTCCCCTCTTTTGGTTTAAGGGGGAAAACAGAAATTTTTCAATAAAATTGTTTTTAATTACATAATTATATGCTTTATTATTCTAAAGTAGAAATTGTTAATCCCTAGTTGTTATTGAGTTGTTAATAATCGTATTTTTTAAATTAAGTCTAATTGTATAGGTATGAAATATTGGAAGACACTTTTTTAAATTTACAAATGATCTTATTTTGTTGGTTCAAAGTTCAATACCAATATTCCTTTCTCTGTTATGTATAGCATTTGTTGGCAATAATAACTACTTATAAGCTTATTTTAATATCTATTAAAAACACATCTATTCAAACATTTCTCATAATGAGATTATTTTAAAATTTTTTTAGTATTATGTATTATTATTTAGTATTATTATTATTATTATTTAGTATTATTATAATTAATTTTAAACGCTTTGTTCTAATAATAATATTTCTTTCTTTTCTTCGTTTTTCAACAAAAACATGATTTTTATTTCCTGTTTTTTTCTATTTCTTTCATTTTCAACAAATATATATTTTTTTAATAATTTTTTTTGTTCTTGTATCAAGATTTTTTAGATTTTCGTAAAAATTATATTGTTTTAAAAAAGAATCATAATAAATTATTCTTCGTTCTTCTAAATTTGACAGAAAATCGCTAACAGTAACTCCAGGTGAAATTCGCAATACACCATCTTTCTCAATAATTTTGTTCTTAATTTGGTTAAATGTAAAAGGCTCTTTCTTCTTAATATAAGATTCAACTATTTTTTTTGCATAACTAAATTGTTTACACATTATCGTTTCTCCTCCTTTTTAAATAATTTGTAGTAAAAAATTCACATATTTTCTCTACAAGCAGATTTTTGATTTTCCCTTTTTTATTAGAATTAGAATAAAAAACAAAAAATTTAGTATATAATTTAATTTCTTTCTTGATTGTTTCTTCTTGACAGGAGACTTGTTTATAAAAGAATACCTTTTTCCCATTTTTATTATCAATTAAATATAAATTTTCTATCCCTTTTTTTATTTTAGCTGGAGATATAAGAATTTCCGAAGAGGTTTCTTTGGAAATTTCATTAGAAATCTCTTTTACCCAAAGAGCTTCGTCAAACACATTCATATATGAAATCAAACTATTCCCTAATTCTATAAAAGAATTCTTGTAATTAATATTGTCTTCTATTTCTATCTTTAATTTTTCTCGCCACTGTCCTCGTTCCTTTTGATCAATATTTTTCCAAAATTTTTTTTCATAATCTTTAATTTTATTTTCATTTTCTTTAAATTTTTCTATTATTTTCATAGACTTATTATATAATAAGTCTATTTCTTTTTCAAAACGTTCAAGCCCTCTATCTTTTTTGAACTGATATTCAGTTAGTTTTTTACTCTCAATAAATTTTCGACCCAAAATTAATAAAAAATTTTGATATTCATAGCTTCGTTTCCAGAGACTTTTGAATTCACGCTTACTTTCATATATCTCCTTTAATAAACTATCGTAGAGATTATCATTCTCAGGTTCATCATTCAAAATAACTTCAATATATTCTTTGTTTAATATACTTAACAACCAATAGTCAGTAAGCTGTATGTATTTTCTAACATTTATGGAGGAAAGACCCCTTGTAATATTATTTATTTTTAATAAATCCCTTGCAATATCAATTGTATTAATTAATCTGTTTAATTTCAAAAGTGATCTATGATTTGTTTTGTTTAATTCTTCTATTTCTTTTTTTAATTTTAGTTCAATTAATTTTTGAAAAAGGAAATCTGATCTTTTTACAGCATGATGATTTATTACAAATTTATAAATTTTCAATCTATTGTTTAGTAATTCTTCCACATCATTTAGTGATTGTATTGATGGCATAAACAAAAATTTATCATTTTTTTCTGGTAATGGATTCTTCCCAAGACAAAACATTCTAATTAATCGATTTACATTACTTGAACATTTAGCTACTCCGGATAATAAGCCATCTCTTTGTACAAAATCGAGTCTATCTGCATCAATAGTTCCTGAAACAATTGAATAAATAGAATACAATCTGCTTTCTTTTCCTTTTTCAATTTCTTTTAAGATGAAATCTATGATTTGTACTATAAAAAGAAAAATTGCTTTTTGTTTTATCTCAAGTGATTTATCTTCGTGGATCTTTAAATTTAAATTATATAAAATATATCGGGTAATTTTTTTCCCAATTAATTCATGGATCTGGTCTTTATTCTTCTCATCAGATTTGTCAGAAATTTCCTTTATATTATTAAAATATTCATTATAAATACCTTCCTTATTCTCTATTTTTGATAAATAGTCATAAAAACTGTCAATAGCAAATTCAAATAAATGACTTAATGGAAGATGACCGATATCATGAAGAAGCCCAAAAATCCTGACGGATTGATTTAATAATTTATTGATAATTTCGTATTGATAATATTTATTAGTAATCTTATCTTTATAATTACTTGAAAATAGATTTCTGTTGTGAAAACCTACTCCAATTAAATCATCTAAATAAGTAAGAAAATCCTCTTTGCTAAGTACTATTGAGAAGGAGTCATTCTCTTTTAAGGAAAAAATTTTTCTTATGGTTTCACTGTATTTAGCCATTTCCCTAAAATCGGTAAATAAATCTTCTTCCTCTGTTTGAATTATTTTAATTATAATATCCTTTTTTTCTTCCAAAAACTCTTTAGAAGATAAGGAATTTACTAGCCCATATTGGAAGATTTTTCCTGCATAGTCCATTGTCCCTAAACAATGTTCAAATCTTGTATATTTTAAATTTGGATATACTGTATATGCTGTAGAATTTTGAAGTATTTGGTGTAATCTATTAATTATAGGATCTTTTAATAAAATAGATTCAAGTTTGGATATTTCAATATTTCCATGAATAATATCATAAACAACCTTTTGAGACATAAAATACCTCCTTCCTTAATATTAAATATTAATCTCTTTCTTATACAACATTCTCTCATCTTTGATTATTAATTATAAACCTTTAACAGCTACTTCTCAAATGTTTACTCTATTTATTTCACTACTAATGTCAATTTTAAAAAAAATGTTTGTTAAATTGTTCTTATCCTTCGCGTATTTATTGTCTAAAGCAGAGAAGTGGAATAAAAATATTTCTACGTAAAGTGATTTGTTATGCTTTCTTTATTCTTCTCAAGGGTTTAGTAGCTGATGTTTCAACAGCACATAGGCTGTATTTTAGTTAGATTTTTGAGTTTTAACATTTTCCCCCACCAACGAATAGTCTTAACTTACGTGAGACATTTTAATAAATCTGCTTTCGCAGAATCATCATTTATAATTTATATATTTGTGTCCGCGTGTAGTCCGGAGTTGGGTAAAGTTATTTTCATGGCAGACCAATTCTTGATAAATAATTAGAAAATCGCAGTGATATATTTTCACGGTATAGTTCAGAAACACGGCAAACAAAATTTGTATTTTTTATTTCCCTTAAAAAATTAATATTAACAGAAAAATAATGTTTAAAATCAATAACAGATGGAACTATAGGTATTTCAGGAGGAAATTCAATATAATGATATCGAGGTCTTTCATTGTTCCTTAGATATTTACCTGGAGTTTTATTTTTATTGATAGGTTCCATCTTAAAACCCAACTCAGATAAATGTTCTCCTAAATAGACATGTTCTATATTGTATAAAGGTGCAACCAAAACAGAAAGCAAAAGTTTATCATGAGTGGTACTATTTCTTAACCTAGACCATCTGAATTTATAATCTTGTTGAAGGTCGCAATCTTGGGTCAACACAATAACCAAAGGAAAAATTATTTTAGAAACTTCAATTATCCCAGATTTCTCAGAAACATATTCTATATATTCCACTTTCCTAAAAATATCACCTTGATAGATTCTAGTTTTTTTTTGTACTTTTACTTTAATCATTAATAACTTTTGCTCGAATTATTTGTCTTACTGGTTTATTAATCCCATACTTTTTAATTTCAATTTCTGGTTCTATTGATTCATGTTTTTTTGTTTTTTCAATCTTAAAAGATTGTGTTGAACCTTTTGGACGGTATTCTTTACTAAAGACACTTTCTTTATCCATTGAGAATCTTTCTAAATTTGTTCGTAATTGTATTTTCAAACATTTCTTGAATTTTTTGATGGAAATTATCTATGATTTTTGATATCTCAGATATATCTAATATCCCTTCATTATAAGCATCCATATCTAAAATAAAGTTTTTCTGTTTTATTGGTGCTGGGAAATCAGGATTGAATAAGCCAAACTGAAATCTAAGATTAAAAATATTAAAATTGAATTCCAAAACGTGGAATATTCTTGATAATTCTTCTTTTTTTTGATAATAACTTAGTAAGCATAATATTTTTTTATTTAAATATTCTTGCCACTCAAAGGGATCCCCTTCCAAAACAATTTCATTTATATATCTTAATCCTGCTCTTCTTACTTGAATATCATTAAAAATTTTTGCGAATATATTAATAACTGAAAGATATTCATCTTTTATCTCTTTATATGTTTTATACTTTTTATAACTCACAAAAATTGAATTTTGATTAATAGTTAAAGTTTTATCCTTATCTTTACTATAAAATTTCCATTCCTGAAATTCTTCTCTTTTATGAGAAAAACTTTTTGGCGATATTTGTAATTCTTGGGCTATTGCCTTTCTTGGTTCTGCAATTGGAAAATTCTTTTTTATTAAGTCCGTAATACTTTTAGGAATTTTGTTTGCAAGCAAAGGAATGGGATTCAAAAAATCAATACGTGCAATTACTTCTTTAAGAAAATTTCTTTTATAACGAATAGTGCTATATTCAATGGTAGAAGAGTTCATATATTTTCCTTAAATATAAAATAAAATTTTCCATAATATATCACTTAGCATAAAATTAACTGTCCTAATGAATGGAAATAGTAATTGATGCTCATTATAAGTAACTAGCCTATGTTGCTTGTTAATCTTTATTTTTTTACTCTTATAATTATACATATCATCTCCTCCAAAAAATGCTACCGCCACTACAAGTAAAATTACAATTCATTCCAACCACCATTTAACAAACCCTTTTTTTTAACCAATAACATTTTTTAACACAAAAATTATTGCCTGTCAAATGATTTTTTGGGAGAAACTATATAAATATAAAATGCGAAATGCTTTTATCATGGCGAGCAAGTTGATCAATAGGGTTTTGCTCCAAATGTTTGGCATGAAAAAATTGTAAACTTTTCCCGGGGTTTTTTGCAATTTTGTTCATCTATCCTCAGCTAAAACCGGAATACCGCCAAAAGGTTCTGTCCGGCGGCAATATATACTACCGATTCTTTCTCAAAGGTGTCCGCAATATGGTCAATGTTGTTTTTTCATGTTTTTCTCTACAGCTTTTTTAAACTCAGTAATAATGTATTCAGGCAATGAGGCTTTTTTTATCCATTCTTTATCTCCGTAGACTCCCGCTTTTGAATAGTCAAAGGGTTTAAAGTTTATTTTTTGAATACTCTTATGGTTTTTAAATGTAAAGTCTAAATCAGGGGCATCGGTGAAATTCGGATTTATAATAAAGCTGTTTAAATCATGTCCTGTTTGTTGCCATTCTTCAAAAGAATTACCGTCAAAATCATATGTTTTTCCGGCTGTATTCCAATAGATATTATAGTCCATAAATATATCAATCTTATGCCATGGGCCGTATAAAACAACACCTTCATCAAAAACAATAATATTGTTGGTAAAATTAAAGGATCGATGATTTTCCACTCTTGTACATTGTAATTGATAAAGTTTGGAATATGCAAAAATATTGTTCCTGATTGTATTGTTTTTACCGTAATGTTGATGAAATCCTCCGGTTTTTGTATTGTAAACCAGATTGTTTTCCATTAAAATACCGGTACTGCCTTCATCCGTGTATAAGCCCCATCCTCCATACGAATAAGCATGGATATCATGGACAACATTGTTGCTTATAACGGTTCCTTCCGAAGGCCCCAGAGTATATATGCCGGACAGATCGCTTAATAAATCCCAGCCAATATGATGAATATGATTGTATGTAA
>JALVQI010000140.1 GCA_027031485.1 Candidatus Aminicenantota bacterium | reverse complement strand
TCTCCTATTTGATGCCCAGAGACCTTGATTATGTGATTTTCGGAGTTAGCGGTGGAGAGGCAATTGATACTGCAATAAAGGTTGCAAGAGCTTATACCGGAAGAAGGAAAATTGTTTCCGCTAAGGGGGGATATCACGGACACACCGGACTTGCTCTTGCTGCTGGGGATCCAAAATACAGAGAACCCTTTTACTCATCATCGTCGGATTTTGTTCAGGTTGAATTTAACAATATAGATGCAATGGAAGAAATTGTTGATAGAAGAACCGCAGCTGTGATTCTTGAAACAGTGCCGGCTACTCTGGGAATGCCCATTGCAGATAAGGATTATTTCAGAAAGGTAAAGAATTTATGCGAAAGAAAGGGTGCTTTGTTGATTTTGGATGAGGTCCAATCAGGGCTTGGAAGAACAGGAAAACTCTGGGCATTTGAACATTTTAATGTTGTGCCTGATATAGTTGTTTTGGGAAAAGGTTTGTCTGGCGGGCTTTATCCTATAACCGCAACTGTTATAAGAAAGGAACTTGAGAAGATTTTCAGAAAAGATCCCTTTATCCATATCTCCACATTCGGAGGAGCTGAACCGGGAGCAATTATAGCAAAAAGGGTGTTGGAGATAGTTTCCGAAAGCTCGTTTTTGAAATATGTCAATGTAAAATCAGAACTTTTTTCTCTCTATTTTTCAGAGCTTAAAAGAATTTATCCTGAATTTGTTAAGGGGTTCAGAAGATTGGGACTTATGATGGGACTTGAATTAAGAGATGAATATTCAGGTCCGGCTCTTACAAAATCCTCTTATGATAATGGCTTGTTAGTTGTATATGCTAACAATGATAAATCCGTTGTTCAAATTCTTCCTCCACTAACAATATCGGAGGTGGAAATAAGGCTCTCTTTTAAGCTTTTAAAAAAATCTCTGAAAAAGGCTAAATTTTTAAGATATTTGATTAAATTTATTTAGGAGATATCTATGAAGGAGATAGAAATTCTTGAAAAATTTGAAAGAAAACTTATTCCCCACCAACCTGAAAAATCACCTATCAAACCGGAGATAATCGGATACGGTGAAATCTCTACGATTTTTAAAATAAAAGGTCTTGAGGGATTTGCTTTTAAGAGGTTGCCACTTTTTAAAACAAAGGAAGAGGCTGAAGAATATGAAAAAAAGTATAAGATGTATACTGAACTTTTAAAAGAGGCCGGAATTAATTTGCCTGAGGATAAAACATTCATAGTTGATGTGGGAAGGCTGCCAATCTCTTTATATATAGCTCAAAAGGAACTTCCCTCAGAAGCTATCGGCAACAAACTGTTGTTTAAGTTAAGTAATGATGAAATAAGAGAACTTTTTAAGAGGATTATCCGGGAGATGAAAAAAGTTTGGAATTTTAATAAAGAAAAAAAGGATGAGGTGGAATTGTCCATAGATGGTCAGCTTTCAAATTGGGCTCTGGTGGATGGAAAGCTATTATTTATTGATACAAGCACACCTCTTTTCAAATTAAAGGGGAAGGAACAGATGGACCCCGAACCACTTTTAAAAAGCGCACCGGGATTTTTAAGATGGATTTTAAAATTATTTTTTTTGGATGATGTTATGAATAGATACTATGAAGAAAGATTGGTTTATATTGATTTTATAGCTAACCTTTATAAAGAACAGCGGCCGGATCTGATTCCAATGACTCTTGAGATTATTAACGGTAACTTATCCGATGGTTTGTCTCCCATAGAGCGAAAGGAGGTGGATAAATATTATAAAGAGGATAAGATGATATGGTCTCTTTTTCTATCATTTAGAAAATTTGACAGATTTGTCAAAACAAAGCTTCTGGCAAAAAGATATGAATTTATATTGCCTGGAAAGATAAAGAGGTGATTATGTGCGATACATTTGTTTTAAAAAAGTCCGGAAAGATTTTTTTCGGAAAAAACAGTGACAGAGAGCCCAATGAGGCTCAGATTCTTGAGTATTATCCCGGACAAGTTTATGAAAAAGGTAGCAGGATTCAAACAACCTATCTTGAAATAGAGCAAGTGAGGGAAACTTTCGGAATTATTATAAGCAGGCCGTTCTGGATGTGGGGAGCTGAGATGGGAGTTAATGAGAAAGGGGTAGCAATTGGAAATGAAGCGGTTTTTACAAAACTGCCTTACATAAAAAGGAGTGTATTGACAGGTATGGATATTTTAAGGCTTACCCTTGAAAGGGCGGAAAATGCTGAATCCGCTATTGAAACAATTATTAAGCTTATGGAAGATTATGGGCAGGGGGGAATATGTGGTTTTGAAGACAAAAGAATGAGCTATCATAATAGTTTTTTAATTGCCGACAGAGAAAGGACATTTGTTCTTGAAACTGCAGGTAAATTCTGGGTTTATAAGGAAATAGAGGATTTTTATTCAATATCAAACAGGCTGACAATAGAGGAAGATTTTGATGAAATCCATCCGGAAGCCATTGAGTTCGCAAAAAGAAAGCGATGGCTTAAAAAGGGAGAAACATTTAATTTTTCAAAAGTTTTTTCTGATTTTCTTTTTACAAAATTTTCAGGTTCAAATTCAAGATGGTTAAGATCATACAATTTATTGAAAAATAATTATAAGGATTTTTCAATTAAAAGTGCTTTTTCAATTTTAAGAGATCATGGCAGAGAGGAGTACAGGCCTGATTCTCACTTAATAGCTGATTATATATGTGCCCATGGAGGAAATATTATCACAAGAAAAGCAACTCAGACCGTTGGTTCATTGGCGGTTGTAAGTTCTGAAAACAACACTGATATCTGGGCAACAGCTACATCCTCTCCCTGTACTGCAATATTCAATCCTGTCTCTTTTAAATATTTCCCTGAGCTTGGAGAAAAACCTGACTCATTCTTTAATAAAAATTCATTCTGGTGGAATCATGAGCTTTTGTACAGGGAAACATTAAAAGATTTTCCTGACAGAAATTATGTTTACAAGAAAGAGATAGAAATTGTTGAAGAGAGTGTAATAAAAAAGTATTATTCCGAGGATATTAATAAAGATAAAAACTTTTTTAATGAAAATTTTAGGATAGCATACGATAAATATAATGAATGGTATGATTGGATAAAAGATCGGAATATAAAAAAGAGACCGAATTTTGTTTTTAGAAAATTCTGGAATGGTCAAAACAGAAAAGCTAAAATGGATTTAAGGATATAGTCAGAATGGTTTTTTCTGTTGTAAAAAAAAGATTATTATGTTATTATTTTTTCGAGGTTTTGAGATGGGAGTTTTTGATATTTTTAAAAAGAGTGGTTCTGTTTCTAAGAATGACATAGTAAAAAAGTCTGAAAAGGATGAGCATCTCACAAGATTAATTAAGAGTGGAACAACTTTATACTTTATAGGGGGAGATTATAACAGGAAGGTTCCTCTTGTTTTAAAAAAGATCGGAGAAAAAAGAATAGCCTTTAAGGCTGTGTCGGTATTTCCGGAGAAAGAAGGAGCTAAAATTGCCGTTGAATATGAATCAATGGGAAGAAGATATAAATTTGATACGAAAATAATATCATATAAAGAAGATACGGGGATTGTATTGGCAAGTTTCCCTTCTGTGATAAAAGATAATGAAAGGAGAAGAGTAAAGAGAATAGGAATTCCGAATCGCGGAAGGTTCAGGGTGACTGCTCTTGCAATGAAGAGTGGGATAGGTTTTTCTGGAGATATAATTAATCTTTCCACTATGGGGCTTTCAATGCATATTGAAAGGGTAATGGATATTAGAAGTGAAAGAGAACTTCAAATAAAAGAAAAATTGTTCACAACCGGAATGGATTTGGGAGTTATAAGATTTAAAAGAGAAGGTTCAAGAGAGGCTGAGGTTTCAGGGAATCTTATTTATGTTATAAAGGATGGCCCTAAGCTCAGAGTTGGCATAGAATTTAATAAGCTTTCCGACACTGCCTATTCCATTGTAAAATCTATTTTAATGAAATATACTGCGCGATGAAAAATGAAAAAATAAAAGTGGGTTTAATCTTCGGAGGTATGTCTTCGGAGCATGAAATATCAATTATTTCTGCAAAATCCGTTTATGAAAATCTTGATAAGAATAAGTATGATGTTTTTTCTTACTATATAGATAAAGATGGATTTTGGTCAGAGGTCCGATCTCCCCATGATTATGAAAAAAAGTTAACAGAACCAGCTCCGTTTATAGCTTTTAAAAATGTCAAACCCTTTATTGAAATAGTGGATATTTTTTTTCCGGTTCTTCATGGTCCTTACGG
>JALVQI010000139.1 GCA_027031485.1 Candidatus Aminicenantota bacterium | reverse complement strand
GCAGCTCTTTCAAACGGGTACACTCCTGCTTCCACATTTATCGATGAACCGGTGACCTTTAACAATAAATGGACAGGTTTTCAGGACTGGAGTCCTCTAAACTTTGATGAACAATACAGGGGACTTTGCACTTTAAGAAGAGGTTTGGAAGAATCAAGAAATGTAATAACTGCGAAACTCCTTGAAGCAATAACCCCCGAATTAGCAATTCAATATGCTCGAAGATTCGGAATAACTTCAAAATTAGAACCTTATCTTTCTCTTTCCCTGGGTACATTAGAAGTTTCTCTCCTTGAGATGACATCAGCGTTTTCCGTATTCCCTAACGGTGGAATCAGGATAAAACCTTTTTTTATAAAAAAGATAATTGATATGGACGGAAACATCCTTTTTGAAAATAAAATGGCAGTCAATGAAGTTATCAGTCCTCAGGTAGCTTATCAAATGTGTTCTCTTTTAAACGGAGTTGTTTTAAGGGGAACAGCAAAAAAAGCAAGAGTATTAAAAAGAACATTGGGTGGAAAAACAGGGACAACAGATGATTTTACAGATGCCTGGTTTATAGGATTTTCCCCGTCCATAACAGTGGGAGTTTGGGTGGGATACAGCATAAAAAAGAGTCTCGGTTATTATGAAACGGGAGCAAGGGCAGCTCTTCCGATCTGGATGGATTTTATGAAAGAAGCTTTAAAAAATAAACCTGATGAAAAATTTCAGGTTCCTCCCAATATTAATTTTGTTCGCATTGATTATATGACCGGTCTTCTTGCAACTCCAATCTGTGAATATGTTATTAACGAAGCTTTTATAAGTGGCACTGAACCGCAAAGATTCTGCACTGAAGAGGACCATTTGATGGTAAATGATTATTATAGTCATAGTAAAGTAATTAATGAAGAATAGTAATAGAGATTTAAAAGAACTTCTCAACTGTATCTCTGCGATAAACAAATCTTTAAACATAGAAACAGTTTTAGGAAACACGATTTCACACATTCAACAGATTTTGGGAGTGGAAGCAGTCTCAATCTGGGAATATGATGAAAAAAAGAATGAACTTTTTTTCAGAATTTTAAAAGGGGAAAAAACGGAAAAAATAGTTAACCTGCGCTTAAAAGAAGGGGTTGGAATTGCAGGCAAAACCTTTCTTGACAGAAAATTTAAAATTATAAATGATATTGAAAATAACAGAGATTGGAATAAAAGTTTTGACAAAATATCCGGCTTTAAAACAAAAAACATGTTAGTGGGACCTCTTTCAATCGAAAATAAAGTAATCGGTGTTATCCAGATAATGAACAAAATAGGGGGAGATTTTACAATTGATGACCTTGAATACATAAAAATAATCTCCTCCCCGATTTCAATTGCTCTGGAAAATGCCAATCTTTATGAAAAAGAAAAAAGGCTTTTATTTGAGTTATCACTGTCTCTTTCCCTTGCAATTGAAAAGAGGGATCCCTATACCGGCGGTCACACTAAAAGAGTATTGGATTATTCAATGTTGATAGCAGAGGGATTGAACTTACGCAAAAGGGACATCGAAAGATTAAAAATATCTGCTATTTTACATGACATAGGCAAAATAGGAGTACCCGATGCTATTTTAAATAAAAAAGGAGAACTGACAGAAGAGGAAAAAGAGCTTATGAACAATCACCCGGTAATAGGAGCTGAAATAGTTTCCAATATAGAAGAAATGGAAGATGTTGTGGAAGGAATCAAATACCATCATGAAAAGTACGATGGTTCAGGTTATCCGGAGGGATTAAAAGGGAAGGAAATACCTCTTTTTGCAAGAATAATAGCCATTGCCGACACTTTTGATGCTATTACAACAGAAAGACCTTATAAAAAGGCTTTGTCCAAAGAGTTTGCAATAAAAGAACTCGTAAACAACCAGACCTCTCAATTTGACCCGGAATTAATCAAGTTGTTCGTAAAATCATTTAAAAAATAAAATAGAGAATCAAACATTTAAAGTCAAAATTCGTATTAAAAAAAAAGATGCATAATCTGAATTTATTTTTTCTGGTAAGTATCAATTTATTTTTTTTATTCTTTTTTGTAAGCTCTGTTTACGAAGGGGAAAAAAGAGCTTCCTTAATCTCTCCTGTTTTTATATTAGTAAACACCTTCTTCTGGTTACTTTTAACCAAATTCAATGACATTAAATTGATTTATTATATCAATTATCTTGTAATAGGTTTTTTTATTTTATTCGGAATCATTTCTCTAATAAAATATTTTCCTGAAAAAAAGGAAGAAAACTTTGAAAAGATTGAGCAATTCGATGAAAGAGATCATATGTTTTCAAGAAATAATCTACAATTTTATCCTCACCTTATGGAAAAGTACTACAAAATAAGGCCTGAGAACAAACAGATTGACGAAAAAATACATAAGCTTCCTGAATTGGGAGAAGAGGGAGCGAGATACTATGACCCATATTATTCTGAAATAGCAAACACCGGTTTTAAAGTTTTGGATAGGACAACATTTTTGGTTAATGGGGAGATTTCTTCCGGGAAAAAAAATCCTGAGCCTGAAAAAATAAGCGAAATTATAAAATTCATGGCAAAATACCATGGAGCCGTTGATATCGGAATAACAGAGCTTAAGAAATATCACTATTATTCTCATCATGGAAGAAGAGCTGAAAATTGGGGAGAAAAAATAGAGCAAAAGCACAGGTATGCAATTGTCATAATAGTTGAAATGAATTATGAGATGATAAAGAATGCACCGACCCTTCCCGTTATACTGGAATCCTCAAAACAGTATGTTGAAGCAGCCAAAATAGCCCACATTATAGCTGAATATATCAGAGGTTTTGGTTATGAAGCAAGATCACATGTTGATGGAAACTATGAGGTTATAGCTGCTCCTCTTGCCGCAGACGCCGGGCTTGGAGAAATCGGAAGAATGGGACTTTTTATACATCCTTATTACGGGCCCAGAGTAAGAATTTCAGTTATCACGACCAATCTAAAACTTATCACGACAAAAAAAGAAAGGAATTATCATATAGAAGAATTTTGCAAGATATGTAAAAAGTGTGCCCATAATTGCCCCACGAAAGCAATAACATCAGGAGATAAACCATTGAAAAGAGGTTTTCATCATTGGAGTATTAAGCAGGAAACCTGTTATGCTTTCTGGAAAAAGACAGGAACGGATTGTGCTTTTTGTATCAGAGCATGCCCCTACACAAAAAAGAACACTCTGCTTCATAAATTGGTAAGATTTTATGTTTCACTTAATCCAATTAATCAAAAAATAGCACTCTTTTTTGATGATATATTTTATGGAAAAAATTATAAGATAAAAAAGAAAAATCCCGAGATTCCACATTAAAAATATTATAATTGTATAAAGATTATTATTATGTTATAATGTTGTATGAAAAAGAGAGATTATAAGAAAATTGTTCAGGATTTAAAAGAAAAGGGGTATACTCTCTCCATGGCAAGAATTGCAATACTAAGATATGTAATGAAAGATAATGCCCATTATACCGCTGAAGAAATCCATCAGGACTTAAAACGGGAATACCCCACCCTATCCATTGCAACTGTGTACAATACTCTTAAACTTCTCTCAAAAGAAGGATTTATGCAACAGATAATGATTGATCCTAACAAGGTAATATATGATTCAACCCTGGGAGTTCATCCGCATTTTTACTGTAAAGTGTGCGGAAAGATAGAAGATATTTCCTCTGATCTGTCTGTGAGTGTAAACAGAGAAATAAATGGAAATAGAGTTGATGATGTTCATGTCTATGTCTATGGTATTTGCGAGGATTGTCTTGGAAGAGAAAAAGCAGAAAACAAAGGTTTACCAATTAATTAAACTATATTATTTCCAATTATATTCTTTTGGAATTGCCAGAGTATTTCCCGAATAGTGAGGATATTTTGTAGGAATAATTTTTTTTTCTTCAGTTATCATATACAACTCATACCCCAAACCAATTAATTCTTCTTCAATAGGTTTGAATAACTGCTTATTTTTTATCTTCTCAAAGCCTAAGAGAGTTTCATAGTATAATATCGGTTTGAATTTTCCAATGGAATTAATTCCTCCTCTGATCACATTAAGCTCCATACCTTCCACATCTATCTTCATAAAGTTTATTTCTGTTATTCCTTTTTCCCTTACAAAATCATCTATAGTGGTTAATTCCAGAGGTATGGAACCATCTACCGGCTGTTCTGAGAACATAGCATTTCCTGACACTTTCTCGTCTTCCGACCAGTAAAGGACTTCTCTTTTATCCGAGAAACCCTTTTTTACAGGCACAATCACTTTACTGAGGTAATCGTTTAATTGAATATTGTATTGCAATCTTTCAAACAAAAAAGGTCCCGGCTCAAAAGCATAAACTTTCCCGTCAGGATAAACTCTTTTGGCAAGTGAAAGAGTTATCGCACCTATGTTAGCTCCTATATCAAAACAGATATCTCCTCTTTTAACAAACCGTTCAATTATAAATTGTGTTAACTTTTCATAATATCCCAAAAGCATCACTCTTTCTATAGGATATTTTGTATTCACACGAACTTTAAGATCTCCCAAATAATGAGAATATATCAATTCTTTTCCGGAAGGAATATACCAAACAATCCTATTGATAACTTTTGCGAGTTTTACGCTTAATCGTAATGGTACAAATCCAAAGAAAAATCTTATAATTCCGGCAATAATTTGTTTTATTAAAGAGAAAACCTTATTCATTATAAATATTATTACAAAATCCTATAAATTAAAAGAGTTTTCTCTATGCCAAAAACAATCTCAGATAAAAAAATTCCTTTGTTCAAACAAAAAGCTCTCTCAAATCTCCGAAATTCTTTTTACCATATCCGGATTTATTCAAAACATCGATATAGTGAGTTATCTTATCAAGCACCTTCTCTGAATCACCGTACTCAAAATGAACTCTTGAGAGAAAAAGCTTTACCGCTTCGGGAACCACTCCCATAATATCATAACTTATATTGGCTGATTCCTGAGGATTCTTATTAATCCACTCTATTGCTTTTTCCGTTTCTTCAAGAAATATCCGGGCAACCTCCGGATACTCTCTTAAAATCTCTCCTTTAAAAAGCACTCCGGCATTCGGTAAATTGCCTTTCTCGGGAAAAAGCTTTTCCCAGATGTCTTTATAAGCTATGGATTGCTGAATCTCACCCTTTCCTTCAAATATGGCAAAACTTGCCTCAGGCTCCCTTAAAAGGGCAGTATCAATTTCTCCGCTAACCAGCATATTCTTAATCTCTCCGGGACGTCCGAAAGGCTCTCCGAAAACAAATTCAAACTCTTCCGGGTTAAACCCCAGTTCCTTCATTAAAAATAATGTAACCGCATAGGGGGGAGCAGCTTTCACAAGAGGCAAATAGATTTTATGGCCCTTTAAATCACCGAAACCCTCTGCTTTATATCCTCTTGTTAATATAAAAAAGTTATCCCAGACAGTAACAGCTTTCATCTTTATGTCAAGCCCTTTCTGGTATATTTTTGCCACCGCCGCAACGGCTGAAAAACTAATATCAGCTTTACCACTTAAAATCCAGCCTAAATGTTTTTCCGTTTTATCCCAAATTTTAAGCTCTTCAAGCTTAATCTTATCCATCAACCTTTTTGATTGAAGTAATCTCATAATAATGGGAAAAACAACAGGTGTCGCAGATTGAATTGTCAATGGGATCCTTCCGCCCATCTGCTTCTTTTTTATCTTCTCCACTCTCTTTTTGTAGAAATATACATGATGTTCAACCGGGCTTACCTTATCCACATATGTTTCAAATCCAAGGGGTTCTATCATATTAATAAGAGGGGTCGGTTTAAAATATTGAATTATCTTAAAACCATCCCCTTGAGGTGTTTCATTTGCCTTTTTCAAAATTGCGGAAAAAGGATCCTCATCCCAACCTCTAACATCTATTTCATCAAATTCATCCTTTCTATCAAGCCAATTTTCATCAGATCCTTCAGGAGATTTTTTCACATAAAGCTTAAATTCATCATCTTTAACTTTTTCAAGATAAAAGGAATCATTTGATTCTTTAAGCACATTAACAAGAGGTGTCGGATTAAAGGAATTTATTACCATTAAAATTTGATTCTCCTCCAATCTCTTTATTGATGATAGTACCTCGGGAAGAAAAAAATCATCTCTTTCCCTTACATCAAGAAGAACTATCTGTTTTGCATCCTTAACCCATTCGGGTTTTTCACTCTTTTCAATTTCGTGTTCTAACAGAGGTTCTTTTATACAGTTGGGTGCTTTTTCAAAAAGCTCATCTTCCTTCCCTATAAAATTGTTAACTTTATGCAATAGTTCACATATTGAAAAATTTCCCAATTTAGCCACATCCGAAAATGTAGCCCATTGCCCTATAATTTTAAAAATCATAGGATTTTTCAGTTTCCTAAATTTCGGTGAAAGTTTAATAAGAAAATCCTTAAGCTCAGGATATTCCTTTAATGCTTCCTTAACCTTTGTATTTCCTAAAATTACCATTTTTTCCTCCTTAAAGTTCGGGAATCAGCGGAAAATCTATCAATCTTTCCGAACTCCCGTCTTCCATAATAATATGAGTGTCTTCAATCTTAATTGTTCCCAACTCTTTACTGCTCAAAGGTGCATGCCCCGCACTGATAACCATATTGGGTTTAACCTGTTTCATTCTGTCTCCGGGAACAATGGTTAAAATAGGAGTCTCTTCATATCTGATACCTACCCCATGCCCGAATCCGTAAAGATATTCATTTTCAAAACCATAAGATTTGTAAAGCTCAAATATCTTTGATTCGACCTTATTAAACACATTATCAAGTTCAAGAAACTCGGAGAGTTTAATCTGCATCTCTTCCATAGCTTTTAAAGCTTCTTCTCTTCTCCTATCCGGCTTCAGAATAATTGTCCTTGCCATATCATAAAAGTATCCTTTGTAAGAGGGCATTAAATCAATTAAAACATAATCATTAACCACTCTATCCCTTGGTCTTGCATGAACTCTCGGTCCTCCGCTATTAACATATATGAAGGTTTCATCAGCTCCCGCCTTTTTCATCTTATATTCAGCCTCAGCTGCTATTTCATATTCTTTAACCCTATCTCTAATAGCATCCAATGCTGCTTTCATTCCTATCACCGCTATTTCACCTGCTTTTTTAATATATTCTATCTCTTCTTTATCCTTAAACATCCTGAGTTTCATCAAAAGCTGATGAACATCAACCACTTTTTTTCTTGCATGTATCTTAGAAAACATATCATATAAAAGAGCGGAAGCATCAATATCAAGGTTAAAGCCTATAATAGCCTTGTCAACATTCTTGTGAACATTATTAATCAAGGTCTTAACATCTCTGTAAGAAACAATCTTATCAATCCAGGTATTTTCCCTCAATTCATCAATCTCTTCTTCAATAGCAAAAATAATCGGTTCTCCCTCGGCAGGAATCATTATCGCAGGGGGGTCCCATTTTACACCTGTGAAATAAATAAATGAGTAGCTATCCCTGAACATTGCAACTTCTATCTTTTTTTGCCTTAAAAGCTCTTGAAATTTTTTAACTCGTTTTTCAAAAACAATTTTTTCCATAACCACCTCCTCATAAAATTAGGATAGTATACCATATTTCCTATTAATTTTATAGGTAATTATTTATATTTTTTTATTTTTACATTCTTATAAATATATTTTCCTTCCAGAGCACTGTCAAGTTTCTCCGTATAGCGGTTCATATTACCTTTTCTGTATTTTATATATTCTATTCTTCTTACAATACTCTCAACTGTCTTTTTGACCTTTTTTATCATTTTTGATTTAAACAGTTTAGCCATCTTTTGTTTCGGATTCGAATAATTATCATATATTAGAAGCGTTATATCCTTATATGGTAAAAACAGAATTTTCCCATACCCCTCTTTCGTGGAATTAGATTTTAAAATCTTCCAGAATACTCCGAAACCCCCATCTTTTAATCTTTCAATTCTATTATAAGTAGTATATTCACTATCCTTCAATGGCCAGGGAATGTTAAGTTTGAAATAGATATCAAGCTCAGTAGGCGAATGATACAAAACAGGTTTTGCAACTTTCAGATCCGGGATAAAATATATATGTTCATCATAAGCGGAGAAAACAGCGGCTGATTCTTTCGGTGTGGCAGCTACAAAAGTTTTTATTATAACCTCAGGCCATAACGAATTTTTTCTTTCAATCAAAGAAATTGAATATCCCTTTTTTTCTATCTCTTTTATTTCAGATTTCGTTATTTTTTCATTAAAAGCTATTGTATTAAAAGAAAAAAAGAATAGAAAAAAAAGAGCTATTAAAACCTTATCCTTCAAATTTCTTAAAAGGGAGATCCTCCGTTCCTCTCTTCTCTCTGATAATCCTGAGGAATTTCAAAGAATGATTTGCTAAAATTTTTTTCTTTAACATCCATTATTTCCGTGGTTGTCACTGTTTTACCTTTAATTTTATTTTTTTTATCCCTTTCAATGCTCGTTCTCACTGTCTTAATCGGGAAGCCAAGATCTTTGTACATTCCAATCTCTTTTGCTATTGCTTCATCAAGCTCCTCAAATCCCGTCTTATAGTTTCTTTTCACAAAAGCACTTTCAAAATTATTAAAATATTTAAAATCTTTTGAACCCCAGATCTCCTTTTCTTCTTCAATTTTCATTGTCTTCTTAATAAAAGCTATTTTCATTTTCATCTTATAGGTTATTAAAAGTTTTACATGCTTACACTTAAAACCATTAATTACCTGCGGGGCTAATTCAGTCTTTTTAATATTATAATCTTCAATCTCAAATTTTACTATTTTCCCCACCATTTTTGACAACTGAAGCATTGCATCAATCGGTAATGCCATGTAAGTTTTATCATTTTTGTTAACAATATAAACAACATCTTCCTTGCCTTTGTAAAGCCAGTAGATATCCTGTCCCTCATAGGGGTTCTGATCTCTGCCCTTACTCTCAATCTTTACAAATTCCTGTCTGACATTTATACCATCAGTATAAACTTTTGCAATAATAGTACTGTTATCACCATGTTTTTTAGTGGAAGTTGTAACAGTCTTAACTGTCCACTCAGCTCCCGCAAATATAAAACCAGAAATAACCACAAAAATAAATAAAAATAATTTGATTTTTTTGTTCATAAAATTCTCCTTTTCCTAATTGTTTCAAATTATAACAAATATAATTTATTTTAACCAGAGATATCTTTGGAAGGATTAAAATGACGGTAGCTAACCCTATTTCTCCCCATCTCTTTCGCTTCATATAGAGCTTTATCAGCTTCCAAAATTAAAAGGGGGGAGGCTATATCCTTTTCAGGAATTGTAGAAGAACACCCCAGGCTTACGGTAACATACTCTGACACTCTTGAGTTTTTATGGGGAATTCTTTTCTCTTCAACACTCTTTCTGATCCTTTCAGCTACTTTTATTGCCCCCTCTTTTCCTGTTTCAGGCAACAACACTATAAATTCTTCCCCTCCGTATCTTGCCACAATATCACCCGGACGGTTTACACAGGACTTTATGGTTTTCGCCACCTCTATCAAACAACTGTCCCCCGCCTGATGCCCGTATGTATCATTGTACAATTTAAAATAATCCACGTCAATCATTAATATCGCAAGGCTTGTGTTTTTTCTTGCCGCTCTTTTCCATTCTGTTATAAGAACCTCATTAAATCTCCTTAAATTGCACAATCCGGTCAACGGATCCCTTACCGATAACTCCTTAAGCATCTTATTTGCCTTTTGAAGCTGTTCGTTCATCTCTTTAAGTTGAAGGGTTCTTTCCTCTATAATACTTTCAAGTTTTTTCCTTGAAACTCTGCTACGATAAGAGTATATATATAGAATCAAATAAATAAACAAAACAAAAAGAATAAGATAAAGAGCATATGCATAAGGTGTCATATACCAGGGAGGTAATATTTTAAATCTGAAAGAAGCTTCCTTTCCCACATTGCCAAAAATATTCTTTGATTTTACCCTGAAAGTATAATTTCCGGCCGGTAGATTTGTGTACTCTTTTTTATTATATGAAACCCAATTGCTCCAATCTCTGTCATAACCCTCAAGCTTATATATATATCTGTTTTCCTCGGGAAACTCATAAAAAGTTGAAGTAAATTCAAAATAGATTGAATTCATATCGTATGGAAATTTGGAAATTTTTATTAATGAGTCTTTTTTTCTTTTATATCTTTTCAATTTTATTATCTTATTTTTCATATTATTATAAATATAAGAATATTTATTATTAATCACTATTTTTCTTAAAAGAGTATCAAAAGGCAATTTGTAATTTTTCTTATAAGCACGATTAAATCTGTATAAACCTCCGGGTGTTCCAATCCAAAAACTATCATTATCCTCAACCAAAGCAGTAACATATCCTTTTATTTTAACAAAAGGCTTTTTTAGTAATTTATAATTTCCATCTTTTAACTCAACCAATACTCTAAATCTATCAAAAAAGCCCAACATAATACTTCCATTTTTAGTTTTCTTCATAATAGATACATTATCTGCTTTTTTAACCAAATTATTTATTTTTTTCACAGGGATGAATCTTATTTCATTAAAATTAAAATCTTCTTTATCAGGAAAAACAACCTTATAAAAACCATTTGATGTGGTGATAATTATATCCTCATCAATACGGTAAGCAATATAATTAACAGGTCTGGGCAATCCTCTATCTGCCTTTATTCTGTAAATTTGATAGTCTTTAATATTGTTATTTTTAAATTTTATATATACAAGTTTGTTTTGTTCTGTAGAAACCCATAAATCTCCATTCTTATCTTCAGCAATCTCTCTTATAGTATTATTAATCCCCTTAAATCTTTGAAAAGAAAAAGAAAATTTATCCTTTTCTTTGCTTTTTACCTCCAAAAGAGATAAAGCTCCACCTTGCCCAACAATTAATTTGTCAGGAAATTTTTCGTATACCTTCATTTTGTAAACGAATTGAGTTGTAATAATTTTCTGAAGCTTGTCTTTCATAACTCTGTAAACACCACCTTCTCCTCCGGCAAAAAGCATACCTTTATAATTAGCCAGAGTAAAAATATTTTTAGTATATTTTCCAATCTTATAAAATCCTTTGCTTTTTAAAAAATCATAATTACCACAGTCTGGTAAATAGTAAACTCCATCCATTGAAGAAACATATATTCGGTTATTGTATTTAATAACATCTAAAACAATATTTCTTAAACCTTCCCTTTCCCCAAAAAAAGTAATAGGGCTTCCTGTCTCAATATATGATATTCCGTAATTTAAAGCAGCCCAGAGATTTTTACTCTCATCAACGTACAAATCAAAAACCATATTATTCTGAAGCCCATTTTTTTCATTAATAAATCCGATTATTTCTCCTTTTCTGTTCATTAAAACTATACCATTGTCATATAAAGATATGGCATATAAATTTTTGTCTAATACCTTGCAAACATATAATCCTTTTCCCCTTACATAATCATCAATCTTAGATTTAAACTTCGACAAGATTTGCTCTTTTTTTATCCCAGTTTTAAGAATAATTTTATCTTTATGTTTCACAATAATCGAAATATCGTATAAATAGGAGCCCCGCCTTTCACTGATAATCAGAATCCTTTTATCATCATAGGGTAAGAATAATGCTCTTCCAGCAACTTTCCTTATTAAATTTTCAGTAAAAGGTAACAATAAAAATTTGTTTCCGGAAATAACATAAATACCATTTTCTCCCTGTGTAAAGAGTAAATTATTTATTATCTTACCCCTAAAACTCATAGAAAATGGAATAACATTTATCTTTCTTCTATAATATCTGAAAATTTTATTATCCTCACAAAAATATATTCCCGTTGGTAATATAAATATTTCAAAAACATTTTCAAACTCCCTGTCTTTTTTCTTTAATAATTTTTTTAATGATTTAAAATACATTCTACCTGTATCATCAGTATCAAGAAAACCAAAATCTCCTATCATTCCCACATAAACTCTATCTTTGTCATCAACAACAAGCGAACGAACCGTCCCTGCTGTTTTTATAATTTGCCATTTATATCCATCGTAGACGATAACCCCATCACTATTACCAAAATACATAACTCCTTTCTTATCCTGAGCAATAGCCCACACCTGCGGAAAAGCACCATATTCCTCCGGGGAAAAGTTTCTTATGAAAAAACTCCCTCTTACACAATCTCCTGAAAACATAGAAATAGTTGCAATCGTCAAAAAAACAAAAATAATAACGGAAAATTTTTTCATTACATTATTAGGATAAAAAAAAATGATATAAAAATCAACTAATAATAATTTTAAGTACCCCAGGTCAGTAGTGTCCTGAAAAAAACAGAGGATTGGGACACCTCCGCGTGAAGGTGTATGATATATAAGTATTTTAAAAAAAATCAACACAGGGGTGTCCCATGGGATATCAAGATAGCTATGAGCATCAAGCATTGAGCATTGAGCAAAACATTAAGGAAAGTCTCTGATAAGTTGTAATCTGTTATTTTCTTTTAAAATAAATTTTAAAAAAAAGAATTTACAAACAACAGCAAACAGCAATAAA
>JALVQI010000138.1 GCA_027031485.1 Candidatus Aminicenantota bacterium | reverse complement strand
CTGTATATGAACCTTTTTTGTGTCCAAATAGCTCAGAGTCTATGACATCGCTGTCAAGCGCTGAAAGATTAGTCGTTTCTGTTGGGAAATTCCTTCTTGGTGATTCCTCCCTGATAAGATCCGCTATGATTTCTTTACCGGTACCTGTTTCTCCTGTTATAAGTATATGCTTTCCAGTAGCTGCAAATCTTATTGCTTTTCTAACTACTTCTTTCATCTCTTTAGAGACTACAATAAAATCTTTTTTAGGCCTATCATTCCTTTTTAATCCAGGCTCTTCAAAAGACGCTCCATTTTTTTCTTTATAAAAATAAAGAAACTTCAGAACTGCTCTTAACCTGTCAATTAATTCCTCATCTACCTTATTTCTTGAAAAGTATATATAAAAAAAGACATTTTTACTTTCTCCCAGCAAAGGAGCAATTATGTAATTTTCACCATAAATTGTTGCAAAATCACCTCTTTTAAAAGATTTTACTTCGGATGGAATTTTATTTTCTTTGAATAAAAAATCTTTTTTATTACGTTTGAATAGTTTAAATATTCCATAATATGGAATTCCCATTGTTGTTGTATATATCCTTAATTTTTCTATTATCTGCTCCTCTGAATTAAGATTTAAAATTTTAACCAATTCATTTTTTGTTGATTTGAGGATGTTTGAATCTTTTGTTTCACTGTTTTCAAAATTTATTTTCAATGGTAATTTTGTTGGTTGAATATTATTATCATTTTTAATTTTCAACGAAATAATTACATTATCTCCTATTATTCCTGTTTCATTCTCTTTTAAGAGATGAAGTTTATTTGTAATCTTTTGATTTGAAAGAAAGGTTCCATTCTTACTGTCAAGGTCTGAAATATACCACTTTCCTCCTAAAAAGGATAATTTAAGATGTCTTCTTGATATTTTTGAATGATTAATAATTATATCATTTGACTCATCCCTGCCAATAAAATATTCTCCTTCTTTTAGAAATAGGACCCTTTATTCAACCCTGATTCAAACTTGACAATCAGCATTGAAATATTCTACAAAAGAATTAATTCTTTGTCAAAAAAACGAAAAACAAAAAAGAAAAATTACGAGTAAAAATGTGAAAATAACAATTATTCAAAGGTTAACCTTTTTTCAAAGGCAAAATAAATGATTTCCTCTTTTCTCTTTATTTTAATTAAGAATTCTTTAAAATCTTAAATTAGGTACTAAAAAATATGATATATTATTAACTATATTTGACTATGTTTGGGCAAGGATTGAGATCAACTCTTATGAATGTGAGAGAGGAAATTAATGGAGGTTAGAATAGCTTATTGGGTTGAAAACACATTTTCAGAGGGGCCGGGAAAAAGATTTGCCGTTTGGTTTCAAGGTTGCTCTATAAAATGTGAAGGTTGTATTACAAAGGAGCTATGGGATTTTAATGGCGGGAAAAAAATGAAAACTTCAAGGCTTCTTGAAGAAATAAGAAACTCTTATGAAAAAAACAGAATAGAGGGAGTATCAATTTTAGGGGGGGAACCATTTGATCAGAAAAAACCTTTATCTGATCTTGTATCGGGGATAAAAGAGTTGGGATTGAGTATTATTGTATTTACCGGATATATATATGAAGAGCTCAAATCAAAAAATGATTCCTTTATTAACAATGTCCTTAATTCAATTGATATTATTGTGGATGGTCCATATATAAAGGAGCTTTACACAGAAAACCTTTATTTAAGGGGCTCATCAAATCAAAGAATTATTTTGCTTTCAAACAGATATTCAGAAGCTGATTTTGAGAAAAAAAACAGCTTTGATTTAAAGTATAAAAATGGTAAACTTCTGATTGTGGGTTTCCCCTTTAGGTTTATAAACAATGGAAGAAAGTAAAGGATTTGTTTTTTTTAAAAGCTTTTACCAGGAGTTGAGTGAGTTTTTCTATAAAAATTCTTTTGAAAAAAACACCTTTGACAATGATATGAATCCTTTAATCCGTCAAACTACATATAAAAAAGCTCCTATTTTTAATGAAATAAAAACTCCTTCAACGGAAGAAAGTTTTTCTTTAGCAGAAATCTTTAAAAGAGCTGTTCTTAACTATCTTTTAAAGGAAGAGGGTTTTGAAAAAGCATTTTACCCTTTTTTCAATGGTGAAAAAATTGTTGAAAAATGGGTTTTTGAGATTGAGGGTAATCTGCATTTTTCAATTGATTTTGTAAAGTCTGTTTACTTTTTACTATACTCTCATATCTATAATCTTGAGATTATGAATAAAGAGATTCCAAATAATCTGAATTTTTGGGAGGAGCTTTTTCTTTATATACATTTTAAATCACAAAATTTTTTAAAAAAAATAACCCTCCCAAGGAGGTTTAAACTATATCCATTTTTTTCCATGACAAAACTACCTTACAGTGAGGATAATATTGATTTCGCCATAAATGAAAGAGATTTTAAAATACTATTCTTATTAAGAAAAAGATTCTATTCTATTTTTGAGCATAGAATTAGGTATCTCGGAAAGAACAAATTTATGAATAAAGATGACCATCTATTAATTTTTGATACTTTAAGCAATTATTCCGCATTTCTGAATTATCTGTTTAATTATTTGGATGAGAGAGGAAAGTATGAGTGCATGCTTTTTCTGCTCTATTTTTACTATTATTATGATTTTGAAACGGTTTTTTATTATGTGCGTGATCATCTCGTTAACTACAGAACCAAGGAGAGGTTCTACAAATTAACATATTCACTTTTTAAACCTCTCTATTTTTTGCTTGAACTAAAGATTGATCCGATAATGGATGAATTTAAGGTTAGAAAAAAGTATCTTTTTAGCTATTTAAACCCAATAAGACTTGAGCTTGAAAGAAGATTTAGGATTGTAAGGGATTCAGTAAGCCTATGAGAATAAGTTTGGATATTAAAATTGAAAAACTTTCGGAAGATTCGGCAAAAATTCTTAGAAAACCTGAGATTTTTTCAATTCCTCTTAACCTTTTTGTTAATAATTTATATAAGATATACTTTTTGAATATGATGGGCAGATTAAAAGTTTTTTTGGATAGTGAGGATGAGCTTGTTTATCTTTTCGGAGAAGAATCTGTATATTATTTCCCTTCTGATGATTTTACCGAGATTTATTCAAAATATGCAGGAGAAAAAAATGTTTTTATTCAATGGAATTACCTTCTTTTACCAGAGCTTAAACTTGATTTGATTTTTAGTGATATAAAAAGAATTTATGCAAACAGGTATTATCTTTTGAAGATTGATAAAAAAAAGAATCTTATATTAAAAACAATTAAGAAGAAAGACTTAAAGAATCTGAGAGAATTTTTAGAACCTATTTTTGAAAACCCTGCGATGGCAAAACCTGTAAATCCTAACCTTGAATTTAATTATTCCCTTATATCATTTACCAAGCAAAAGGATGGTGTTGAGAAAAAGAATTATTCAGAAAAGAAAGCCAAGGCAAAGAAGAAAGTTAATGTTCGCGAGGAAGGGGTTCTATTTAAAAAATCCGGTAGTTCAATAAAGAAAAAGCCTAAAGCTGAAACAAGAGAAATGAGGAAGATTACCAAAACCTATCAAGGAATAGAAAAAAGAGAAAATTTGGAAATAAATAATTATGAAGTAAGTGAGAGAGAGGAATTTAAAGATGTAGAAGTTGAGGCTTTTTTGACCGGAAATTACTCATTATGGCTTGACCTTTTTTTTAAATATTCAAAAATAAACAAGAATGATGCATGCATCTGTCTTATTAATGCTATATGGTTAAATAAAGGTATTCTTCAAAACATAAAAGACGATAAAAAATTTAACAGTACTGTCAAAAATATATGCCCTTTCATTCTCAACCTTATTTCTGAAAATAAAAGTAAATATAAGTCAAGATTAACAGAAAACAAAAAGTATAAATGGCTGAAAGTTTATTTCAATTCACTTGAGAGGTATGATTATTTCTGGGCAATAGAGCAAAAAGCTTCTTTATTTATAGGTTCTTCGGACATAGAGCTTAGTGATGGTATTGATTTACCCCATTTTATTAAATATCTTTCAGCTGAAAGTATTAATACATTCTTTGAAAAAAGATTTTTAAGCAAACAAACATTTTTCAAAAGTTTAGAGGATTCCATAGATGATAAGATTCAATATTTAGGGGAAATGGGAAGGAATGAAAAGAAAATTTTGTATAAAGGAAAGGATATTTTTGAGGAATCTTTTCATAAAAAGGAAGATTTGGGTTTTGATTATTTCAAATTTTTAAAAACACCTCAGGCTCCTTTTAAGTACTCAAGAGAGGAGATTCTGGAAAAAGTTGATATTTTTTCAAAATTTAAAAAGGATAAAAATTTTGAAAAAAAGTTTTATCAGATTCTTGAAAGCTCGGCATTTCTCTGGGAATATCCATTTATGTTTAAGGAGTATTTTAAAAAATATTTTAAATTTGTTGAATCAATGATCAAAACTATTCCATTTGATGAATCCTTTGCATATAAAAACTTTGTGATTAATCTTTTTGCCAAAATGGATATAAAGTCCAAATATAGAAAAGAGGTCCTTACCCTTATGGAACTTGTTGAAGAGCGATATCTTAGCAATAATAATTTTTCCTATGAGGAGTATAAATTATATACATTGATTATAAAAAAAAGATTTGATGCCGGAAGATCATCAAACTGGTTTTTGATGATGAATAGAAAATTAATTAAAAGATTGTTTAAAAAATTCAGCAAAAAGAGAAGACTTGAATGGACATCGGATGATTATGTGAATTTAAGGGATATTTTAATGATAATTCTTAATTTGTTAAATGATATTTCATATAAGGAGAGGGGAGAAATTGTTCAGATGATTTTGAAATTTATGGAAAATATAGTTGAAGAAAAATTCTTACCGCATATATCCCGTGAGATCCTATTTAATTTGAGAAAATACTTGCATGATGTTGTAATCACTCCGGATAGTTTTCTTGATTATATTTTCAGGTTGGAAAGAATTAATATTCTTTCTGTGATTAACTATGATCTTCTGAAACTTAAATCAAAGGAGTTTGTATTAAGATTATGAATCTTTATAGAGATAATTCTTTTGAAAAATTGCAATATTTAAACTATTTTTTAATAATGGTTTCAGAATACAAGATTAAAGAAACCCTTTCTCTTCTTTTTTTATGGAATCCCACAAAGCTTAGTTTGTGGGAAAAGGATAAGGTGAATTATATACTGATAACTCCTCTGAATTCCTTTCAGATTTTAACCCTAATGGAAAAGAACATACCCATATATTATCTTAATGAAAACAAAAATTTTATTCCATGGAATTTTTCCTGCAGAGAAAAGGAGGAACCTTTTACAATAATTTTTCCAGATGGAAGAAAATTCATAATAGATCTGGACAAATTTCAGGATTATGAAAGTATTATTAAATTCAAATTTCCGAAAACCGAGATAAAAAAGGCCAAAGGAAAAGAAATAATTACCCTTGATATTAGGTTAATAGATTCAGACACACTCTCACCATCGCTTTTTCTTTTAAATAAAAATGAGTATAAAAATTTAATTAAAATCTTAAATCTAAATTTTCCTTGGGACAAAAGTTATGAAAAGTATGAATTTTTGTACTTTTCTGTTGATGAGGATGAATATTTTATAATAAAAGCTGACAAAGATTCTTTTGAGGATTTAAATGATAAAATTAAAAGCATAAGTATTAAGTCTTTTTATCATCTGTATCCCGATTTTTTTTATGTTGAAGAGGGCAAAATACCTTCACCTCTCTTTGATTTTGGAGTACTTAAACAAAAGTATTTTGGCTATAAGATTTTTTTATTTGAGGAAAACGGCAAGACCAAATCCTTTTTCTTTTCCATTGAGGATAGTGTTTTTATAAGTAGTGGTGAATTACCAAACTATTTTCCAAATGTATTTGAAAAAGAATTAAAGGAGTTTTTAAAATAATGAGTTCGGAAGAGAGAGATAATTTCTTGTCAGGTGGAGAATACATTTTGTGTGTACCTATTGATGATTCTAAAGAAAAATACCTCCTTCTTTCAAAAGAGGGGATTTTAAATATATTTGATCCTGAAAAAAAAAGGGTGATTTTAAGAAAAAGGATTTCACCGTATAAGGTTTTAAAGGCAACCTATTTCAATAATTTGCTTTTTTTTGTTGATCGGAACAATAAGCTAAACATCTTTTTAATCCCATCTCTTATTCTTTTGATTGAGGCGGCTTTGAAATTGATTTTAGAAAGGGAATACATAGAGGTTGTTGATATTACCTATCTGAAAAATGGAACTCTTATAATTCTTACATCTAAGGATTTAATTCTTTATGATAGCAATGATTTTGTAACAATAGATCTTCCTCCCTATCTTCACAATTCTTATATATTCTCAGTGGATGGTCATTCAAGCTTGGAACTTATCACAAGGCAGCTTGAAGTATACAAGGTCTTTTTCAGACTTGAAGAGGTAGATTTTAGAAATGTGAAATTTTTCAATTCGGAAGATTCGGTTAAAAAGGGGGTATATAGAAATAGAGTAGGGAAGTATAAAGGAGTGGTTTTTTCTGAGCCAGCTTTAAGGAGTGTGGTTGTAGTTAACGGAAGAAAGGATCGTATTACAAGGTTTGGTATTATCAGGGATGAATATGCTAAGGTGTTTTACTTTGACCCGGAGGAGGATTTGTTTATCTTAGGGTCTGAATCAGGAAAAATATATTACTCCGGATTAAGGAAAAGGGAGTTTAAAAGTGTTAAATTTACCTCTTCCTCAATTTCATTAATTTGTAAGAGCAAAGATGGCTACTACGTATTTGATAAAGGCGGGGGCTTGAATGAGTTTTTTTTAGAAAAAAAAGAAGCATCCCATATTAATATTTTCAAATCAAACTCACTATCAAAACTTGCCCTCACACCTGATTATAATGGTGAAGGGTATCTTCTTGTAAGGGAGAGAGCAAAGGATTCATATCTATTTAATTATAAAACAGGAAAGAAAATTGCTACATTCCATGATCCTTTGCTTTCAAACAATTTAAGTGAAGCGATAGTTGATTCTGAGAGGAACAAAATTTATATTTTTTCCCCCGATAATTTTATTTACGCATACGATTTTTCAGGGAAAAGGGAAAAGCTTAAGCATTATGGTTTTCCACAACCATATGTTATAAAGAAATTAAAGAATGATTATATAATAGGAACCGAAGGTGGTTTTTTCAGGGTATTGTCTGAGAATTTACAGCCCAAATATTTTTCAAACAAGCTCTCAAAATCAAGTATTCTTATGATGGAGAATTTTAATATTTCAGGAACCGATTATATAACATTTACAACTTCAGGCGGTGAGCAAATTCTCTACAAATTCCTTGAGAATTCAAGGGTTTTTAATATAAAACTCAATAGAACCGATGTATTGAGCAATTCCATTGTTATAGGAGATTTTCCCTCATACTTTGTTTTTGCAGCGAGAGATAAGATTATAGTCTATAATATTGAAAACAGAGGAGACAAAATTGAAATAGAAATAACCGACAAGGTTGAAATCAGTTTATTTTTCAAACTATCTTCCTTTGGAGATCATGAGTTAGGTATAGTTGATGTATCGGGTAATATTTATAAAATTCCATTGTCGGAAATAACAAATGAGTTTAATAGAATAAAATTAAAGGAATGGCTTGTATTTATGTTTGATGTGGAAATGGATGATACCTCTTTGAAGGTTGCCGGCGATGATATTATTGTTTCAGACATTTTCGGAGAAATCCACATACTTAACTATAAATCTTTTGATGAAGCAATGGTTAATATTAAGGAGACAGCTTTGGCTACGGTTGAACCTGTTCCCGGTATAATGGTTATATCAACAAAAATTGGAGATTTATTGATTGTGGATTTGAAATCAGGAAACATAAAAAAAGAAAAAATAATTGATTGGATTTTAAAATTTGAAAGAATCAATGATGGTACATATTTTTCCATTTCATACAGAGGGATTTTTTACAATATTTTTTCCGGAAGTAAGAGCGTGGATTATTCAAAGCTTGAATCAGTTTCGGAAAAAAATGTGATTGATTTCTTATATGATTCTGAAAATAAGATTTACTATTATCTTGATACGGACTATAGTCTCTACACAGCTCACTTAAATTCTCCCTATAAGGTTAAAAGAATGGTTAAAGAGAAATTTAAAGGCTCAAGAATATTAAAGTATAAAAATTATATAATCACTGCTAATCAGGATATGAAAACACTTTTGGAGCCTGTTTTGATTTTTTTTGATATTGACACAGGAATTTTAGGCTTTTCCAACCTTAATTCATTACTCAATGAATTTGCTGAAGTTGATTCAAGATTGGATATTTTAAAGGAGGAAGAGGATTATTCTGAAGTAATAAATAGCGGATATAGTTTAACTTTATTTAGGAATGCAAAGCTTTTAAAAATAGATAATATTAGACCTTCTAAAGGGGATGCTTTAATAGTGGATCTTGATGAGGAAATAAATAATGAAAGCTTCATTGGAATACTGTCTTTAAAAGGGGTGCCCCTTCCCGTAATTTATCTTGATCTTTTTATAAGATCCCAAAAATACAATTTTTATATATCCGATCTGAAAGATGATATTATGATAATAATGGGGAGAAACGAGGGGCGTCTTTCTCTATCTCTTATTTTTTATTTGAGAGAAGAAGAGGATGGAATAAGGTTAGAGCTTTTGAATTTTTTCATAGAGGAAAATGTTTTGGATTCCTTTTTATGGCAGGATAAAATTGTTTTTGTTTACGAAAACGGATTGATAGTTCAAAAGGTACTTTTTGGAAGTATTTACAAAAAGGTAGGATACGGGCGAGAGAAAGCTCTTTTGGCAAGAAATCTTGATGAACATTTTTTTGTATCCTATGAAAATTATCTTTTTATCCAGAAGTTTGAAGTTTTTAATAAGAAAAAATTAAATGATAAAAATTCCACAAAAAAATAAAAATAGGGAAAATTATGGTAAAATTTCATTAAGGAGGAGAAAATGAGTCAGAGAAGAGTGGTTTATATTAAAACTACCATAAGGGTTAGGGACAGAGGGAGCCTTGAAATCAAACTTTCCGAGCAATTTAAGGGCTTTCTTTCAAAAGAGGAGATAAATAATTCTCTTGAAAAAATACTTGAACAGGATGGCTGGGAAAAGGAGGGTAAGGTTATTGTAAAAAAGGAAGATGAGGGTTTAAAGATAGTTTATGACCCTGAAAAGGAAAAGCTTACGGTTGAAGTGGATGTAAAGCAAAAGGAGATGATAAGAAGCGGCGACCTTAACGATGGTAAAAAAAAGGCTGAGGAAAAGGTTAGAAAGTCAGTATCCTCTGTGATAGACCTTTTTCTTGAAACTTATAAGAAAAAATTCAGAGAAGAGTATATTCCTGAGCTTGTTAAGAGGGCTATTGAAAAAAAGGCTAAGGAAATAGATCCTGAGGCTAAAATTATTTCAGAAAAAAATGATAAGGACAGTTTGTCCATTACAATATCTTTGGAGGTATAGATGGGAGATTATACTGATTCCGAGATGCTTGAAAACATTGTTTTTCAAACATATTCCGATGAAATAAGAAGGATAGTTGATAAAATTTTCAATAGTGTTTCAGTTATGGTTGAAGTTGAAAAGGAGGTTCTTCCTTATCTTCTTAAAGCATTGATCAATAATATAAAAAAGAGGGATTTTGGGAGAGATTATGAGATTAAGATAATAGGAGCTAATTTGGTTTTAGATGACCCAACATATAGTTCCGCTGTAAGAAGCTTTTATGAAACGCTTACAAGTGAGAGTTCGGACAGCGAAAAGGTTTATCTATTTCCCCATATGGACTTAATTACTGCCTCTCAGGGAGGAGGTTTAACAGGGACCTCAAAGCTGCTTTTGCAGGTTTTATCCTCTTTTCCTGATACAAGGGTCGTAGGTTTTTTTGATCCTAATATAATTTCCCACAAGAGTGTATATGAATATTTTAATGTAAAATTCAGTTTACTTGGAATTAGCAGAGACAAAATTGAATACTTGTTAACGGATAGTGAAAAAAAGACCTTTAAAACAAAAAATTTTCCTCCGATTAAACTTTTTAAATACACTTCGGGAATTAATCCTGTAAAATTCAGAAAGATAATAAATTCAATTATAGCTGATGTGAGAAATTACCATGGAGATAATATTGAGAAATTTATTTCTTCAAAAATAAAGGATTTTATCAGTTCGCAGGGTTTTGAATTGCCTGATATAGATATTGACAGAGATATCGGAGGCTACGAAGATGTGAAGAAGACATTAAAAGAGAATATTTTGGATATAATAGACAAAATGGATAATTTTGCTAAAAGTGAAAATATAGAAAAAATAAAGGAACTGGAAAACATAATTCCGCGGGGAATTATATTTTACGGACCTCCGGGCACAGGAAAGACCCTGTTTGCCAAGGCGATAGCCACAGCTATAAATGGGACAATCTATGTTATAAGCGGGCCTGAAATAAAATCAATGTGGTATGGGGAGACTGAGGCAAATTTAAGGAAAATATTTTATCTTGCAAGGAAGAATGCCCCCTCTGTTATTGTTTTTGATGAACTTGATTCAATAGCCTCAAAGAGAGAGAGTGGAAATGCTGAGTCAAGGGCTGACCACTCTCTTGTAAATCAGCTCTTGACAGAATTGGATGGTTTCAGAAAGGATGAGCTTGTGATTTTCGTCGGCACTACAAATTTTATTGAATCAATTGACCCTGCTATATTAAGACCCGGAAGGGTTGAGCTTCAGATTAAGGTTAACTATCCCGACAGAGAGGCAAGGAGGAAAATTATTAATATTTATAATAAAAAGTATGAAATAGGACTTACTGAGGATTTGGTGGAATATCTTGTTGAGATTACGGATGATCCTATTGCGGATGATAAATACTTTACAGGGGATCACCTTCACTCTATTATGAGATATCTTAAAAGGGAGATTGTGAAGGGAGAGGAAAAGATTACAAAATTAAAGGTGGATGAAGCTGTTGATATGCTTGTCCACCCTGTGAAACTTCCTGTTGAGGATAGGGAAATAATTGCAGTTCATGAATCCGGGCATGCGATTTTAAGCTATATTCTTATTCCATATAGAAAAATAAGAAAGATAACTGTGGAGACAAAATCCTCACTTTCACTTGGTATGACAGCTTCCGAAGAGATAAAGGATAAGTATTCATTTAATAAGGATGAGCTTTTTAATCAGATAATCGTGGTTTTAGGAGGAAGAGCGGCTGAAAAGGTGATTTTCAATAAATATTACACAGGCTCATCCGATGACCTTTTAAAAGCCACAAGACTTGCCGAATTGATGGTAAAAGTATTTGGTTTTGATGAAACAATAGGGCCTGTAAGCCTTGTTGATGAAAGGGGGGTTGAGAAGAACGGAATTTTAAAGGATGAAGCTGACAGAAAGGTTAGGGATATATTAAAAAAAGCTGAGGATAAAGCTATTGAGATTTTAAATACATACAAAGATAAAATAATAAAACTAAAGGATTTGCTTTTAATAAATAAAACCATATTTTCTGAAACTTTGGAGGAGGTATTAAAAGATGGCAAGAGGTAAAATAAGTTTAACATACGATAAAAAGACAGGAAAATACAAAATCATATTTGATATGGAGCAGGAGACTCTTGATATTAGAGAACATGACAGAAGACATGATAAGGATTTTGTTGAAAAGGTGGTGGGCAAGAAAGTTAAAGTTTACAAAGAGGATGAATTAAAAGATGAGAAAAAAGAGATTAAACAAGATGAAGAAGAAACAATAGAAGAAAAAGAGAATAAGGTAAAAATTTAAACCATAATCCTCAACTTTTAATCTATAATAGTTTTCATGATTAAAGTTATCAGGGGAGGCAAAGAATATTTTCCTCAGTTAGCTCTTTTTGTAGAAAAAATAAATCGTAATTATAAATAACTATGTAGGGGCAATCCAACAAGATAGCATTGAGCATTGGGCATTGATCTTTGAGCAAATCATTAAGGAGAGTCGCTAATAAGTTGTAATCAGTTATTATCTTTAAAATAAATTAAAAAAAGAATTTATAAACAACAGCAAACCAATGACATTCAAATTTCAGCTCATCGCTCAAAGCTATGGGCTCAAAGCTAATGATAGCCCTGAGCCTTGAGCCCTGAGCAAAACATTAAGGAAGGCAGTTAACTTCTTGCTATCAATTATTTTTTTTATTTAATATTTACATTCGTAGGGGCAGACCTCGGAATGAGTGTAATGAATGGAGATCCAGCACCAATTTTCTTTCATAAATGTAATAATTTTTCGGTAAAAAAAGTTTGTGAAGAAATTCTCGCATAAGAAACTACTAATATAAAAAATTGGTGCTGGATACGTGTCTGCCCGTGATGGCATTTTAATATATTCAAGTGGCCGTGCCCGAAACATAAAACGAAATATTAATAATAAAAATTATTTTATAGGTTTAAAAAATCTCTCTTTCCCCGTTTTTCATCAAAATTAAATCTTACCGAAATAAAATTATTATAATTTATTATAATCATATTTAGCGCACCTCAGAATCAGAGTTATTTTTTTTATTTAAATGTTTATTAATTAATTCAAAATCAT
>JALVQI010000137.1 GCA_027031485.1 Candidatus Aminicenantota bacterium | reverse complement strand
ATTGTTATTTGAGGAAAACTTTGAGCATGCATTAAAGGTGCTATGACCATAATCCCAAAAGCTATAATGTGAAAAATAAGAGCACCTATGAAAATTGCCAATAGAGTTTTTCCTCTCTTGTCTTTTTTACCTGTTGAATCAATCATCCATTCAGTAAACATTATATCCTCCACAAAAAAATGTTTATAATTATAATCCATATTTATCACAAATTCAAGAGAAAAAGGTAAAAATATTTTATTAGACAGAAAAACTGTTCATTAAATAACTTAGTTAGCATTAAATTAATTTTCTCCAGGATTTAAATTATAATAAAAAAAGAATCTTGCCCTGACAGTTTTATAAGGATAATAGTCCGGAATAGGAGGAAAAGGTATTGAACCGCCAATTGCATTTCTCGATGAAAGATTAAAAGATATAACTTTTGATTGAATTATCATTTTAAACTCTCCCAGACTTCCGTCCTTATTGAAAACCACATAAAAAGCATTGTACCCCCGTAACCCATACTTTGCTGCTGTCGGAATTATCCAGTTTCTTTTAACTCTTCTAATAACCTCTTTTATCCATGGATCAAGGTTAATTCCATGTGTATCAAAAGATGCCGAAGCACCAAAATTTTTCCATCCCGAACCTCCACCTATTCCCTCGCCGGGTCTAAAACTGAATCTGTTTTTCCCTCCGTAAGGTATTACAAAATCACTTTTTTTCTTAGGCCTGCTTTTGGAAATTCCTTTATAAACATACTTTCCACCTTTACCCGGCTCCCCGGGCGGCAGATTATCCTTTCCTTTTACAGGACCTTTTGGTTCTTCTTTTGAAACAATTATTTTATTTGATTTCGGGATTTTTTTAAGCTTAACTATCTTTTTTTTAGGGGGTGGGGGTGGTGAAGCTTTTTGTTTTTTTGCTGTTATATTTTTTTTCTGTTTTCTGACAAGCGAAAAATTGTTTTTACTCTTTTTGTTCTTTTGCTGAAGAATCTTCTTTTTCTCTTCCGGTTTTGTTCTCTTCTTTTTTAATATCTTTTTCTTTAAAACATTAGGATTCTTTTTCTTTATTTCCTGAGGATAGGTTATCTTTTTTTTCAACGGTTCCGGGATTACAACATCCGTAACTTTTTCCCGAGGAATTTCTCTTTTGTCAGGTATAAAAACAAGAAGAGAGAAAATAATAAGATGGATTATAATGGAGATTATAATGTGAAGGCTTGAATTTTTTCCCTTATTATAATCAAACATTTATATTCCTGTAAATATAGGTATGCACAAAATTAAAAATATCCTTCGGCATTGGCTCTCTTACATAAGTGTGAACTCTGTTTGAAAGAAAGACTATAACAAGCTCTTCCTCAGGTACTATTGCAAAGGAAGTACCGGTAAATCCATTGTGATATCCCGATTTTTCAGGAAAATCCGGTGATAAAACGGCTTCTTCCGAAGTCTTCAGTATTAGTCCGATGGATCTGTGTGTTTTGCTAAATGGTGTAAAGTTTTTGAAAAAAAGCTCAATTGCTTCGGGTTTAAAGATAGTGGAAATACCTTCCAAAAGCTGAGCTCCCAAAATACCAACATCCTTTGCTGTTGAAAAGAGACCGGCATTTCCCGCCGTACCTCCTGAAAAAAAGGAATTACCATCGTGGACTCTTCCCCATATCACACCTTTTCTCTCAGGTATTTTTAATCCAAACAATTTTTCCGCTTTTAATCTTTCATATTTATTTCCTTTTTCAGTAGCTGAGATTCTATCCTTCATTTTCTCAGGAGGAGAGAAATATGTATCTTTCAAATTCAATTTATCCCGGATAAGAGAATAAAAAAGATTCTCATAACTTTCTCCACCCACCTTTTCAATTATAGCCTTTAAAATAACATAATTTATACAGCTGTAATTAACGGAAGTACCTGGTTTTGTTACCAATTCAGCCATTAAAGCCTCTTTCAATATATTATCAAACCCTGGTTTATTATAGTATAGCGGCTTCCAGCTGATAATTCCCGAACTGTGAGTTAAAAGCTGCAAAACAGTTATCTTCCTCTTGGGCTCCGGTAAATTATCAAAATAAAATTTTAAAGGGGTATTAAGCTCCAAATCTCCTTTTTGAACAAGCAAACCCGCCAAGAAGCTTGTAGCCACTGTCTTCGTTATTGATGCTATGTCATAAATAGTATTATCTTTTGCTTTTATCTTAACAGGATCCAAGACAGCAAAGCCATCAGAAAAAGAAACTATCTCCTCGTCTTTTTTGAAAACAGATAAAGAGTAAGCAGTAATTCTCCCTTCATTAATTTTTTGTTTTAGAAAATTTTTCAGATCTTTCATTTATCAACCTTGAAATCTTCTCAGCTATTTGAAGAGCAAAAACTCCTTCTTCAAGAGATATTTCCTGTTTACCCTCCCCTTTTATTGCACTGACAAAATTCTCTAACTCAAGTTTCAAGGGTTCTTCCTTTTTGACTTCCAGAGCTATTCTTTTTATATTATTTTTATAAACCCTCGTTACATAAACTTCCTGAATAGTATAATCAAGATTAAAATAAGAACTTTTCTGGAAAATTCTAACCTTTCTCACCTTTTCTGCTGAAACACGGCTTGCTGTCAAATTCGCAACGGAACCATCTTCAAATTCAATGATAACATTTGCAATATCTATCTTTTCAGTAACAACGGGAATTCCAACTGCCCTAATATCTTTACACTTTTCCCGAACAAGGCTAAATACAATGTCTATATCATGAATCATTAAATCCTTGATTACATCCACATCAAGAGCCCTATTTGAAAATCTCCCCAATCTTTCCGATATGAAATAAAATGGAAATTCCACTTTATCTCTGAATGATTTAAGAGCAGGATTGAATCTTTCTATATGACCAACAGTAACAATGCTGTTTCCCTTTCTTTTAAGTTCAATAAGCTCTTTCGCCTGAGATACAGTAGCTGTTACCGGTTTTTCTATTAATATGTGCTTACCTTTTTCCATCAATCTTTTTGCAATCTCATAATGAGTTACAGTTGGAGTGGAAACAATAAAGGCATCCGCTTTATTCAATACATCTTCATAATTAATATAATAGGGCACATCAAATTCCTCGCCAACAGTTCTTACTCTTTCGGGATTTATGTCTACAACGCCTACTAAGTCAACATCTTCTAATTCTTTTAATATCCTGGTATGATGATATCCTAAATATCCAACTCCTATAACAGCTATCTTTATCATAAAGCCACCATAAACATTTTTTGCTTTTTAGAATACTCCATACATTTATCAAAGTCAAGCATAATTGTTTTTCCCCCTTCCACAACCAAACCAACCCCACCGCTTCTTTTTATGTTTTTTAAAGTATCCGTCCCAACCACAGGCATATCAAAACTCATGCTTTGATAGGGATTTGATACTTTAACAACAAAAAACTCTTTAACATATCTACCAACCCTCTTTATCATTTCATCAGTTCCCTCTATGGCTTCAACACCAACAACTATACCATCCTTAAAAGCAATTGCCTGTCCTATGTCAAGCTCTGCTATTTTCTTTGCTATCGTAAAGGCCTGATTAATTTCATTTTTCATACCTTTTGAAATCTTTCCGACTGAAAACCCTCTGTGGGGTATATGCTCCTTTAAAAGAAAATCATATTCTATCAGCTTCATATCATTTGATTTTAAAAAATCACTTATTATAGAGTATATGGAAAGAGTGTTTTTACTTTTTAATTTTCTTAAAAGAGAAAAAGCTTTAAGGTCGGGAGAAAAATCTCTAAAAACATTAATATGCTCCACTTTACCGGCCATTATAAGTTCTTTAATGTTATTATCCTTAAAAAATTTCAATATCTTACCAACATCACCAATTTTGAAAATAGCACTTTTAAAACTTATATCACTTAATTCAGGATCACCAAAGCCCTTTAAAATCACTGAATAAACCTCTTTATTTCTTTTGATTAATTCCTCTATTATTAATTCAGGAAGTTTCCCCTTGCCAGCTATAATTCCTATCTTTTCATCCATTTATCAGCGGTTTTTTTTATAAAACCTCTTTTTGAATTTTGAATAAAATTAATAAGGTGGTTAAGTTCTTTATTATCAGGCGGTAATTCTTCTTTTATTTTATTTAGAGCTTGAGAGGTATTTAAACCACTTCTGAAAAGTATTCTAAAAGCTTCTTTAATTATTGCAACAGTCTCTTTAGAGATTCCATTCCTTCTCATACCGATTGAATTCACATCCATAATAACTGCGGGTCTTGCCCCTATAACTCTTGCAAAAGGAGGAACATCCTGAGAAACAACAGCATACCCTCCGACAAAACTAAATCTTCCAACTCTCGCGAATTGGTGAACTCCCACGAAAGCACTAATTATAGCATAATCCTCAACTATCACATGCCCTCCCATCGTAGCTCCGTTTGTAAATATCGTATTATTTCCTACCTGAACATCATGGGCTATGTGAGAATATGACATAAAATAATTATTATTACCTATCCTTGTGATCCCCCCTCCTTTGGTAGTTCCCATGTTTATACTCGTATACTCTCTTATTATGTTATTCTTACCTATCACTACCTTGTTAACTTCATCCTTATAGCCAATGTCCTGAGGAGGAGTTCCAATTGTAACAAAAGAATAGATTTTGTTATTTTCACCTATTTCAGTATCTCCCGTAATAATAACGTGGGGATACACTATGGTTCCTTTCCTTATTTTTACATTTCTCCCGATGAATGAAAAAGCACCTATACTTACCCCCGCCTCTAAAACCGCACCTTTCTCGATTATTGCTTTTGGACTGATTTCCGTCATCCCTGATTTAAGAAAGGCCTAATTCTTCTTTTGTTTTAATAGCAGATAAAATAGTAGCTGAAGCCACAATTTCACTGTTAACTTTTGCCACTCCTTCAATCTTGGAAACACCTCTTCTAAAGAAAACCAATTTGACTTCAAGTTCAAGAACATCCCCGGGAACAACAGGTTTCTTAAACCTTGCCTTCTCCACTCCTCCTAAAAACATCACAGAATTTTCCTTGGTAAACTTATCTTCCAATCTCTCAAGAAGTAAAATCCCTCCGGCTTGAGCAAGAGCTTCTATTATCAAAACCCCTGGCATCACTGGATTCTCGGGGAAATGCCCCACAAAAAAAGGTTCATTAAAAGAGACATTTTTTATGGCTTTTAATCTATCCTCATTGATTTCCACTATTTTATCCACAAGTAAAAAAGGGTAGCGGTGAGGAAGATATTTTAAGATTTTCTGAGTTTCGAACATCTTAGCTCTTTATTTTTTTGTTGAAGAAAGTTTCATCTTATTATATCTCTGAATAACAATATCAGTAATGTCTATTGCTTTATCCATATCAATTATACCGGCTCTTGTTATATCGAAAATTATTGTAATTCCTCTTTCCTTTCTTATTTTTTTTATTATGGGTTCAAGCTCTTTTGTTATTTTCCCTAAAAGTTTATTGCTCTGATACTGAATATCCATCTGTGCAGCTTTTATTTCCTGTTGAATGGATGCTTTCTTTGAATCAATCTTCTTTTGAAGATCCAATCTTGCGGCATCACTCATTGTAAAACCCTGAGTTTGAAGTTTCTGCTCGAGGTTGTTCAACTCTCTTCTCATTCTGTTTATTTTGTTCTGTTTAGCTTTCTGAAGATTTTGTAATTTTTTCAAAATTCTCTTGCCTTCAATTGAGTTTTGTAAAACCTTCTGCGGATTAATAACCGCAATTTTAGTTGAGCTTTGAGCATAAACAAATGCACCGAATAAAAATAAAATTACTAAACTCGTTAAAATTCTTTTTTTCATCTATTTCCTCCAGATATTTTTTTTAAAATGTTGTTCCAACACCAAACCTCATTTGAAAATGATTTTCGCCTTCATAGAGTGTCCTTGGATTGTAAGCAAAAATCAATCTAAAGGGAACACTTAAAGCAGGTATGAAAATCCTCACTTCAGCTCCCAAAGATGAATACATATCTTTAAATGTTATAGGAACTCCGGGTGCCCAGGTGTTCCCTCTATCATAAAAAAATATTAGATTCAAGGGTGTTTGTCTTCCAAGCGGAATCTTATATTCAAAGTTAAACTGTAATAGCCTGTCTCCACCGACAATATATCCGGCTGAATCCCTTGGAGCTATTTGATAAACTTCAAAACCCCTTATTGACATCTCTCCTCCCATGTAAAATCTTTCGTAAAATGGGATTTCCTGTTCATCAAGAGATTTTATAAAACTTCCCTCAAAATGGATTCCTATTGTGTGCCTCCTTAGAATTCCCTGAAAATATTTTGTAAATAAGAATCTCGGTTTATAAAGACTATAATCTCCCCCTAAAAACTTTCCTGAAAATTTAAGGCTGAATCCAAGCATTATCCCTGAAGTGGGGTCGAGGGGGGAATCAACCGTGGAATAATAAAGGTTGGGTATTAAACTTGAAAAAGCTCTTTCACCCTTTTGATAATAATAGTAATAATAGGGGTTATAACTCATCTGAAAAAGATCGCTGACATCCCTTACATTTATTTTTTCATAAGAATAGGTTAAACTAAAGTTTAAATACCTGTAAAGTCTTGTACTAACAGAAAAACTTGCTCCTTTTGTGGATCTATCAAAAAGGTAAGGATATACCATGGATCTATTGAAAATATTAAAGCCGAGGGACATTGGAAGATCGAAAACATATGGTTCAGTGAAACTAAAACTATAATTTTTAGTTCTTGAACCGTACATTAACATCATACTCATCTTCTCTCCGGCACCCATAAAGTTAGTCGTTGAATACGAGAACATCACAAATGTTCCTTCATAACCACTGTATCCTCCGCTAAACTGAAACATATTTCTCCCCAATTCAGCTACTTTCACAGTTAGATCAATCTGAGAAGGATCCTTTGGGTCGGGTTTAACATCAGGCATCTCCTTAATATCAACAAGACCTAATTGCTTCATCCTTCTTAAGCTCTGTTCAAAAAATCCGGTCCTGAAAACATCTCCCTCTCTCAAAAAGAACTCCCTTCTCAAAACAAAGTCTTTTGTGTAGGTATTACCTTTAAAACTTAAGTATCTAAGATATGCTTTTTTGTTTTCCTGAATATTTATCTTTATGGTAACAGTCTTATGAACAGGGTCAAGACTCTCACTGGGAGCTACCTGACAATAAAAGTATCCCCTATTTCCATAAAATTTCTGAATGTCCTGAATACTATCATTTCTTTTCTTAAGGCTATACCAATCTCCCCTTCTTAATTTGAAAAGTGCTTTAATTAAAAGCTTGGGCAAGACTTTATTGCCACTAACCTTAATTCCTCCTATTTTGTATCTTTTACCCTCTATTATAGGGATTATAATATTCACCATCTTTCTTTTTTTAAAGAATGCATCCCTTTTAACAATATATTTTAACTTTGGCTCACCTATCTTTACCTCCAAAAAGCCTTTATTATAGTATGCCTCTTTTATATTATCCAGATCCTCTTTTAATTTTTCCATTGAAAAATTATCTTTATGAAAAAGGGAAAAAATAAATGAGTTTTCCCTCTGTTTCTTTAAATACCATTTCAAGATAAAAGAAGGAATGGATTTATTCCCAACAAATTTTATCTTATTTATTTTCACACTCAAACCTTTTTTCACAAAGATCTCTATATCAATATCACCATCTTTTCTCTTTTTTGTTTTAACTCTGACCTCCGAGCCCTCATAATTTTTTTCCGCCAAATATTCTTTTATAGCCCTTTCAACACTTTTAACTTTATAAGGGTCATAATATGAATAGGGAAGAATACGAATATTCTTTTCATCAAGTTTTTTTGTGATATCCTTTTCTTTTACTCCTTTTGTAATATAGTTAACTGTTTTTACGATAGGCCTCTCTTCCACATTAATAATCAGAGTGATTCCTTTAACCGAATCCTCTTTTTTAACCTCTATATAGTCAAAAAAGCCGGTATCCCAGAGCTTTTTTATCCCTTTGTCAACTCTTTCAAGACTATACTGTTCTCCTTTGGTCAAACCGAAATAGTATAAAACAGTCTCTGCGGAAACTCTTTTGTTTCCTTCAACTTTTATTGAAACAATTTCCGTGGCAAAAACAGGATAAACAAAAATCAAAACAAAGAAAATAAAAAGAACTCTATTTAACTTCCGCATACTTTCTCCCTCTTAAATAAAGTTATATTATATATCACAAAAAATGGAAAAAAACAATTTAAGAATTTTATATTTAAGGGTAAAAATTCTGACGAAATCATAATTCTTCAAAAATTGAGATTGCTTTTTTTACTTTTTCCAGATACTTACTCTTTGTAAAATTTTCTCTTGCAAACTTTAAAGCTTCCTCAGCCACCTTTTTACCTTTTTCCCCAAGGGCTTTTTTTATTCCCTCGGAGATACTTTCAGGATCAGGAGATACGAGGATTGATATTTTCTCATTCAAAAGCTGTGTATGGCTTAAAATTTTTGTTGCAACTATGGGCTTTCCCGATTTTAGATAACTATAGATTTTAAGAGGTGTGTTTGTTCCCTTTTTTCTTAAAGATAAAAGGACATCACAAGCTTTTATAAAATTAATCACATCCTTCTTATGAACTTGGGGAATAAATTTAACTTTATTTTCATCAAATTCAAAATTTTTCTTATAGCCGGCAATCTGATCCTTCCTTCCTCCAACCACTAAAATACCAACACTCTCATCCAAATATTTCGAAGCTTCCAGAAGAAGATCGATTCCCTGATAATGTTCCAGTGTTCCCGCATAAAGTGCAATCTTTTTACCTGTAAACATATTTTTAATCTCCTCCACTCTTTCACTATCAGCCTCATACTCTTCATCTAAAAAATTTTCAATCAGATAAGAGTTTGCTTTCGGATATTTGGAAAGAACATACTCCTGCAATGCCGGGCAAATGGTAATAATAGAATCTGAGTTTTTTAAAACAAAATTTTCAAGTATCTTCACAAAACCAATAATAATCCTGGATTTTGTAAAATTAAAGTTTGTCATCTGCTGCGGCAATGAAGAGTGCATATCATAAAGATGCTTTTTCCCGAAAAATTTTCTTAAAAATGCTCCCAAGTATCCTCCCTCTTCATGTGTATGTATGAAATCATATTTACCAAAGAGAGCTTTAAAAAAGGCTTTGGGAAAAAGAAAGAGATCAAGAATAATTTTCGCAAATGATGGGCCTATCTTAATTTTTTTTATAAACGGGGGTCGAAATGATCTGTAAATTCTCAGATTATCAATCTTAATATCCTCTCCGATCGGATAGGTTATAAGGTCAACCCTATGCCCCATTTCCGTAAGAGCCTTAATTCTATAAAATTCACTGAAAGGAGTTCCTCTTGATTCAAAAAATGGTTCCGGTGCTATCATCAATATCTTCATCTTTCACCTGCCTTCGGATTTTAACATTTGTAAAATAATTATTCAATAAAACAAGATGCGCGAAAAAGAGGAGTGGGACACCCCCGCTCGAAGATGTATAATATACAATCATTTTAAAAGAAATCAAAACAGAAGGTATCCCATGGTATATCAAGATACAATGTTATTACGAATAATAAGATTAATCACGAGATTCGGGACAGAAGGGGCAATACGGAAGTATTCGGGAGATAAAAGGTAAAGAGATTTAATACAAAAATCCACTTACCAGAAATGCCATATGGGCAGATAACAGACCTGAAAAGCATCTCTCAAGAAAATTGTCCAGGTATTTATAAATCAACAGTCACAGGATAAACATGGATCAACATAATCAAAAACATTCCCATAAGCCCTTTCAATGTTATAAAATGATGATACCCGTAAAAAAGGAATTCTTCATATGGGAACGGATTACGGGGTTTTGTCTCCTTAAATGAGGGCAAAAACCGGAACTCACTTTCAGCAAACCTTCCCATGATCTATGTCCATGACATTATTATTTATCCGGGGGATAATATAATGGTAATCGCCACCCATGGAAGATGAAAGTGGGCTCCTGATGCCACATAAATTCAAAATCTTAATTTAAAAAAGGAAGCTTAAATATTTGATATTGAGCCTGTAAAACTCCCAATAAGACACCGGGGAGAATAGTGGAGTGGTGGGGAACCCGCGAATATAGTAATTTATCTTAAAAATCCCTATGGTCTCAACATAAATCTTTAAAATAGTGAAGACAAAATCGTAAAAACAATTAATCTCAAATGAGAGAGCGGACTTAACTTTTTGGATTGGGGAAAAATACCCTTAAGAAAAAAATTTTTAGGTCCGGTTTATACTCTGTAAATTTCACAATGAATGGTGAATAAAAACCACAAAAAAGAGTTTAAACTTTTAAATAAAATTAAATTCAACAAAAAGGAGCTAATTGAAAAATAGTTACCACTTTGTTAAAATCTTATATGAATAACTTAATTCCTAAGAAGGTTTTTTTAACTAAAGGTTTAGGAAAACATAAGGAAAAATTAGCAAGTTTTGAGGATGCTCTGAGAAATGCCGGTATCGCGCCTTACAATCTCGTGAATGTTTCAAGCATTTTTCCTCCGGGTGCAGAACTAATATCTGTTGAAGAAGGCCTTAAACTTCTTTCCCCCGGACAGGTGGTTTTTGTGGTTATGAGTGAAAATCAAACAGATGAACCTAAGAGAGTTATTTCCTCTTCGGTAGGTCTTGCAATCCCGAAGGATCGTTCGACTTTCGGTTATCTTTCAGAACATCACAGTTTTGGCGAAGATGAGAAAGAGTCCGGTGACTATGCCGAATTTTTAGCTGCCCACATGCTTGCCACAACAATGGGACTTGAATTTGTTCCTCCAGGCACCTCATGGAAAGAAGATAAGAATTATTACAAGATTAAAGATAAAATTCTCTATACAACATCAATCACACAAAGCGGAACAGGAGAAAGGGGACTCTGGGTATCAACAATAGCTGCAGCTGTGTTCATTGTTTAAAATGAAAAAAATAGATTTAATTAATGAATTCCATAATAGAACCAATCTGACAAAAAAAGAAGTGGAAGAGCTTGTTAATCTTTTAATAAATAAAATTACAAATTCTCTCAAAAGCAAAGAAGATGTAAAGATTGAAGGTTTTGGAACTTTTAAAATATCAAAAAAGAAAAAAGTTCAAATAACAAATTTTTCAAACAATAAGAGAGAAATATCCAAAGACGGCTTTAAAGTAAAATTTATTTTTTCAAAGAAAAAAAGGGGGTATGATGAGCTTTAAAGATGAGTTAAAAAAAGCAATCATTGCAAAAAACCAAGCTATTTATATAATAACATGGGAAGAGGAAAGAGCGGAAAAACAGATAAAGAATATCATATTGCCATTAATTCCGAATTTAAAAATAGTGGTATGGAGACCTGGAGAGGGAATATCGGATGAAAAAGGAGAAATTATAAGTAAAAATAATTCACCAACGGAAATTTTAAAATTTTTTGAAAAGTTTGATGATAAATCCATAATAATTCTAAAAGATTTCCATCTCTTCTGGAAAAATTCCTCTGAAATTATAAGAATGACAAAAGATCTTATTCTGAGTTTAAAGAAAAAACTAAAATATATCTTTTTTATCTCCTCTGTTCAGGAAATTCCCCCCGAACTTTCACGAGAGATTGAGATATTGGAAATGCCTTTGCCCACAAAGAATGAACTTTTAAATATATTTAAACAGATGGCTCTAAAATATGAGGGAAAGGGAGTCAAAATAAATTTAAAAGAAGATGAGTATGATGAAATAGCCTTAGGTTTTCAGGGAATGACATTGGATGAAGCTACAAAAAGCATTATAAAACTTTTTCACGGTAAAAAAGAGATTAATTTTTCGATACTTAAAGATGTTCATAAAATAAAAAAACAAATTATCATGAAAGAGAGTGTTCTTGAATTTGTAAATGAAAGAATTAAAATAGAAGAGGTGGGAGGACTTGAAAATTTAAAAGATTGGCTTTTAAAAAGGAAAGATGCTTTTTCCAACAAGGCGAAAGAGTACGGACTTGATAAACCAAGGGGAATCCTTGTTATGGGAATAACCGGATGCGGAAAATCTCTTTCAATTAAAACAATTCCGGAACTATGGAAACTTCCAATGTTTAGGTTAGATATGAATCTGGTATACTCAGGAATTGGAGGGGATCCGGAAAAAGCTTTTAACAGAGCCTTAAAATTGGTTGAATCACTCTCTCCGGCTATACTATGGCTTGATGAAATTGAGAGCGGAATAACCGATAAACAGGTAGAAGGCCCCACTTCAAGAATCCTTGGTTACTTTTTAACATGGATGCAAGAGCATAAATCAGATATTTTTGTCGGAGCAACAGCAAATAGAATAGACAGACTTCCCGCCGAACTTTTAAGAAGAGGCAGATTTGATCAGATCTTTTTTGTAGATCTTCCGACATGGAAAGAAAGAGAAGAAATCTTCAAAGTTCATCTTTTAAAAAGAGGTATTGAGCTAAAAGATTTTAATATTCCTCAGCTCGCCCAGATAACAAAGGGCTGGAGTGGAGCTGAAATAGAGCAGGTGATAATATCTGCAATGTACGAAGCTTACGCGGAAAAAAGAAAATTAACGGAAGATGATCTTTTTAAAATTTTCGGTAATACAGTTCCCCTGTCAACAACAATGGCAGAGCAGATAAAAAAAATAAGATCCTGGGCACATGATAGAGCTGTCAGAG
>JALVQI010000136.1 GCA_027031485.1 Candidatus Aminicenantota bacterium | reverse complement strand
GAGGATGTGAGGAAGTATTTATTGAATTATGAGTATCTATTATTTGATACGAATGAGTGGGATTTTGAGGATGAGAAGAACAGAGGTGTGAGGAATAATGTAATGTTGATGAGTGGGTTGTTGTTGATGAAGAGTGTGTTTTCAAAGGATATTAAGGGAGTGGAGAGGGTGCTTGATTTATGGTCAAAAATGGGATTTAAAGATGAGAAATTAATAATAACATTTTTATATTATATAACGGCAACAAAGGATATGGAGCCGGAGGAATTAAGTAAATTAATAAAAGAAAAAAACATAGGAGGTGATGAGATAATGAGGACATTAGGAATGAGATGGTATGAGGAAGGTGTAAAAGAGGGAGAATATGAGAGAGCAAAGAAAGATGCTAAGAATATGTTGATGAAAGGTCTTGACATTAAGCTTATATCAGAGGTTACAGGCTTGAGTGAGGAGGAGGTGGAAAAGATAAAGAAAGAGGTTAAAGAGGAGATAAAAAATAATTGATTATTGTGGAGTTATAAAAAAATAGATGTCATGAAATTTGAGGGAGGGGTTATATTTTTTGGATGGAAGAATGGAGGGAGTGAAAAGGATAAAGATATAAAACATCAGAAGGAGTGAAAACATTACCGCCATAACAGACAGCTCCGGTAATATAATCGAAAGATACAAATACGATATCTACGGCTCACCTCAAATATTCAATGACACAGGCAACCCTCTCTCCGAATCTCCTATAGGCTCCCACATAACTTTCCAATCAAAATACTACGACACCGAATCAGGCCTCTATTACTATTACCACAGATATTATGACCCAAAAACAGGAAGGTTCATAACAGAAGATCCCATAGGAATATCCGGAGGACTGAACCTTTACAGGTTTGTGAATAATAATCCTGTGAATTATGTTGATCCTTGGGGGCTTTACGGGAAAAATTGGGTTAAAGAACATAATATAGCTGCTGGAAAAGAGATAGATAGTAATACAATTGTGGATGTTGATAAGTATATGCATTTTTTATGGGATGTAGCTAAGTACACTATGAAAGATACATGGAAGATGGTTACTGCTCCCTGTTTTGTAAGATGTATGTCAGGTTGTATGTTATTACCGACAGCTACTCAAACAGCAGGCGAAGCAGAAATTATATTCATGGAAAATAAAACAAATGAAGTATTTTCAAGATTTACAGAGCAAGAACAATATATGAATAAGTGGAAAAAAGAAACATTGGAAAGTGCTATTACTTTATCAAGTAAAATAACTTTGTTAGGATACTTGCTTTATGGAGATTATTGTACTTATCACTGTGTAAAGGAGTATTATAATGATTGAATATATTGTTACATTGTTTATTATAGGTAACATAATATATGTGTACATAAAATTTAAAAAAACAATGAAAGACTTTAAAACTTCAGCGGAAAAAGATTATAAAAACAATAAACTATTTTATCAGAAGAAATATAAAGAAGCTATAGAAATATATCAATCGAGAATCAAAGAAGCTCCAATGGAAAGAGAGAATTATTTATATATTGCGTTTTCTTATTATTATATAGGTGAGTTCCGGAAAGCTATAAATAATTTTATAAGACTTATTAATTTATCTGATAATAGTAGTCTTGGTCTTGATATAATCTATCCTTATTTAATTAATAGTTATATTGAATTGGAAGATATAAAAAAAGCAAAAGAGTTATTTTATGAATATGACAAAAATTATTATTCAGCAGAGAAAAGATTTAAAAGAAAATCAAGAGATAAAGATAAGAAGTATTTGGAAAACAAAGCCTGGTTTTTATTTAATGAAGGGAAGACAAAAGAGGCTATAAAGTTATATGATAAATCACTTTTATTATGGGAAAAATATTTCAAAAAGGAAGGAAAAGAAAAAGAGGAAGAAATTGATTACACCGACCTCTTCTACCATTTCGGTATAATCTCAAAACACAAAGGCGAATACGAAAAGGCTCTGGAGTATTTCAAAAAATCAATAAAAGCGGGAGGTCCCGAGAGTATATTCACAAAAAGATCTGAAGAAGAGATAAAGAGGATTAAAGAGATGAGAGATAAAGAAGAACTAAAATGATAACTTTCCAATCAAAATACTACGACACCGAATCAGGTTTATACTATTATTACCACAGATACTATGACCCAAAATCAGGAAGGTTTATAACCGAGGATCCAATAGGAATATCGGGAGGGCTTAATCTTTACAGGTTTGTGAATAATAATCCGGTGAATTTTGTGGATCCTTGGGGTGAGGATTGGAATAAAATAGTTAAATGGCTTGACAAATGGGGGGAGGATGCTGACAAAAGAATAACCAATGAGTTGAAAAGGCGTTATCCGTGGATGTATGAGCCACCGCCAACTGAAGAAGAGATACAAGAACAAATAGATTATTTGAAATGTATGGGCAATTGTATGTTGAAAGAGTATGGAGTATCTTTTGTTAAAGAGCATATGGCGGAAAGTGCTTTTGAAATGTTTGTTGAATACGGGAAAGGACTTATGAAAGTATTTGGGAAAACAGGTTTAAAAATTCTTCCGTATTATGGTTGGGGTTCATTTATTTACGATATTATTCATTGTAATAAGGTTTGCAGAGAGGGATGTAAAAAAGGTGATAGCGATGTTACAGTTTATATGGAAAGTTCTAAGTAAAATATATAAGGAATACGGTATGTCGGGAATATCGGCGGTTATTACATTTCTGTTTATAGCATCATTGTTTATCATTAATTATATTATTACAATTTTAAATATAGATGAAGTTGAGTTCGATGGAATTTACTATAAAAGAAAATATAAAAAATATATAAAAATGTTAGAAGAAGATATAATAGAAACTCCGAGAAACAAGCCTGAACATTATGTATTAGGTTATTTATATATAATAGTGGGAGAGTTTCATCGAGCGATAGAGATTTTTCATAAACTTCTAAGATTAGCCCCTGATCATACTGCTGCATATTTTTATTTGGCGGTGGCGTATTTGGAGACAGGAGATATAAAGAATGCTGAACGGTTTTATGATACGGGAGCCCAAATGCGATTATGGAATATAAAAGAATATGAAGTGTGGGACATAAAGGGCTGGTTGTATTATAAAGAGGGAAATATTGAAGAGGCTTATAAATGTTACGATAAGGTTGTAGCGAAAGGGAAAAGAAGAATAAACAAAACATGGAGAAGAAAAAATACAATGATAAATTATCATCTTGGAGTAATCTCAAAGCACAAAGGTGAATATGAAAAAGCTCTGGAGTATTTTAAAAAATCAATAAAAGCGGGAGGACCGGAGAGTATATTCTCGAAAAGATCAGAAGAGGAGATAAAGAGGATTGAAGAGATGATAGATAAAGGACTAAAATGATAAACTCCCAATCAAATAAATTTTTTAATAGAGAAGAAGATGAAATATAAAAAAATTGTTTTATTTATTTTCATATATTCTATTACATTATTCTATTTAGATAATTGTAAATTAATAGAGAAAAGCAAAAAAAAGGATCTTATTTATTTTACCAGATGTTTTGAAATAACTTATGTAAAGGATAAAATAAATAAAATAATAATATATGAAGAATTAAATGATTTAAAAGAACAAAAAAATATTATCGGTGAATATGACAGTGTTTTTAGAATAATTTATAAAATCAGAGAGAAAAATAAAAATTATTATTATGATCCATTAACAAATATTAAATATATAAGCGGTAAAGATTTTATAACATTAGAGAAAAAACATGAACTTCCCGAAAACATAGAAAAAGTAAAAGAACAAAACTATTCAAAAATAAAAGAAGATGATTTTCTAATATGGTATCAAAAAAAGAAAGAAGGGGAAAAAACAATTGTAAAAATTGATAAAGAATCAAAAAAACTTGTAGAAGCTATGATAATAACAAGGAAAGGGGAAGCGGAAAAGATTATTAAAATAGAGATAATAAACAATAAAAAGAGAATAAATAAAGAATTGTTACTATATGAGAGGATTATTTCCAAAAGTAAAGAAAGCAAAAATGTGGCAGAGAGATATAATAAAAACTTTATGGAGAACATAAAAGAAATAAGAAAAAGGAAATTACTAATGGAGAAGATGAAAAACGTGTTTTCTTTACTAAAAAAATATCCTGAATATTATGATGGATATATAGAATTAGGGAAATATTATTATATCTTTGAAAGAAATTTAAATAAAGCAGAGATAATTTTTCGTAATGCAATAAAAATTGATAAAAATAAAACTGAGGCATATGGTTTTTTGGTCTCTGTATTATTGGCGGAACGAAAATTAAAAGATTTAGATAAATTAATGTTGGAAATCAAGAAAAGATTTGGGGAAAAAGATTATCA
>JALVQI010000135.1 GCA_027031485.1 Candidatus Aminicenantota bacterium | reverse complement strand
GCTTATCTTTATGCTCTACCGTACGAACTTTACAAAGAAAAAAAGATCAGGAGGTATGGATTTCATGGAACATCTCACAGATATGTTTCAAGAAGAGCCGCAATGGTTGCGAAAATTAATTATGATAGGTCAAAAATAATTACGGCTCATTTGGGTAATGGTGCTTCTATTACTGCCATAAAAAACGGAAAATCTGTAGACACTTCGATGGGTTATACTCCTCTCGAAGGTCTTGTTATGGGAACAAGAAGCGGGGATCTTGATCCTGCCATCCCTGTGGCTCTTTTAAGGGAAAATAGAATGAGCGCAGCTTCTATTGACAATCTTTTAAATAAAAAAAGCGGAGTATTTGGAATTTCAGGGATTTCAAGTGATATGAGAGATCTTGAAAAAGCAGCTTCAAAGGGAGAAAAGAGAGCTAAACTTGCTTTGGACATATACGCATACAGGCTGAAAAAATACATAGGAGCATATCTGGCAGTATTAGGAGGTGCTGATATAATTGTTTTTACAGGAGGGATAGGGGAGAATTCCTCTTTAATAAGAGAAAAAGCTCTTGAAGGTTTGGAGTTTTTTGGTATAATTCTGGATAAGGAAAAAAATAAAAAGGCAAGAAAAAAGGAGGTAGACATTTCGGATAAGGAGTCAAAGGTTAGGATTTTAGTGATTCCGACCAATGAGGAGCTGGTGATAGCAAGAGATACAAAAGAAATAATTGAAAGGGAGGGAAAATGAGTGAAAACGAGGAATTAAAATATTATGAAAAAATGTTAGATTCCAAAGATTTAGAACAATCCTTAATGGCTGTTCAGGTATTATCTCAAATCCCGGATCAAGAGGCGAGAAAAATCTTAATAAATAAAGTGAACCATCCTCTTTGGCAGGTTAGAAACGCAATAGTTGAATCTTTAATAGAGCTTCTTGAAAAGGAAGATGTCCCCTTTTTGGTTGAAAAAATTAAATCACAGGATGCAAAGGAAAGGAATGCTGCAAGATCAATACTTAAAGAAAGAGGAGATATAGTTATCCCTTATCTTGTAAAAAACCTTGAAAGTGAGGATGTGGATGTTAAAATTCTGTCCCTTAATACCCTTGGTATGGTAAAAGCAAGGGAAGCAATAGATTCTATTGTTAAAATGCTTGATGACCCCGATCAAAATGTCAGGGAGAGTGCAATAGAAGCGTTGGGGCTTTTAAAAGCAGAGCTTGAGGTTGAAATTTTAACTGAAAAAATGCTAAAAGAGGAGGATGAATGGTCCAAAATTCCCTACATAATTTCTCTTGGTGAAATAGGAGATTCCTATCCTGTTCCTTATCTGATTGAATTTTTAGACAATGAAATACTTCAGCTTCCTGCAATTGAAGCTTTGGGGAAGATAAAAGATGAAAGAGGTTTTTTTCCCCTTCTTAAGCTTTTGGACACTGATGATGAGGATATAATTACTCAGGCTGTTATTGCAAGAGCGGAAATACTTTCAAATATTAAAATCAGACTTAAAGAGGAAAAATTAGAATGGGTTTTGGAAGAGATTAAAAAGAGAACAAGGGAGATAGTGAAAGGAAGGATGGTTAATATGGTTCTTCCTTTAATAAAGAACCTTTCAAATGAAGAAATCATTAAGGTTCTTGAATCTCTTTTATGGGTCGGGGCAAAAGTTCCGTTGAGTAATCTTCTCCCTTTTCTTGAAGATGAAGAAATCAATGAAACCGCCGAAAAACTTTTGCTTGAAAATGTGGATGAGGATATTGATCCCTGGGAAATTTTAGAATCGAGAAAATATGGTAAATTTGTTGTGAAATCATTAATAAAGTATATAGGGAAGAAAGGTGACAAAAAAGAAAAAAAAATGTTTTTTAAATGTATGGAATCTTCTTTTGATCCTATTATTAAGATATCAGCATTAAAAGAATGGGGAAGTTGGCTAAATAATAGTGACTTAAAAAAGTTAATCGAAATGGTTAAAGATGAAGAGGACGACGGAGTTTTGAGAGAGGCTGTCCTTGTTATTTCAAAACATCCGGATCTTGAAGAGGAAATTAAATCATATTCTATGAATGAAAACCCTATTTTAAGGGAACTTGCTTTGAAAACTCTTGGAATTATGAAATCGGATTTTTTAGATGAGAACTATGCTCTATTTTTAGGAGATTCTTCTTCCAAAGTCAGAGCAATGGCCTTAAGAAGTCTTGGTTATTATTATAAGGAGAAGAAAGAAAAACTCGATAATGACAAACTATCTGATATAGCCGCTCTTATAAATGATGAAAGTGATGAAGTGAAGGATGAGGTTATTATATCCCTGGGCAGGATTGGGACTAAAGAAGCTGCTGATTTTCTCCTAAAATTTGTTAACCCAGAACTTGATATTAATTTTCCGCTCCTCTTTTTTACTCTTGTTGAGTTAAAAGATGAAAGGATAAAGGAAGTTTTTAAAAAGATTCTTAAAGAGAAAAGTAACGAGCACTTTGTTTATCTTGTTGTTGAAAATATTACAAAAAGACCTGATCAACTTTTTTACGAAGATTTGATAGAGATGCTTGATAGTGAAGATCCGTTTCTGTTAAGTGCAGTCCTTGAATCTTTGAGTAATATGAAAATTTCTGATAAGGATGTTCTTGAAAAGGTTAAGTCAATACTTGAAAGCACTTCGGATTCCAATATACTTTCTTCCGCCATAAAGATTATTGGAAAATCAAAATATTTTCCGGCAATCGATTCTATAAAAAAAATTATTATGAATAAAAAAAAGAATTTTCCTGATTTTTTATTGTCCAATATTTTAAAGACATTACAGGAAATGAATATATTCTGTACTAATTTGATTTATTTTATGTTTGCCTACAAAAAATTTACTCCTGAACTTTTTGAATATCTTGAGAAAATATCAAAGTCTCAGAAAGTTGAACTTCTGAAAATTTATGAAAATCTCAGGTCCTATAGTGAAAAGAGAGCTTTTCTCACTGTTTACAGAAGAATAAAAGATAGGGAGAGCATAAATCATCTGAAATTGGCTTTAAAAGAAAAATCGGTTAGCGTAAGAGGAACTGCTTATTTGCATCTTTACTCTATTTATAAAGAGACGGGAGATATTTCAATAAAGACTATTGAAAAACTCGATCTTGAGAGAATAGATCCTTTCTTAAAAAATTTTAAAATTAAGTGGAGTTAGAAAATGAAAATTGACCAGATTAAAGAGGATGAATTATTGCTGATTAGAAAACTTCTCTATGAGCAAACAGGGCTTGCTTTTGAAGGGAGTCAGTGGAATTTTTTTAAAAAAAGAATAATAAAAAGACTTGAAGAATCAAAGTTTAACTCTCTTAGAGAATATATAAGTTTTCTTAAGTTTGATCGAAGAGGAAAAGAGGAATTAAAGGAGCTCTACAATCTTTTGACTGTTAATGAAACATATTTTTTCAGAGAGATGCCTCAGTTAAAAGCTCTTGTTGAGGTGGTAATTCCAGAGCTTTTTGAGAGAAAAAGTAAGGAGATAATTAAAAGCATAAGAATCTGGAGTGCTGCCTGTTCCAATGGGGCAGAACCATATTCTATCGCAATAATGTTAAAGGAGCACGGTTTCACAGATAAAGGGGTAAAAATAAATATTTATGGAACAGATATTAATTCAGAGGTCATCAATACTGCAAGATCCGGTATTTTTTCAGAACCAGATTTAAGAAATACGCCTGAAACATATAAAAAAAAGTATTTTACAAAGAAGGGAAGTTTTTATGAACTGAATAGCGAAATAAAAAGAATGGTTACTTTTAGTGTGGTTAATCTCTTTTCAAAAACTCAAACTTCAACTTTAAAGAATATAGATATTATATTTTGTAGAAATGTTTTGATATATTTTGATCTTGAGTCTAAAAAGATTGTTGCTAATAATCTTTACAATAGTTTAAATCCCGGTGGTTATCTCTTTTTAGGGATGTCAGATACCCTTTTTAAAGTAACTAACTTATTTTTATTAAAACCATTGAAAGGAGTGATGGTTTACAGAAAACCTGAAGGGGGTGGTGTGAAATGAATTTTTTATTGGTGGATGATTCAGCTATTATAAGAAAAATGGTTAAAATAGCATTGAAAAAAGTTTTTAAGGGTGAAATACTTGAAGCAGGAGACGGGCTTGAAGCTTTGAATGTTCTGACTATGAATCCCGTGGATCTTATTATTTGTGATATAAACATGCCAAATATGGATGGGATGGAGTTTTTAACTCGGGTTAAAGAAACAGAAGATTTTAAAGAAATTCCTGTAATTATGCTCTCTACGGAGCAGGGAGAAAAGGACATAAAAGAAGCTATGACTCGCGGAGCTTCCGCTTATTTAAAAAAACCTGTAAAACCGGATATATTGATAAAAACTGTTTATGAAGTTTTAAAAAAATCCTATTAAGGAGGAATGATGAGCAAAGAAAAATTTACACCATTTGTTCCTGACCAAACAGATCTTAAAGAGTTTACGGTAAGAGCTGTTATACTCGGACTCTTTATGACAGCTATTTTAGGAGCTGCCAACGCCTATCTTGGGCTGAGAGCAGGCATGACGATAGCAGCTACCTATCCTGCTGCTGTCATAGGTATGGCTATTTTAAAGCTTGTTAAAGGCTCAATACTTGAAGAGAATATAGCCAGAACCATAGGTTCAATCGGAGAATCAATCGCAGCAGGAGCTATTTTCACAATCCCCGCTTTTGTTATTTCAGGAGTATGGAAGAAATTTGATAGTTTTGAAGCATACTGGAAATCCTCAGCTTTAATGTTAGTTGGAGGTGTTCTTGGAATTTTGTTTGTTACTGTTTTAAGAAAAGTAATGGTCGAAGATCCCGAGTTGCCCTTTCCCGAATCAATTGCAGCTTCGGAAATTCATAAAGCCGGTCAGAGAGGAGGAGAAGGAGCAAAATACCTTTTTCAGGCAATGGGTGTGGGTAGTCTTATTTATCTTTTGGGGGTCTTCAAATTCTTTTCAGCTTCAAAAGATTTTATCTTTGGATTGGGGAAGAGTCTCAATCTTTCAATAGGCAAGCTTAAACTTGCGGGGAAGGAACTTTTCCCAAGTGTAAAAGTGGGAGGAAAGGCTACCTTTGCAGGTCCCGCAATTAGTCCGGCTTACATCGGAGTTGGTTATATTATTGGTCCTGAACTGGCAGCTTTAAACTTTGCCGGAGGTGTTCTTGCATGGGGTCTTTTTGTGCCACTCGTTATATTTTTTACAGGCCCGAATTTGTCTACTGTTTTCCCTGTGGGCTCTGGAGTTGAAGGAGCTGAGCTTTGGTATAAAACAGCTATTTTAATTTGGAAATCAATTGTCAGACCGATTGCAGTGGGAGGAATGCTTGTAGGTGCTGTTTATACTCTCTATAAAATGAGAAAAAATCTTGCTCTGGGGATGAAAAGAGCTGTAAGTGATGTTAAGAAAGCTGCCAAACAGGAAACTTCCACCAGGAGAACCGATAAAGACCTTAATTTCAGAGTGGTTGCCATAGGTCTGTTTTTAACATTAATAGCTATGACTATTATTTATTATGTTTTCACCCATTCATGGAATGCCGCTCTGACAGCTGCTCTTGTAATGGCAGTTGCAGGTTTTTTCTTTGCCGCTGTATCAGGAAACCTGGTAGGGCTGATAGGTTCATCAAATAACCCGATCTCGGGTTTGACCCTATCGACTCTTATTGTAGCTGCCTTACTAATGTTAGTTATAGGAGCCAAAGGAACCGCAGGTATAGCTGCTGTCTTGGGTGTTGCGGCAGTTGTTTGCGTATCCTCGGCAGTTGCAGGTGAAATGCTTCAGGATCTGAAAGTCGGACACATCCTCGGAGGAACCCCCTGGAAAATGCAGGTGGGAGATTTAATCGGTGTTTTAGTTGGCTCACTTATTATGTATTTTCCCCTTTTGGTTCTCCATGTGGGAGACATAAAAGGAGGAGGAGAAGGTTTCGGAGGAAAAGCCCTTCCCGCTCCTCAAGCTGGTCTTATGGCTGATCTTACGAAAGGAATAGTAGGAGGACATATGGCATGGCTTCTTGTTGTCGTCGGAATTTTAATGGGAACCGCATTTATAATGGTAAAGGTAAAATCTCCGATGTTAGTTGCAGTTGGTATGTATCTTCCTCTTGAAACAACCTTTGCGATATTCATTGGGGGAATGATCAGGTGGATAATTGATAGCAAAATCAAGAGGAAAAATTTCAATGAAAATCAAAAAGCAAGAGTTGAAAACACAGGAGTGCTTTTAGCTTCGGGATTGATTGCGGGAGAAGCTCTAACCGGCCTTGTTATAGCTGCTTTGAAATTCTTTGATATTTCAATTCCCGCGATTTTTAAACATGCTTCCTATCTTTTGGGATTGGTATTTTTGGTTATAATAGGATATTATCTTGTGGCCTTACCTCTTAAGAAGGCGGGAGATCCGGATGAACCAGCAACACAAATAGCAGAATAATATAATAATCCGCTCCGCTGAAGAGCGGAGCGGAGATTATTATGAAATTCAAAGAAAAGTTATTTGTTTCCTTTGTTTCTTTTTTCTTTGCCTTTATATTTTTAAGTTCCATTACGGTTTCGGTCTTTTTTACCAAGAATGAGCAACAATCCTTAAAAAATAAATTCATATCCTTTACCGTAAATACTGTTTATAATGTAAACTATAAAAGAAAACTTTATTTGGAAGATTTTCCTATCAAATTTCATTCTTTCATATCATCTTTGATAAAAGATGAAAAAAATTTGAGGAATATTGAAATTGTGAATGTGTCTGCCGAAATTATCTATTCTTATAGGGATTTTTTTAAAAAAGAAAAAAAAATGATGGTCGAAATTCCCTTAAATTCCATAAGAAATGTTACAACTCAGGTTATTGAAAAAGAGGGTTTTTTAATTGTTATTGTTCCGATTTTCGAAGAAGATGGTAGTCATACTTTATCCTTTATTTATTATTTTGATTTTTCCGTCTTTAAAAGTGTTTTCACAAAAACATTTTTTATAATTTTTCTTATAAATATTCCTCTCTTCTTTATTGTTTTAACCTTTGTAAACAGAAGAGTAAAAAGAATGTCAAAATCTCTGGAGAATCTTCTTCTTTTCATAGAAAATAAGGGAGAGAAAGAAATTCTCAGAAATATAGAAAATTCCGGAACTTATGAAATAAAAAGGCTTTCTTCCTCTCTCTATGATATGATGGAAGAGGTGGAGAAGAGTTTTAAAAGGGAGCAGGAAATTAGAAAATTCTTAGAATCAGTACTTGATAGTTCTCCCAGTGGGATTTTCATTGTAGATAAAAAACTTTTGATCAGGTTTAAAAATAGGGTTTTTATTGAAAAATATGAGAAGAATAAAAAACTTTTATGGTTTATTTTTGAATTACTTCCTGACAGGATCAAGGAAAAGAATGAGATAAAGTTGGACGGAAGGACTTACAGTGTATTATCATATGATGTTGAGGGTGGTTTTAAAGTTATTCTTATAGATGATATTACTTCTGAAATAGAATTGAAACAGAAGTTAATAATTGCTCAGAAGATGGAAAGTTTAGGTTTATTTATTGCAAGTATAGTCCATGATATAAAAAATATGGTGGGTGTGGTATCCGGTTATCTGGAAATTTTGGAAGAAAACAAAACTCCGGAAACAGAGCCCTATATAAACAATATGAAAACAGCATTAAAAGAAACTCAAACACTCATCCGTAATTTTCTGAAATTTTCATACTCAAAAACAGAAGAAAGGAAAATACACCTCATAGATGAGATAATCTTGGAAACACTTGAATTAATTGCATCAAAGTTAGTTAAGATTTCTTTAAAGGAGGATATAAGGGTTAAAAGTGCATACTGTAAATGCAATAAAGAAAATGTTGTTCAGGTTCTTGTAAATATATTTTTAAATGCTATTGAAGCCACAAAGGACAAAAAGGACAGAGAAATTCTTTATAGGGTAGAAGAAATTTTGTTTAAAGAGGATTCTCCGGTAATTAAAAAGGGAAAATACCTTAAAATTACAATAGGAGATAATGGACCCGGAATTCCGGAAAAGATAAAAGAGAGAATATTTGAGCCTTTTTTTACAACAAAAGATGGAGGTACGGGTTTGGGCCTTTTTTCAAGTTATCTGTTGATTCAAAAAGAGGGTGGCTTTTTGGAGGTAAAATCTGAGGAAGGAAAAGGTTCTGAGTTTATAATTTATATTCCTAAAATAGAATGAAAAAGATTAAAATTATTATATTGATTTTAATTGGGTTTGTTTCAGTATTATCAGTTAGCTGTAAGAAAAAAGAAAAAATATTAAAGGTTTCTTTCCCCAATACATTTTTTATTTATGATCCTCACCAGACAAGCTGGGCTACAGATTGTAAGATTAATTCAAATATCTTTGAACCATTGGTGAAGATGAATCAAAACCTTATTGTAAAACCATTTCTTGCGGAAAGATGGTACAATGTTTCTCCGTTTGAATGGATATTTGATATTAGAAAGGGAGTTAAATTTTTTAATGGGAGGGAGCTTACAGCTGAAATTATTAAAAGGAATTTTGAAAGGATAGCGACAAAGGAGCTCTATTCACCATACCGTCAGATATCGACTAAAATCAAAAGTATTAAAGTTTTAGGGAAATATAAAATTTCGTTCAAATTGAAAAAAGAGTGTGATGATTTTTTAATACTTTTATCAGATATCAAAATTATCTATTTACAAAAGAATTTGTTTGCAAGTATTAAGTACAAGAAAAAGCAGTTTTTTGGAACAGGTCCATACCAATTCTCTCATAGAGAAGAAAACAGGCTTATTCTACAAAGGTTTAAATCATATTGGAGAGGGATGCCAAAATACGAAAAAATTATCTTTTATTTTAATGTGAAGAATGAAATGGGAAAATATGATATTTCAGAGGTCTTTACTCTTCCCCAAAAAGTGAATAAGGATTACAAATTAATTACCAAAGCTTCAAACTATGTTTATTTTTTAATCCTGAATATTCAAAAAAAACCTTTTTCTGATGTAAAAATAAGGGAATTTATATCCCAGCAAATACCCTATGATAAAATATTGGAATCACTTAAAATTACAAATTCTTTTAGAATAAGGCAATTGATTCCAAATTGGTTAAGATATTCTTTGAAAGAAGTAAAAGAGAATAGAAAAAAAATAGCATGCAGAAAGGTTGATACCCCCCTGGTTTTTACTTATAGAAAAACAAATAAGATAAGTGAAATTACAGCAAAGCATATTTATCAGGCTTTAAAAAAATGCTTTTCCAATTTAAGATTAGAGGGAGTGGATGATAAAGAGTGGAGAGAAAGACTTTTTTATAGAAAAACTGTGGATTTAACACTCTTTGGGTACTCAAGCGATACAGGAGGAGTTGATGATATTTTAGTGAAATTTTTTCATACACCTGTTGAAATAAAAGGACTTATGAATTTTTTTGGGTATAGCAATAAAGAGCTTGATGATTTAATAAATAAAGCCGAAGAGCATAGGGAAAAAAGAATAAAAGAAAAACTTTTCAGAAAAGCTCACAAAATTGCTCTGGAGAGTAATGTTTTTATTCCTCTTTTTATTGTTCCGGAATTCTATATTGTGAAAAAGAAGTTAAAGGTTAATGGAGATTTGGATCTGAGGGATATATTTGATTCTATAAAGTAAAGAAATTTTCAGAATAGAAAATATATCCATTTTGTGCTAAAGTATACACAATGAAAGAAAATAATTTGAAAAAAAGTGTGCTTATAAAGGCAATTTTAGAAATCGTTGGTGAAAGCAGAAAGGGGATAAAATATTCCTCCATATCTAAAAAATTAAAAGAAAAAAAAGTTCCCTTCCATACTAAAATTTTAAAGGATGTTTTAAAGAGACTGGTACATGAAGGTACTGTATATAGAGATCAAAAACGTTATTTTATCGGAGGCAAATCAAAAAATATTTTGAGAGGGGAATATTCCGCCGCAAGAGGTGGTTTTGGATTCGTTGTTCCGGAGGATGGTTCCCGAGATGTTTTTATACCACCTGGTAAATCCAAATCTGCAATGGGTGGCGATTTAGTGGATGTTATTTTTTATGAAAGAGAAAACGGTAGAGAGGGTGAAATTGTCTCAATTGTTGAAAGAAAATATAAAAGAATTGTGGGATACTTTGAACTTGAAAGATTGAGAGCTTTTCTTATTCCCCTTGATCCTAAAATAGAAGATGAGATTGAAATCAGAAGTCTTTCGGGAATATCTGTTCTTCCCGGAATGCTTGTTGAAGGTGAGATAAAGGAGAAAAAGGGAGAGATCTATATTGAAAAAATTTCCAGGGTTTTTGGTTTTCCCGATGATGAGGGAGTGGATATAGAGGTTATAAAAGCTAAATATTCTTTGAAGGAAGAATTTCCTGAAAAAGTGAAAAAATTTGTTGAGAACATAGATAAAAAAGTTGTCAGAGGAAAAAGGAGAGTAGATTTAAGAAAAAAGATTGTTTTTACAATTGATGGTGAGGATGCCAGGGATTTTGATGATGCTGTTTCAATAGAGAAAAGAGGAAATAAATATATTCTTGGTGTACACATTGCAGATGTCTCCCATTATGTTAAAAGAAATAGCCATCTTGATAAAGAAGCCTTTAAAAGAGGGAATTCTGTTTATTTCCCTGAAAAGGTTATCCCAATGCTTCCTCACGAACTTTCTTCGGATTTGTGTTCTTTGAAAGAGGGGGTGGATAGATACACTCTTTCAGTTGAAATGGAAATTAACAAAAAAGGGGATGTTTTAAAATATAAGGTTTTTCCTTCGATGATTAATAGTAAAAAAAGGCTAACTTACAAAGAGGCTCAGGCTATTATAGACGGAGATATTAAACCGGATAAAAAAGAGATTTATGAGTCTCTTACTCTGATGAAGGAGTTGGCAGAAATTTTGATAAAGAAAAGAAGAGCAAAAGGCTCTCTTGATTTTGACCTTCCTGAACCTTTCCTGTTATATAAAGAAAAAAAATTAGTGGGAATATCAGCGGCAATAAGATTGTTTTCCCATAGGATAATAGAAGAATTTATGTTGATTGCAAATGAAACAGTTGCTGAATTTTTAATACAAAATGATGTGCCTGTGTTGTTCAGAATTCACGAAGAACCTGATCCTTTAAAGTTAAAACAATTAAAAGAAATTCTTGAAAAGTTAGGATATAAATTTGAGCCTGAAAAGGGGAATATCCCGAAACAATTACAGAAGATAATTGATAAAGTGGAAGGCAAAAACGAGGAAAATTTTGTAAACCTTCTTATCCTGAAATCCATGAAGTTAGCTAAATATACACCCATAAACAGGGGACACTTTGGTCTCCAGAAAGAAAACTATTGCCATTTTACTTCACCTATCAGAAGATATCCTGATTTGATTATTCATAGAACAGTAAAGGAAGTCTTAAAAAATAAAGAAAAGAAGAACTTTTATTCTGTGTCGGAATTGGAAGAGATTGGAGCTCAAACATCAAAAACTGAGAGAAGGGCTGATGAGGCTGAAAAAGAACTTATAAAGTGGAGAATTATAAGATTTATGAAAAAAAAGGTGGGAGAGGAGTTTTACGGAAGAATTACAAATTTTACTCAGGCGGCAATTATAGTTGAACTTGAGGAGTTTTTTGTAGAGGGTTCAATTCCTTATTATGAACTAAGTGATGATTATTATACTCTTGATAAGGAGAGGTTGAATATTATCGGGAGAAGGACAAAGAAGGAACTTAGTATCGGAGATAGAATCAAAGTTCTGATAGCCTCAGTTGATACCTTCAGACAAAAAATCTATTTTCTACCTGTTGATTTTATAAAAGACTCCGGAAAGAGTAAGAAAAATAGAAAAAAGAGGAAAAGAAAAAAGAAGGAGGATATGTGGCAATGAAGTTTTTAGCTATAAATGGCTCTTATAGGGAAAACGGACTGAATACCAAAATGTTAAACCTTGTAAAGAATGAATTTTTAAAAGAAGGTCATGAATTTAAATCCCTCCTTTTGAAAAATTTTAATATAAAAAGATGTGAAGCCTGTTTATTAAAAGATTTGAAAGAGTGTACTCCTCAAAGATGTTTTTCTTTAGGTGATGATTTTGAAAATATCGCAAATATGATGAAAGAGGCGGATGGTCTAATTTTTGCGACTCCCGTACACTGGTATGCTCCCTCTGCTCTAATGTGGAATTTAATAGAAAGAATGACCTCTCTTGAGAACACAAGGAATAAAATCATTCAGGGAAAACCTGTTGCAGTTATCTCTGCTGCAGCCGAGGATGGCAGCCAGAGTGCAATAACCAATATAATCGTTCCTCTTATTCACATGGGATTATTTATACTTCCTTTTGGGATGACCTATTATTCCGGAAAGGAGGAGGATAAGGAAACAGATGAATACCTTAAAAGAATAGTAAGAAACATGATATTTTTTGCTTCTCAAAACAGTATAAAAAAACATTCCTGGTGGTAAGATTATTTTTGACGCAGAGGGACCAATTGCATAAAGGGAGTAAATGAGCTAAAATAAATAACAAAAAGAAGGAGCTTTAATTTGACAAAGAAAAAGTTTGACGAGGAGCTTATCAAAAAGGGTATTAGGTTAATTTTGGAGGGACTTGGCGAAGATCTTGAAAGAGAGGGCTTGGTGGATACTCCTTACAGAGTGGCGGAAATGTTTAAAGAAATTTTTGCTGGTATGCACCAGAATCCATCTAAACACCTGAAAACTTTCATAGAAGAAGGACATGAAGAGATGGTTATGGTGAAAGATATTCCCCTTTACTCAATGTGTGAACATCATATGTTGCCTTTTGCAGGATATGCCCATGTTGCATATATTCCGAAAAAAGGAAGAATTGTGGGTTTAAGTAAGATTGCAAGGGTTGTTGATGCTTTCTCAAAAAGACTTCAACTTCAGGAGAGA
>JALVQI010000134.1 GCA_027031485.1 Candidatus Aminicenantota bacterium | reverse complement strand
TAAACCGAAAACAAAAAATAAAAAAGCTTTTAAATGCTCATGGTTCTCCATCTCATGAAATCCGCTCTTTTTTTCATCTTTTTCAAAAAACTTTTTAAATGATTTATAGGCACCGAACACCAAAATCGCAAAAAATATCCACAATATTGTATCTTTGCTAACAAGATGGGAGACATAAACTCCCAGCGGAGGAGAGATAAAAGCACCTGTAAGCAAAGGGAGTGTTTCATGCATCTTTATCTCTCTGTTTTTTACAATAGTAAAACTGATTATTGAAGAAACTATTATATTGACGGTAAGCCCGATTGCTATTGATTCCTGAAGGGGAAAACCTATGATGATCAAAGTGGGAATAACAATTGTTGCAGAGCCTATGCCAGCCATACCGAAAAGAAGACTTGTAATAAAAATAATTCCGAATGCAATTAAATATAGCATTGCCTATTTTATTTGAGAAACCTGTTTTTGTAAACAATGGGAAATTATTTCTTTTTTAAGCTGTTAACAAAGCCTATCAGAAGTAAGATAAGCAAAATGGGAGAAAATATTAATGTAAGAAGTAAAGAGATAACCGAATTAAAAAGAGAAAAAATTGCTTTTGTAATAATCTTTGATTTTTTTAATCTTTTTATTTTTCCCTGAGAATTTATAATAAAAATTGATTTTGATTTTATTCTCAGGGAAAATAAAAAAACATTCAAAAAGCCGGCGCCTGATAAATTTGAAAGAGGTATTATTATCGCATCATATTCCTTATTTTTCAAAGATTCCGGAATCTTCCCAGAACTAAAATCCCCCTTGCTTTTATAATCTATTATTTCAGAAAATTTTTCATATTTTTCAGCCCTATTTATTGAATGGGAATGGGTAAGTAAATGGTATTCTTCGTTTTCTCCAAAATATTTCATTATCTCTGGCAGCTGTCTGTCCAAAAGCTGAAAACTCACACTTCTTATAATCAAATATTTTCTCATTTTCACCTGAAAATCGTAAAAGCAAGTTTATAAGTGATTTTAATTTTATCAATTATCTCTTTTTTAACCTTTACTCTCTTTTTTAAAGCTCTACCCGAATTTAAAAAAGCATTTACCATAGCTTTCAAATAGATAAAAGTTTTCTGCTCAATAGAATAGTAAAAAGAAAGATAAACTAATTTTAAGGAAGCTCCAAGCATTTTTAAAAAAGGAAAGTATTTAAAAATTATCCAGAAAAGATTCCTTGTGTAAAAAAAAGGTCCTCTTTCAGAATCCCTGTTTTTAGGAGAAAACTTATGGCATACGATTGCTCCCGGAAGCCATTTTATTTTATAGTTAGCATTTAAAACCCGTATTGAAAGATCCATCTCATTCCAGTATAAAAAATGTTCTTCAGGATATCCGCCTATCTTTTTAAAAACCTCTTTTCTGAAACCTGCACCCGCACCATTAAAGCCTATTAGATAATCCGCTCTATCATTCTTATTAATATTATCCGTTTCCACTTCAAAATTATTTTTCTTGCAATATTCATAGCTTCTTACATCAAGGGCGACAATTCCTGTTTTGACATTATTGTCAAATTTATAGACCATTTTTTCTATTGCTCCCTTTGTTGGGAAAGAATCATCATCAAGGATCAAGATATACTCACCTTTAGCTTTTTCAAAACCTATGTTATAAGCAGCCACTCCGATATTTTCTTTTAACTTAATTAAATGAACTTTTTCCCCAAACTCTTTTTCTACCATTCCAACCGTTCCGTCATTTGAAGCATTATCCACTACAATTATTTCAAGATAAGGAAGATTATAGGATAATATTTTTTCTAACCCATCTCTTAGGTCCTCTTTCCTATTATAACTTAAAATTACAGCAGAAACCTTTATCATAAAAAATTATCTCATAAAAAGACTATGTTTAAAAGCAATGAGATATTATGAATAATTTTATCTTTTATATTTTCAAGTTAAAAACTCAAATTCCTATTGACAAAAAAATTTTTTTAAAGGATAATTTATGCTTGCGGGCATAGCTCAGTGGTAGAGCATCAGCTTCCCAAGCTGAGGGTCGCGGGTTCAAGTCCCGTTGCCCGCTAAATTCATACCGAGGTAATAAAATGGGATTTATGTCAAAGAGCGGAAGAAAATCTAATCAAAACGATCAATCCATTGAAAGCTTTTACAATCCTTCAAACATGAGTTCTGAAAAAACAATCATCGGAAAAACCATCAGAATTGAAGGAGAAGTTAAATCCGAGGAAGATGTAATCATAGAAGGAAATGTCAATGGAAAAGTGGAAGTCGGAAAAACATTAACCATCGGAAAACACGGTCATGTGAATGCGGAGATCAAAGCAAGAGTCGTAAGGATTGTCGGAAAAGTTGAGGGCAATATTGAAGCAAGCTATAAGGTTGAAATAGTTCCAAACGGACATTTAACAGGCAACATAAAAGCTCCAAAAATAGTTATTGCCGAAGGAGCAATATTCAAAGGAAATGTTGACATGAAAACTAATGAGAAAGTAATAACACCGACAGAGGTTACTCCTCCGGCTATTAAAAAGGGAGAAAAAGAGAGCACCAAATAATAATGGATCCATCTAAAAATTGGTTTTTAATTGTTCAAAACCGATTTCCTTCTCCGTATGAAAATATGGCAATAGATGAATATTTAATGATGAAAGCTGAGGAGAATGAAAATACGACTTATTTAAGATTTTATGGCTGGACTCCCCCGGCGATTTCAATAGGAAGATCCCAAAAAGCAAACAGAGTTGTAAACCATGAATTACTGAAAAAAAGCAAAATAGGATTTGTTAGAAGACCTACCGGTGGAAAAGCGGTTCTTCATTATGAAGAACTAACCTACTCTATTTCTTCCTCTGACAAAAGATTTATTTCTTCTCCCTCGGTAAGAGCTGTTTATAATCAGCTTGCCAAAGCCCTTCTAAAAGGATTGTTAAATCTTAAAATTGAAGCTGAAATCGTAAGCAAAGATCCAAAAGGTCTGGTAAGAACAAATTTACCATGCTTTTCATACCCCACAAGAGATGAAATCGAGGTTAGAGGGAAAAAGATTATAGGAAGTGCACAGAAAAGGTCAAAAAGTGCCATACTTCAGCACGGCTCAATCCCGATTAAAGACCACAGAGATCTCTATGCTGAGTTGACATCTGTTGATAAAGAAATGCTTTTATCCTCAATGACAACGATTGAAATAGAAACAGGTGAAAACAACTGGAGAAAAATAGCGGAAGCCTTCATTGAAGGCTTTAAAGAGGAATTTAATATAAATTATGAAAAATATGAATTCAGCGAAAAAGATAAAAAAGAGATTAATAATCTTATTCATAAGTATTCTGATAACAGCTGGAATTTTGAGCTTTAAGCTACATTCAACAGAATTCTACATTCAGATTCATAAGATTTCCCAATCCGACCTATCCTCTTTTGAAAATTATTTGACAGATATAAAGGAGCTGGGTTTTTCCGGAATCTTTTTAAGAGCTTTTCAGAATAGAGGAGATAGATTTCACAATATAAAACCAATAAAAAATAAAATCGGGGTTTACTTTGAAAACAACCAAAATATCCCAATTATTAATCCTTTAATAGACAATTTGAAATCCCCGTTAAGGACAGTCCTCTGGATGAGTACAAGGTGGATGGATTGGGAAAATGGAGTTAAATATGGAAAATATTTACTACTCCGGGATAAAAACAATTCCGAGAGAATCATCAATATATTTAAAGAGCTTTCAGAAAAAAATTCCGAGGGTATTCTTTTACAGGATGACCTTGTAATTAAAAAGGCGGAAGAAAAAAAATTTAATATAAAAAATAAAAATCTTATTATAGAAAGATATATAAAAGACATAAAAAAAATAATTAAAAATAAAGAACTCATTGTAAATGTTTATTATGAAGTCCCTTTGAGCGATAAGATAGGGATAAGCTGGTACGGACAATCTATAAAAGGCATTTTAAATGCAGGAGCTGATTCAATTGCAATTATGCTTTATCACAGACAGATTAAAAGAGAGCTTAAATTCAATCCAAAAAAACTAAACCATTATATAAAAAAGATTATTGAAAAATTAAAACCCTATGCTGAAAAAGTTTACATAAAATTACAAATCCAGGATTTTAAAACAGGAGAACCTGTAAATCAAAAAGAACTCATTGATATAATAAAATTTATACCGGAAAATTTTAAAGGTATTGTTTTCACTCCCATAACAACGAATAAAAAGGATTTCAATTATTTAAAAACACTAATTGAAAAGATAAGATAGCGGTTATACCTTTTTTATTAAGATTTTTAGGGGTCTTTCAGTAGTGTCCGAAAAAACAGAGTATTGGGACACCTCCGCGTGAAGGTGTATGATATATAAGTATTTTCAAAGAAATCAACACAGGGGGTGTCCCATGGGATATCGAGATAGCCATGAGCATCAA
>JALVQI010000133.1 GCA_027031485.1 Candidatus Aminicenantota bacterium | reverse complement strand
TTTAAAGAGAATTTATAAATAGCAAAGAACCGATAACTTTCAAAATTAGCTCAATGCTTAATGCTTGATGCTCATGGCTAATAAGGGGCTCAACGCCATATTCCCCTGTTGATTCTCTGATATTTTGGTAATATAATAGAGATAGATTGGCGGAGGAAAGAATGAAGAGGAATTTTTTTATTGTTCTGATTTTGTTTTTGTTATTTAGCTTTGTTTCTTGCAAAACGGAAGATAATGCGGAAAACGAACCTACATCATTTAAAATTTATGGTCAGATAACGGATACATTCACAGGTAAGCCGATTTCAGGAGTGGATGTTAAGGTAAAAGTTCGCAATGGGGGAGAATATGAAACTGAAAGTGATGAGAATGGAAACTATGAATTAACAGTTGATAGAAACGGCATAGAATCACAATCATTTCTTTTAAAGATTTATTATAATTTTTCAAGGGCAAAGAGTGATTACATACCATCTGTTCTTACAAAATCGGGCGAGGAAAATGATGAGGTTTCATCTTATACTAATATTAAAGAGGATACTAAAATAGATATGGATCTGGTTAAAAAGTATGATATTTTTTTAAAGGATACAATAAAGTATTTGAAAGAAGAGTATTCAATGGATGAAGAAACTGCAATAAGAGATATCATTTATTCATACAGAGGTAGAAGTAGTAGTGGTCTTAATCAGGTTTGGGTAAAAAAGCCTGAGAAGTGGGTAGTTTATGATCCGGATAATTTTTTAAAACAGTATCAAGATCCTAAAAACAATAAAGTTTTTAACTATATTATGGAAGGTTTTAAATTTATTGAAAAATATACAAATGGATTTATAAAAGCTCCTCCAAGAGATAAAGTTATCATAGTAAATGGTGGAAATATTTCAGGTGATTATATTTATTTTGAGATAACAGATGGAGAAGCATGGGAAAAAGATTTTGAAAATAACTATGATGAAATAATAAGAAGTGGAGCAGGTGCTGGTCCAAACGGAGATATTATATATGAACTTACATCATCAGTTCAGGGCGGGGATAATGATGGTTATGTCGGAGTGTTTAATAATGGTAGCATAAGTAAACTTGATAAGGTTTTGGGCAAATTCAATTACAAAAAGCGAGAGCCCGGCAGCAGAATGGTTTCTCCGCATTGGACAGATAGAAATCCTTACGGTTTTCTATTTGAGACAAGGTCCTGGGATGAGATTGTAAGATTGGGTAGAAATTAAAAATAATAATACCGTAGGGGCAATTCATGAATTGCCCCTACAATATTTATTAAAAAATTTAAAATTTATTTTTTTTAATATTTCTGTTTTTAAATTTCTCTTGAGAAAAATTTTTCAATCTTCAAAAACTTTTTTTTAGTGCATTCTCTTTAGAACATCATTGAGAATCACCAAAACACTCAGTAAGATCAAAAGATAAAAACCTATCATTGCTATTCTCTCTTTCCACTTAGGCGAAAAATCCTTTCTCACTATTGATTCTATTAGAATAACGAAGAGATGTCCTCCGTCAAGAGCAGGGATTGGCAGAAGGTTTATAATCCCAAGCTGAAGGCTTATAAAGGCTAAAAACTGGAGAAAGCCTGATGTTCCGCTCTTTACGGCTGCATAGGAAAAATCAGCGATATCTATGGGACCTGAAAGGCTCTTATAGGAAATTTTACCGACTATTAGCTTTTTCAAAACCTGATATGTAAGTACGGTAAGCCTCTTTGTTTCCTTCAGACCATTGTATAGGGCTATGTGAAGAGGATACTTTTTCTTTACTGTTTCAAAATAGGCTATGACTCCGATTACACCCTTTCCTCCCTGATTCTCTGGAATAACCTTTATATCCATTATCTTATTCTTTCTTTTTATTGTAAATATAAGCTCTTTTTTGGGAGACTTTAAAACAATCTCTCTCATCTGATAATAATTTTTTATCTCCTGACCATTTATCTTTAGAACAGTATCTCCCGGTTTAAGTCCCGCTCTTGCTGCAGGCATTCCCGAGGCAAGCTGTCCTATTTTTGCTGAAAGTTCATACATAACTCCGGCTTCACCGATCTGATAGGCTCCCATTGCTTTCGGATGAAGTTTTATCTCCACCGTTTTATTGTTTCTCAAAACCTTTAAAGTTAGCATCTCTTTCGGGCTTGTTGTAACTATTGTTTCAAACTGCTCCCATGTTTTTATCCTTTTGCCATTTATTTCTGTTACAATATCACCGACTCTGAGTCCCGCTTTTTCAGCAGGTGAGCCTTTTTGAATCCAGCCTATTTTTGCGGGTTTATCAAGATAGGCAGGTCTTTGAATACCAATAGTGAATAGAACGGAAAGAAGAATAACAGTTAAAATAAGATTGAAAATAGGGCCATTTAAAAGGATTAAAGCCTTTTTCCACTTTGGCTGGGATTCAAACTCGTATGGTTCCCCTTTGACATCCTTTGCCTCTTCTCCCGCAAGGGCGACATAACCACCCAGGGGTATTAAGCTGACCCTGTAATCGGTTTCTCCTATCTTTTTCCCGAAAAGTCTTTTACCGAAACCGAATGAAAAAACCTCAACCCTTACTCCGAAGAGTTTTGCGGTTATAAAGTGTCCGAATTCGTGGACAAGAACCAAAATTCCGAATACTATGAAAAAACTGATAATTTTTCCTACTAAAGCCATTAAAAATCTCCTTTATTTACCAATTGTTTAACTTTTATTCTAATCTCTTTATCTATACTCATAATATCATCTAAACTCTTAATTTTATAAAAACTTTCATTTTCATATATCTTATTCACAATCTTAAAAATATCCGTAAATTTTATCCTATTTTCAAGAAAAAGAAAAACACTCTCTTCATTGGCTGCATTAAAGACGATTGCTCTTGAACCTCCGTTTTTTATGGAATCATAGGCTATATTTAAAAACGGGAATTTTTCAAAATCCGGTTTGTAAAATTTTAGCTCGGAAATATCAAAATTTACTTTATCCGTGGGATCTTCAGGTGCTCTTTCTGGATAAAACAGGGCATAGCTTATGGGATATCTCATATCGGGAAAGCTCATCTGAGCAAACCTGACTCCATCATTAAATTCCACCAATGAGTGGACTATTGATTGAGGATGAATTATCACATCTATCATTTCGGGGGTTAATGAAAACAGATAAAAAGCCTCTATTATTTCAAGGGATTTGTTTGCCATTGTGGCTGAATCAACTGTGATTTTAGCTCCCATATCCCAGACAGGATGATTTAAAACATCCTCCTTTTTAAGGTTTTCTGTTATCTCCTTTTCAAAAAAAGGTCCGCCTGAGGCTGTAAGATAGATTTTTTTTAAAGAGTCTCTGTCAATATTTTTTAAAAGTTGAAATAGGGAGGAGTGTTCGCTGTCCACAGGAATTATTTGGGAAAGATAATTTTTAACAAATTCTCCGCCGGCCACAATTGATTCCTTGTTGGCAAGGGCAACAATTCTGCCTTTTTCAAAGGCTTTAATCGTTGGTTTTAAAGCAGCAAATCCTGAAACTCCCATAAGAATCAAATCAACATTATCTATATCAACAGAATCTTCAAGAAAATTTCCCCCTGAGATTATTTTAAGCTCGGGAAAAAGGTTTTTAATTTCTCCGTAGGATTCCTCAGGAACTCCGACATATTCGGGTTTAAATTTTTCAATCTGTTTTCTAAGCTCTTCAATATTTTTGTTAGCTGAAATAAATTTGAGTTTGAATTTATCCTGAAATTTTTCAATCACCTTTAAGGTGGATTTTCCGATAGAGCCTGTTGAACCGAATACGGAAACAGTTTTCATTTATTTTAAAAGTGTGAAATATCTGATTAAAAGAAAAAATACAGGTGCTGCGAAAATATAACTATCTATTCTATCCAGAAAACCCCCGTGCCCCGGTAAGATGTTTGATGAATCCTTAACTCCCACTGCTCTTTTAAAGAGAGATTCAATCGGATCGCTGAGCTGAGCCACAAGGGGAATTATGGCTCCCGAAAGAAGAATAAAGGTCGGTGGGAATAGTTTGTAAAATGTAAGCAGAGCAATGTATGCTGTTATAAGAGAAAAAACTATTGAAGCTATGAAACCTTCAACACTCTTTTTGGGGCTTGCAACCGGGAACATCTTATGTTTTCCGATAAGTGAGCCTACAAAATAAGCTGCCGTATCTCCTATTGATATTATCAGGATAAGAAAAAATAGATGCAAATAGCTGACCTTCCATATGTAAAAGATAAAATTCAAGGAGAATACAAGATAAAATGGTATGAAAAAAAGCTTTGAAAAGTTTGAGGAAAAATCCTTTAATGTTTCACTATCTGTTCTCTTTAAAAGAAGTATTCCCGAAGCTAAAATCATTGTGAGAATTATTGTATCTATTGAGATTTTTTGTGTGAAAAAGTAAAATGAGATGAGTAGTGAATAGATGAAAATAACCAGCTTATACTCATTTTTAAGTTCAATCAGGTTTAAAAGCTCGTAAAGTGCAAGATAGATAACAATCTGCAAAAAGATAAAGAATAGGGTGGGTGAGCCTTTTACCGCAAGAAAATATATTAATACAAGTAAAACAATGGCTGTTAAAGTTCTCTTTATAAGTTCCATTATACTTCTCCGAACCTCCTTTCTCTTTTTTGATAATCTATTATAGCCTTTAAAAATTCCGCTTTTTTAAAATCAGGCCATAAAACCTTTGTGAAATAAAGCTCTGCATAGGAGATTTGCCATAAAAGATAGTTTGATATTCTTAATTCTCCCGATGTTCTTATTAAAAGGTCCACATCGGGTACATTTGAAAGATATGCTCTGAATTTTTTTTCTGAAATTTCCTCAGGATTAAGCCCTTCTTTTACAATATTTTTTACCGCTTTCAAAATTTCCTGTCTTCCTCCGTAGCTTAGAGCCAAGGTAAGCTTCATCCCTTTGTGATTTTTTGTATTTTTCATTGTCCTTTTAATCAATTCCTGAAGCTCTTCGTCAAAATCCTCTATATCTCCTATTGTATTGAATTTAACATCATCATCTTTGAACTTTTCCTGATGTTCCTTTAAATATTTTTTTAAAAGGTTTGTAAGATGAGAGATTTCACTTTTCGGCCTTTTCCAGTTTTCCTTTGAAAAGGTGTATAGAGTTAGATATTTTATGCCTATGTGCTTTGCGATTTCAATAACGGATAAAACACTCTTTATTCCCCTTTCATGCCCCTTAATTCTCGGTAAGCCTCTCTTTTTAGCCCATCTGCCATTTCCATCCATAATTATTGCAACATGTTTCGGAAGATTTGATTTATCAATTTGATTAACCAGTTCCCTCTCTTTTTTACTGAGTTTTATTTCATTCATAGTTATGGAATTATATCACAATAGAGAGAGGGTTTCTAATTTGGGAATTTTCCTTTTTATTTAGTTGAATGTGTATAAAAATCTTTTAAGCTGTAGAGATAACACAGAAAATTATTTTGTAGATATGAGGGAGTGGATTTTTCAATCCACTCCCCATTAATTTTATTATTAACCTTCTGATTTCTTGGTTAAATATATTTTTTTAACAAGATCTATCAGAACAAGACCTCCTCCGATAATCATCATTGAATCGGGGATTATTCTGATTTTAACCCAGCCCATAACAGGTCCTAAGGCTTCTCTTGTTCTTGCAAAATAGTAGCTGACATCATGGGCTAATTGAGCCTGTTTAAACCCTATTATGATTGTAGGCACTGCAAATAGTACAACTCCGATTGTAAGGAGCCAGAAGCCCCACTTACTTAATGTATCATTCCATTCCAAACCGTTTGCCAGAGCATTTGACCTTGCTGTCAGATAGAGAAAAGCTATTGATATATAACCGAATGCTCCTAAAAGTGCCACATGGGCATGGGGCATGATCAGATATGTTCCGTGGGCATAATAATCTATGGTAGGTGTGTTGATTACCATCCCGAAGAATCCCGCTCCGAGCCAGTTTAAAAATGCCGAACCTGCAAGCCACATAAATGTAACTGTGAATTTAAAACCTTCGGGTGAAGCAGCTCTCTCTCTCTGATTTTTCCATGCTTCAATCATCATTATAACAAGTGGAAGTGGTTCCAATGCTGAGAAGAGTCCTCCTATTGCTATCCAGTATTGATCCAAACCCTGCCACCAATAGTGATGTCCGACTCCCAGAACACCAGTCATCATTACAAGAAAAATTTCAAATAGCATTATACGCTCTGCACTCTTTCTTGAGACAAGTCCCAGAGCAACCGAAAGATAAGCCAGAACACCGGCAGCAAAAAGTTCAAAGGTAAGTTCAACCCATAGATGGACCACCCACCATCTGAAATAATCTCCTATGGTAAAATTGGGCATAATCTTTGTTATTGGAATCATCCCTGCAATATAGAGAGTTGCAATACCAAAGGCAGACCAGATTATAACACCTAACATAACACTGTTTTCTTTGGTTTTCCTTATTAAGCTGAAAACCATTAAAAACCAGAGAACAAGACCCAATACTAGGGCTATATCCCAGATTCTGCTGAGATTTAAAAACTCCCTTCCCTCATTTCCGAGCCAGAACCATGCATCTCTTAAATGTCCTGTTGCACCTAAATAGATCCCGACTATTCCTCCGACTCCGACCACTAAAAGTGCAAGCCAGAGAACATCAACGAGCCATGGAAACTTTAAATCCTTTTTTGCAACAAGAGGAGCTACGAGAAGCCCTCCTACAAGCCAGCCGATTGCAACCCATAAAATTGCAATGTTCAAATGCATAGCTCTCATAACATTAAAAGGTAAAAGGGATTGAGAGAAAACAAAGTCATTGACAGGATCAGCGGATAAATGCGCCAGATAGCCTCCTATCATAAGTTGAATGAAAAACAGTAGAACAACGACAGGCACATACTTTAAAAGTTTTTTCTGAGAGGGATATAATGATGTGATTTCCAGCGGTTTTTCAAGGGGTTCATCCTTTTTAAGTAGATATTCATAGGCTAAGAAAATAACAAGAATAGTAAAAGCCCAGAGAAGCAAAAATTCCCACAAAGAATAAAAATGGTTAATCCAGGAGGAGCGCTGATCAATAAGAGGCTCAGATGGCCAATCATTGGACCATGTGCGATTGGTTCCCGGTCTTAATGTTGATTGAACCAATTGTGACCAATCTATGAATGCGGCAATCTTTTCAGCTTCAGCCTTAGTAATAACCTTTCCTCTCCATGCTCTTGTCTTATCACCATTGACTAAAAAATTAATTAGGTATTCTCTATTTTTTATAAAAGCATTTGCAGATGCATCGGTATAGACTACACCTTCTTTTTTTAACTTGGTTTCATCTCTAAAATCCTGCTTTACTCTCTCTTTAACAGATGCAAGTTCAATTTTTGTAAGTTCGGCTTTTGGTTTGTTGAAAAGCTCTTTGGAATAGTATTCATAAAGATATTCAGCTCTCTTGTGAAGAAATTCAGTTGAAAAATCAGGTCCAAAGTAAGCTCCCATTCCCAATATTGTTCCGTAATCCATCAAATCAAATTCCTGAAAATAACCTTTTCCCTGAACAATATCATTATAGGTATAAAGCACCTCTCCTGACGGAGATTTTACCTCATTGGGTATCGGGGGCACCTCTTTCATTAAGTTTGCAGTAAAGATAACAAGGGCTGTTACCATAATGATAGCAATAACCCAGAAACCTACATAGAGCCCTTTACGGCTCATAATCCTGTCAAGAAAAGAATCTTTCATTCCTCCTCCTTTGTATTTTTAATCTGAAAAAAAAATTTTAGCAGAAAGATAAACTATTTTCAATAATATATTTTTTTTTAAAATATAAGAATTTTAATTTTTTTTAAAAAAGTAAAATAAGTGTTGACAAAAAGAACTTTTTAACCTATTTTAGATAGAACTTTAAAATCATTGAGAAGAGGGAAAAATGAGAAAAAGTATGGATAATGAAAGAATTGATAAATTAAAAAAACCAAGGCTTTTCTGGTATAAGGGAAAGCTTATGGAAAAAATTTCAGATAATAAAAAGGATGATCCTAAGAAGCTTAGAAAAAAATGGAAAGCTGAAAGGAATAGGGAATATTAAGTAAAAAGTCTTTAAAATTAAATCTTTAATTATTTCTAAAAAGAAAGTTTGAATAAAAATTTTCTTTTCTTAAAGTAATATTATTTTTAGGGGCAGAGGGTTTTATTTACAAAATCTCTCCGATTAAATATAATAAAAATCAATAAAAAATTAAGGAGAGGTGAAATGAGAAGAATAATATTTTCAATTTTTATGATTTTTTTGTATTCGGTTATACTACCTTCTAAGGAGGTAAATTTAGACTGTAAAAATACCAATAATCCTCTTTTAAAACAGTTTAAAACACCTTACGGAGTTCCTCCTTTTGATAAGATCAAGGAAGAGCACTATTTGCCTGCTATTAAGTGTGCCATTTTAGAGCACAAGGGTGAGATAGAAAAAATAATAAATAATCCTGAAAAGCCAACATTTAAGAATACGATAGAGGCTCTTGATTTTAGCGGAAGGAAGTTAAGGCTGATAACTAATATTTTCTTTAATCAACTTTCCGCTGATACGAATGATGAGCTGCAAAAGATAGCCAAAGAGGTTTCTCCTCTTCTTTCAAAGCATACCGATGAAATACTGATGAATGACAAATTATTTAAAAGGGTTGAATCAGTTTACAAAGAGAGAGATAAGCTCAATTTAAATTCCGAGCAGAAAAGGGTTATAGCTCTTTACTATAAGGATTTTGTAAGAGGTGGAGCAAAGCTTTGTCCTGCAAAAAAGAAGAAATTGGCTGAAATCAATAGTAAACTTTCCCTTTTAACTCTTAAATTCGGGGAAAATGTCCTTAAAGATACCAAAGCATTTGAGCTTGTTATTGACAATAAAGCGGATCTTGCAGGCCTTCCGGACGGACTTATTAAAGCGGCTGAAGAAGCTGCCAGAGCAAAAGGGTATAAGGGCAAATGGCTTTTCACTCTTGATAAGCCTATGTTGATTCCATTTTTGGAATTTTCGGATAAAAGGGAACTCAGGAAAAAGATGCTTTTGGGATATATAATGAAAGGTGACAATAATAATGAAAATGATAATAAAAAAATAATTTCCGAGATTGTGAACCTGAGGATTGAAAAGGCACATCTTTTGGGTTATAGAACCCATGCGAATTATATTCTTGAAGAGAATATGGCAAAGAATCCTCAGAATGTTTATGAGCTTTTGTGGAAAATCTGGATGCCTGCTTTGAGAAAAGCGAAAGAAGAGAGAAAGCTTCTCCAGGAAAGGATTTACAAAGATGGGAAAAAATTCAAACTTAAACCATGGGATTGGTGGTATTATGCGGAAAAGGTTAAAAAAACCAGATACAATCTTGATACCTCCAAATTAAAACCCTATTTTAAGCTGGAAAATGTTCTCAAAGACGGAGTTTTTAATCTTGTTCACAGACTTTACGGATTAACCTTTGAGGAAAGACACGATTTACCCAGATACAACAAGGATGTGAAAACTTTCCTTGTCAAAGATTCTGACGGTTTATTAATCGGAATAATATATCTTGATTATTATCCGAGGCCCGGAAAAAGAGGTGGTGCATGGATGACTCCATACAGAAAGGAAGCAAAGGTTAATGGCAAAAGAATTATTCCCATTGTTGCGAATGTCGGAAACTTTACAAAACCCACTTCTGATAAACCCTCACTCTTAAGTATTGATGAGGTTTTAACGATGTTTCATGAATTCGGTCATGCATTACACGGACTTCTCTCTCAATGCACATACTACAGGGTTTCGGGAACCGATGTTGCAAGGGATTTTGTCGAGCTTCCCTCTCAAATAATGGAAAACTGGGCATTGGAACTCGAACTTTTGAAGATGTATGCGAAACATTATAAAACAGGTAAAACAATTCCCATGGATATGATAGAAAAGATTAAAAATTCTTCTAAATTTAATCAGGGTTTTGCCACAACAGAATATTTGGCTGCATCTTTTCTTGATATGGATTGGCATACACTTGAAATGTCAAAAGATTGGGATATTACGGCATTTGAGACCAATTCAATGGCAAGGATAGGTCTTATTCCAGAAATATATGTCAGATACCGCTCAACATACTTTCAGCATATTTTTGCAGGTGGATATTCGGCAGGGTATTACAGCTATATATGGGCTGAAGTGCTTGATTCCGATGCATTTCACGCATATAAGGAAAAAGGTGATATTTTTGATAGGGAGATTGCCTCAAGGTTTAGAAAATACATACTTGAAAAGGGTGGCTCAGAAGATCCTATGGAACTTTACATAAAGTTCAGAGGAAGAAAACCTGATATAAATGCTCTTCTCGAAAAGAGAGGTTTAAAGGAATAGTTTTAATAAATTTATTGGGTAATTTTTGGTGATTTGTCCTATTGAACAGGAATGGGTTTTAGTTTATAATCTAAAATTATAAAGAGAGGTGAGCATTTGATAATAACAATAGCAAACCAGAAGGGTGGAGTTGGCAAAACAACAACGGCAATAAATCTGTCGGCAGGTCTTGCTTATAAAAATAAAAAAACTTTGCTGATTGATCTTGATCCCCAGGCAAACAGTACAATCACCTTTGTTGATCCCCACTCACTGGAGATTACAATTTTTGATGTTTTAACCGGAAAGGCTAACTTTGAGGATATAATTGTAAAAACAAGGATTCCCAACCTTGATTTAGCACCTTCTAATATTTCATTGGCAAAGCTTGAGAGAGAACTTTTGGGAGACATAGATAGTCATTTCAGATTAAAGGACAAAATATCCGATATTTCAGCATCTTATGATTACATTTTAATAGACACCCCTCCCACATTGGGGATTATCACTCTCAATGCTCTTGTTGCAGCCACACACATACTTATTCCCATACAATCTTCATACTTTGCCCTTGAGGGAACGGATGATCTTCTTGAAACAATAGAAAAGGTAAGATACAGAAGCAATCCCAATCTGAAACTTTTGGGAGTTGTTATAACTTTGCATGATAAAAGAACATCTCTGGGAAAGGATACGGTGGCTCAAATTAAAAAAGTTTTCAAAGATAAGGTTTTTAAAACAATAATTTCAAAAAATGTGAGACTTGAGGAAAGTCCGGCATATAGGGAATCAATATATACTTTTGCTCCTGATTCAAAGGGAGCTAAAGATTATTTAAGTTTAACGGAGGAAATTTTAAAAATTGGCTAAAAAGAGAGGATTACCCGATTCTGTTAAGATGAGGCATGATGGCCATTTTGTTGATGAAATAGCCTCAGGTTCAAACCCTGTTTCAATAAGAATGATAAGAATTCAGAGAATAATTCTCAATCCCCATCAGCCAAGGGAGGAATTGGGGAATATAGAGGAACTTGCTCAGTCCATTAGAGAAAAGGGGATTATAGAACCAATCCTTGTCAGGAAAAAGGATGGAAAATTTGAAGTGATAGCAGGAGAAAGAAGAGTCAGAGCTGCCGAAAAAGCGGGAATTGATGAGATTCCCGCAATTGAAATGGATCTTGAAGATGATGAGGCTCTGGAATATGCTCTTGTTGAGAATATTCAAAGAAAGGAGTTAACCCCATTTGAAGAGGCTTTTGCTTTTAAAACTCTAAATCAGATATTTGGGTATACTCAGGAAGAAATAGCAAAAAGAATTGGAAAATCAAGATCAACTGTGGCTGAAACAATTAGAATAGCAAGTATTCCTAAAAATATTATAAAAATCTGCAAAGAGGCGGGTATTTATTCAAGAAGCTTTCTTCTTGAGCTTGCTAAGCTTGAAAACGAAGAAGAAATGTTAAAGGTTCTTAATTCATATAGGGAAGATAACATAACGAGGGATGATTTAAGAGAAAAAAGAAAGGGCAAAAAAGGTCTTCCTAAGAGATATGTCTTTAAATTTTCTGCACCGGATAAGAGTTTTAATTTGAGAATTCAATTAAAGGATAGAGAGCCCTCTAAAGAGGAACTTATTCAAATTCTGGAATCACTTCTTGAATCTCTTAAGAAAGGAGAAATTGAAGGAATTTAAAAATTATCTCTGATGGCAGAGTTTAAAAAAGACCTTCAATTTTATAAATTTTCTGCCTACGGATTTTTAAAAAATCTTAGATTCTTTGATCCCTATATTATTCTTTTTTTCCTTGAAATGGGAATTAATTATGTGGAAATAGGGATACTGTTTTCAATAAGGGAAATTGCAACAAATATTCTTGAGCTTCCCACAGGAATCATTTCGGATAGCATAGGAAGAAGAAGGTCTATGATTTTCTCTTTTTTATCATATATAATTTCATTTGCGATCTTTTATTTTTTACCGGGATTTTATAGTTATATTATTGCTATGATATTTTTTTCATTCGGAGAGGCTTTCAGAACGGGAACTCATAAAGCGATGATTTTAACATATTTAAAGATAAAGAGAATTTCCGATCTTAAGGTTTACTATTACGGTTATACAAGAAGTGCTTCTCAATTGGGTTCGGCCGTATCCTCTCTTTTAGCTCTTTCCATTGTTTTTTTAAAGGGAAGTTATCGTATAGTTTTTTTAGCCTCCATTGTTCCTTACATTCTTGAGCTTTTCCTGATGCTCTCATATCCAAAGGAACTTGACGGGGATATAAAAAAGTTTGAAAAGGGTTTTTTAAGAGAATTGTTTGAAAGATCCGTTGAAACCACAAAAGCTTTTATTTCAATTTTTAAAGACAGACTTGTTTTAAAGGCACTTTTAACATCTTCGGTTTTCAGCGGGCTTTACAAAGGGACAAAAGATTATATACAACCTCTTTTAAAGTCGTACGCTCTTTTTGTTCCTTTGTTTCTGAGTTTACCAGAAGAAAAGAGGACAATGATTTTTGTCGGTGCTGTCTATTTTATAATTTATCTTATGACTTCCTATACATCAAAAAAAGCCGGACCATTTTCAAAAAAGGTAAAAAGTGTAGCCCATGGTATAAATTTAACCTTTTTGGTAGGTATTGCCCTTTTTCTGAGTTC
>JALVQI010000132.1 GCA_027031485.1 Candidatus Aminicenantota bacterium | reverse complement strand
TACCGACAGAATCTCTTCTTAAAGTATCAACACCGATTAAGAAAACATATGAGGGTTCTTTTTTCTTTTTCGAAAGAATTAGATTTGATATGAAAGCTGCTTCAGAGCCACTGTTTCTGATGAAAATTCGGTCATTTTTTTTAAGAGTGAGGATAAGGGAAAAGGGTACTATAGAGTTGCACTTGTTTAGAATTATCTTTTTTATTTTTTCTTTTCCTCTGCTTTGAGTTATGATTAGTTTGGCTTCTCTTTGGTTTGTCTTTTTTAAAAAAAAGAAAAAGTTTACAATAAAAACTCCTCCTTTTTTTACTTTTTTTACGATCTCCTTGCCTTTATCAAGCCTAACACCTGAAAAGGTGAAAGCTTTATTATCCTTAATTATTGCAATTTTATTTCTTTTTATTTCAGTTGTTATATTCTTTTTTCCCGGGGTTGAATAGCTCCCCTTTGAATCCTTTGCTTGAATCACATCCAAATTTATTCTTTCAACTTTATATCTGTCCTTCTTAAAAAAGTTTAAGTAAATAGCTAAACTTATAATAATAAAAAAAGCTATGAAAGCAATTATCTTTTTCATCTTATTACTCCTGAAAATCAATATACTATATAAAGAAGAAATAATCAATTAATTTGAAATATCTCTCCGGTGGATTTTGCGAATCTGTTTCGGTATGATTATTTTAACGCAAAGGGTTTTGTTGACCTGAAAAGTTTTTTTTATTACAATGGTAAAATGAATATTATAATATCTTTTATTCTGGCAGTTTTACCGGTTGGGATTCTTCTACGCTTTTTTTACAAAAAGGATTCTTTGAAACCTGAACCGATAGGGCTTATTTTCAAAGTTTTTTTATGGGGATTGTTCGGTGTTTTCCCTACTATTTTTATTGAACTTTTTATCAGAGGGTTTAAAGGATTTTTCTCTTTTTCAGTAATCTTTTTTGTCGGATTTGAAGCCTTTATTGTTGCCGGACTTGTTGAAGAATTTGTAAAACTTTTCATTGTTAAAATGACTATTTACAAAGACAAGAACTTTGATGAAGTAATGGACGGAATTATTTATACAATTACTGCGAGTTTGGGTTTTGCCTGTCTTGAAAATATCCTGTATGTTATGGGCACCAGTGTTACTGTTGCAATTATAAGAGGTTTTACAGCTGTTCCGATGCATGCCATAATGTCGGGAATTATGGGCTTTTACATAGGAAAGGCAAAATTTTCCTCTTCTGTTCAGGAGAAATCTTTAATAAGAAAAGGATTAATGATTGCTGTTATATTACATGGAACGTATGATTTTCTTCTGATGATTTTAAAATATTTTCCCCAACTTCTCTACATTAATCTAACTCTTGTTGTATTGATGATTATTATTGCGGGAAAGCATTTGTTGAATCTAATAAAAAGATCAAAGAACATTGATTTTCGGGAAGGGAGGGTCTGAAAGAGAGTAATTATGAAAAGGAAAAACAATCATTTTATAATTTTTGTACTATTCTTTTTTGTTTTTTCAGGGTTTAATTTATTTTGTAAAGAAAAGAGCACAAGAATTGAAATTTTAGGTACCGCCGATCTTCAGGGGCAAATGGAATCCTATAAAGACAAAGAATATCTTATCGGAGGAATCGGTAGGATTGCTACCCTGATAAAACAGGAAAAAGAGAGAAACAAAAATGTCATAGTTGTTTCCACTGGGGATGATCTTATGAACCGATTTTTTCATATTTACAAGGGAAAAGCAATTTTTAAACTTATGGGAGATGCGGGATATGATATTCTGGCTCCGGGAAACCATGAATTTGACAAAGGGCCTGAGATATTTGCCGAAGCCATATCAAAAGCAAAGTTTAAAGTGCTCTGCACTGATCTAATTACGAAGGGGACACCTCTTGAAAACAGATGTAAAAGATTTTTAATAAAAAAAATCGAAGGATTAAATGTCGGATTTTTCTCTTTGATGACAGAAGAGTTTCCTATTGTAACACAGGGAAAATCCGTTAAGCTTGAAGGAACCAATATTGAAGCAGCTAAAAAAGCTGTTAAAATTCTCAAAGAAAAAGGTGCCGATATCATTATTGCTTTAACCCACATAGGAGAAGAAAAAGATAGAATAATAGCCATGAAAGTCGCCGGTATTGATCTTATTTTCGGAGGGCATTCCCATGGGTATCTCAAAAAGCCTTTGCTTATTAACAAAACACTGATTGTTAACGGAGGTGAAAAGGGAAAGTATCTTGTTAAAATTTTGATAAACATTAAAAACGGAAAAATTGAGCTCAATAATTATGATTTCAAGCTTATTTCTGTTGACAGATCTGTCAAAGAAGATAATTTGATAAAACAGGAAATAGATAATTACAAAAAATCATTTCCCAGAGCTATTGTTCTGGGGAGAACGGAAAAAGCGTGGGATTTGACAAAGGAAGCTGTAAGAAAGGGAGAATCAGGTTTTGCTGATCTTGTCAATGATCTGATGAGAAAAAAATTCAAAGCCGATATTGTATTGAACAACGGAGGAGCTTTCAGAGGTAGCAAGGTTTATCCTCCGGGAGACATAACTGACGAAAGATTAAAAGAAATAGATGAGTTTTCCAATTATGCCTATTTATTAAAGATAAAGGGGAAACATATAAGGGAAATACTTGAATGGAGTGCCGCAAGATACGGTACCGGTGGTTTTCTTCAGGTTTCCGGAATTAGGTACACAGTAGATTTAAGAGAAAAGCCGATGAGATTAAAAAAGTTAGGAAAAGGGAAACTATTTGTAAGCTTCCCGGGGCAAAGAGTGAAAAAAATAGTTGTATACGATTCCAGAATAAAAAAGTGGCTTCCTCTTGAAGATGAGAGAGAGTATAAGGTTGTTTCAAATAGTTTTCTTGTAAACCGTCAGGGAGACGGATATTTCTGGTTCAAAAGGTATGGAAAGGACTTTATAAACACATACTCCACTTTTTATTCCATAATGTCTGACTATATTTCAGAGAAAAAGATAGTTAACCCGAAAGAACCTGACGGAAGAATAAAAATAATTAAATGAAACTTGATGCGGAATACATAATTAAAAAATTAGGACTTAAGCCTCACCCCGAAGGGGGATATTATAGGGAAATATATAGATCCGAAGAAAAAATAAATTCTCAGACACTTCCGAAAAGATACGGAGGTGTTAGAAATTTTTCAACCTCAATATACTTTCTTTTAAAAGAGGGAGAGTATTCAAGACTTCACAGATTAAAGAGTGATGAAATCTATCATTTTTATCTTGGTTCAAGTGTTGAGATCATTTTGATTTATCCCAACGGGAAAATTAAAACCAGGATTTTAGGCAACAATCTTGAAAAAGGAGAAAGCCCGCAGATAATTGTTCCTAAAAATGTATGGCAGGGATTAAGATTGGCAGGGAATGGGCGATTTGCTCTTATGGGAACAACCGTATCTCCCGGTTTTGATTATAATGATTTTGAATTGGGAGATGAGAAAAAACTACAAAAAATTATTAAAATTAATAAGAAAACAAGAGAGTTCCTATAGTTGGCTCTCTTTTTCTGTCTTAAGGTTAATTTTATAAACATAGGCAAGGACTTCCGCTATTGCATAATAAAGTTCTGAAGGTATTTCCTCGTAAAGTTCAAGTTTTATTAAAACCTCAGCAAGGTCTTTGTCCTCTTTTATTGGAACACCGCTCTCTTTTGCCAGTTTAACAATTCTTTCCCCCAATTCTCTTAGACCTTTGGCAACCACCTTCGGAGCTTTGTCCTTGTCAATATCGTACTTTAGAGCAATAGCCTTAAAATCCTTGTTTTTCACCTTTTCTCCATTTTAAATAATCGATTATTGAATATATCCATAGGGGAGAGAGTATTATTATTTCTGACAAAACAGCTTTAAAATTATTCAGGGAAAAGAGTTCCTTCAATGAGCCTTTTTTTACCCCTAAAAGTAAAGGAATATTGTAAAATTCATTATAAAAGGGGTAAAACGGATTTATTCCGATGGGTGCTCTTTCATCCGTAACTATCAAATCAAAAAAAAGATGGATAATTAGTACCGTAACAGTGAATATTGTTAACCTTTTATCCTTTGTTAAAATATAGATAAGAAGAGCAGCTAAGAAAATAAAGAGAAAATTGTGTGTATAGTATTGGTGGATTCCCAAACCTTTTTTGCCATACAGGATTAGGCCTATGATAATATCAAAATCCGGTAAAGATGCTATAAGGGTATAAACAATTAAACATTTAAGGGTATAGCTCTTTTTTATTAAACCGCCGCTCCAGATCCCGGCGATGGTATGACCGACAGGTGTCATTTTTCTCTTTTTTCCCAGAGTCTGAAGAATTTTTTTACGGTTTTGTCGGCAAACATACTATTTATCTCTTTCCTTGCAAGTAGTCTTATTGTATGCTCAAGAGGTGGTAAAGGTTTGCTGAGTTTTGTTTCAAGGGGATAGGTTTGATCT
>JALVQI010000131.1 GCA_027031485.1 Candidatus Aminicenantota bacterium | reverse complement strand
AAAAAAGCTTGTCAACCACCTTTAATTAAGCTTTTTCATAGTTAACGATTAAAAGTCTCGTATAATTTATGAATATCTTATATCTCTGAAGTTGAGGAAACCGATGATTCATTTGAAACAGACAAAAATTTCTGATACAAAAGATTAATTTTTTCATTTAAAACAGAATCTTTAAAATTCAAATTCAAAATATAATCAAACCTATCTTCTTTTAATTTAATTTTTATTCTATCTTTAATGGTTACTTTCTCCGCCGCTTCAAAAAGATGTTTTAAGTCATCATAATTAGTATCAATATCCATAATCAAATTTCCATTCTCAATGTTGATTTTTTCAGAATCCTCATCTTCTATTTCAACCTTCTTCTCGCCTGTAACAAAATAATATCCTTCATGGTTCAATCTTATTGAAGTAATATTTAAATGCTCTCTTCTTACATTTATCTTCTGGGCCAAACCGAGATTATAGAGAAGATAGTATATCGTAGAAAATGTTGTTTCAAGGTTAAGGTCCTCTTTTATCAAAAGATGGGAAAGGTCTGAGACAACTTTTTTGGAAAGTTCAACAAAGTACCTTACATCTATATAACACGGATAACTTTTAACCAAATCTTTAAGAACCAATTTCTTTATATCCTCAGAACAACAGGAATGTTTTAAGAAATAACCATAAGCAATCTCACCAATTTTAGAATCTTCAAGTTTTAACATTTCTTCCCCGTTAGGAGAAAGAACAAAACTTTTCGTTTCTTCATCAACGACAAAAACCTTATTCTCCTTCTGAAAATTCCATATTAAATTAAAATAATCCTCTTCCCATTCAAAATTATCAAGAATTTTTTTCAAATCCTTAAAATAAATCTTCTTGGTAGTAGTTGCTTTAATATCATTTATTACAATGTAATAAACAAACCTTCTTAAATCTTTCTTAAAATCTCTTTCAATACCTTCTATTTTAATTAGCTCATCCTGTATATAGAGGTCTTTAAGATCACATACAATTTTCTTGTCTTTTTCTCTGAATTCTCTCAATATTTCTTGCTCAAATTCCGACGGAATGGTTAATTCTTCAACAAACAATCTCATTTTATCTGAAACCGGTATTAATATAGATTTTAATAGTAAAGAAAAAACGGGAGAACTTCTGTCAGATTTGAAAAAGAGCTCCTTGATATAATACTTTTCTTTTTCTCCCTTTGTTTCTCCTTTGACAAATCGGGAAAAAACTTCCTTCCAAAAAGCCTCTCCTTTGTTATAGTAAATTGTTTCAATCATTTTTTTCTCTTCTTCGGAGAGAGAAGAGTGAATTTTTTCTATATATTTAAGTAAAAAATAATAAATCTTTCTTGCTCGGCTTAACCTTGAATTAACCGGATCTTCTATATTTAAATAATCCGCAATCAAATTTAATATGCTTTCTTCATAATTCTGAAAAGCATATAAAAGAGAAAAGTATGACGGAGAGAAAAAATCCTGAACAAAGTAGAACTCAAAAGGGATTAAAATCTGGGTATGTTCTTTATTAATGTAAAAAGCCAAACCTCTTTTTTCGATTTCCTGAACAAGGGATTCATATTGAGATGGGAACTCTCCTTTTCCTCCCTTATAAAACATTTCTCTCATCAACTCCCTAAAATCTTCTATATAATTAGAAGCATTTTTTATAAGAAAAGCTTCACTAGATAATGCATTCAACAGTTTCTTTTTTATTATGTCTATTCTACCCGGTTCTATATGTAGTTTTTCAGCTAATCTTCTGGCTTTTTCATCCGATAATTTTTCTATTATTTTCTCTAAAAACACCTATCCCTTCCTCTTTCTTTCATATTTTTTGAGTTTAGCAGAAGATGAATTAAACATCGTTAAATATTGTACCATATATAAACGAATTTGTCAAAATAAGCATCTATTTAGGAGAATATTTTGAAATATAACAATTTATTGTGGCTTATATTAATATATTATTTCACAATATCGTTTCTATACAAAAAGGGCAAAGTCAGGAAAAAGAAGAGAAGCATCAACACTTCCGAATCTCCAAAATTAAACTCAAAAAATCCGGCAATTAAAAAAGCTAAAAAAATAAAAATTCCACTGTCTCTCAGACCTTTAAAGAAACTATCTTCCGGTTTCAGTTTTATCAGCTCATAAAAAGCAACAACAATAAAGAATAACCAGCTCAACAGAGCGAAACCACCTCTTGCCGCCCATATTTGTATAAAATTATTGTGAAGGTGAGAGTGAAGCTCTTCTCTCTTTTTTACTTTATAACGTGGTACTGTGTAAGCATATCTCACCATCCCTGGACCAACTCCCCAGAAAGGATTATCCTTTATCATTCTTATTCCCTTTTTAATCATAACTATTCTGTTCTGAAAGGTAATATCCTTAAAATTTAAAAAAGAATTAAGCCTTTGTTTAATGGGTGAAGGTGAAATTATTAAAATTATTATTACAGAGAAAAGCAGAATACTCACAAAAACAGGTTTTTTCATTATTAACAGGATAAAAACAGCAATAAAAAATCCCAGCCATGCGGATCTGGTTAATGTTAAAAGAAGACTTAGAGAGGACAGAATAAAAATAGTATAAATTCTATAACTTGCTTTCTTTTTCAAATTAAGAATAAAAGATAAAGAATATAAGGCAATTATCATCATCAAGCCAGCTTGCGTCATATAATGGCTTTCAAAACCATAGGAACGCGGAGAAGATATTTTTTTCACGACAAATGCTACAAATTGAGACAGAGAATAAAGAGATGAAATTAAAACAGCATAGAAAAAATAATACTCAATTTTCTCTAAATTTTCTCTTTTTTCCTTTAAAACCGAATAGATAAAAGGAACAGAAAGTATTAAAAACAGATCCTTCAAGGTAAAAAAGCTTATCAGGGGTAGATAGGAAAAGAATGCCGATATAATTGAAAACCCAGCGTAAAAAAGCAAAGGGAGAAAAAATTTAGGATATTCAAACGAAGATTTTTTGGTAAGGACAAGTAGTAAATAAAGAAGCAAACCTGAAAAAAGTACTATCTCCGCTAAAGATATGGAAATAAATGTTAAGGCGGGATACAATAATACAAAAAAAGGTAAAATTTCCTTTATTTTACTAAAAAAATGATTTTTTTCTTTCAAAAAAGAATGCATTATGTAGATTATATTATTACTCTTTTAAAGTCAATAAATTTGAATCTTATTTTTCGTTTTTTCTTATTAAATTGTGCTTTTTTCAAACTTAGAATAGGTGGAAACAACTTTTTTTACATAGGCTTTGTTTTTATATAGATAGCCATTGTTATATCTGAACAATGCTTTATCCATGTCTCCCCCGCTCTTATCATAATAGTACTTTAAAATCTTCAAACCCAGGTCAATATTGTATTCAATATCAAAAAGCTTATCGGGATCAATCTTAAAATGCTCCTTCCATACATTGTAATTAATTTGCATAAGGCCATAAGCACCGGCTGATGAAATTGCATACTGGTCAAATCCGCTCTCTACTTTAATTAAAGCTAAAATCAATTCAGGCTTAAAGCCATACTCCATGCTCTTTTTATAGACTATATCCGCTATTCTGTCAAAATTCGGATACTTATCTTTTAAAGCAATAGCTTTAAACTTGTAAATTCTATACTCTTCAAGAGTCTTTTTAAATTGGATAACCTGAGCTTTCAGTAACACTCTCTCTTTTAAGAGTGCCTGCCTTTGTTTCTCTACTTCCAATCCTTTTTTAACAACAAATATGTTAAAGGAAATACTTAAAAATAGCAACACACAGACCAATATAAAAACTTTATTTTTTGTTTTCATTAATTTCCTCCCTTAATTAACTTTTAATATTGTAGCAAAAATGAACAAAAAAATCAAATTTCCAAGATGCCCCCACTACTGTCCGGGAAAATTTGGGGAACGAATAGCTAACAATATCAATGGTATTTGGGGAACAAATTAGGAGGGGCATTAATTTTCTTTTTTATGTTTTTTATTCCCTCATTATCATTAATTCTTAATATATCGATTACATTAGCAGGCTCGAACAAGAGCTCGTGTATTACTCTTGCAAGAAAAGATATGGATTTGGGGTAACGTCCTTGTTTTTTTATATAATGGAGAAAAAGATAATAGATTAAAGCGGTCCAGATTTGGATTAGTACTGCATTTTTGGAAGTTCCGAGGAAACTTTTTATTTTAAGATTTTGCTTTATCCATTTAAAAAACTTCTCTATATCCCATCTTTTTTTATATAACTTCACTATCGTTAAGGCTGACAGCTTGAAATTATTTGTTATGAATTCAAACTCTCTTCCTGTTTCAGGGTCTTTAAATCTTATGAGCCTCATTTTATACGGATAATGTTTTATGTTTCTGTCATCCACGAACACTATCTCATTATCTTCCATCACTCCCCTCCTTTCGGAAAGAGAATTTACGGGCAGCTGTCCGGAAACCACATACTC
>JALVQI010000130.1 GCA_027031485.1 Candidatus Aminicenantota bacterium | reverse complement strand
ACTTAACTTAAATATTCTTAACATAGATATATTATCTTTGATACAAATACACAATATCCTTAGATTATCCGATAGATCTGAAAAAGGTTCTTCTGCCCATTACAGTCCGCAACGGACATCCTGACTCACATAGTTTTATAGTCTAAGAATCTTTTCAGATTAATGTTTTTCCTTTCAATGGAAAGGTTTATTGTACCCTTTTTGAAAAAATCATCACATGTTTTCCATTCTACGGGAAAATGTATCTTAAACATTAATTCGGGAGGTTAAGGTGAAAATCACAGGTGCCTCAATTATTATTAAAAAATTGATTGAGAAAAATGTTGAGTATGTTTTCGGTTATCCGGGAGGTTCCGTAATACCTCTTTTTGATGAGCTCTATAATTATTCCGATAGTATAAAACTCATCCAACCGCGACACGAACAGGGAGGAACACATGCAGCCGATGGTTATGCACGATCAACCGGAAAACCAGGGGTAGTTGTGGTAACTTCAGGTCCGGGAGCAACAAATACTGTAACAGGAATTGCAACCGCTTTTATGGATTCTGTTCCACTTGTTGTTATTACCGGACAGGTTCCGGTTTCCCTTATGGGTACAGATGCTTTTCAGGAAGTTGATATTACTGCCATAACATTACCCGTGACAAAAACAAATTTTCTTGTAAATGATATAAGTGAACTTGCCCCTTCTCTGGACCTTGCTTTTCACATTGCAACGACAGGAAGACCTGGTCCTGTTTTGGTTGATATTCCCTCAAACATTCAAAAAGCTGAAATAGAAGAAAGCGAAATAAAGAGAGGTAACATTGAGAATTTTCAGACAAAAACAAAAATTAATGAAAAACAGTTAGAAAAAGCCTATGAGATGATTGAAAGCTCTGAAAAACCTCTTATTCTTTCAGGGGGAGGAGTTATCATCTCAGGAGCAACAAAACTTGTTGAGAAATTCGCGGAGAAGAATAATATTCCTCTTATAACAACACTCATGGGAAAGGGAGTCTATCCGAAAAATGAGGATTTGTTTTTCGAAGGTCTTGGCATGCATGGAACATACTATGGAAATTATGCGGTTCAAAACTCTGACCTTATCATAGCTCTTGGAGTAAGATTCAGTGATAGAATTTTGGGAAATGTTGAAAAATTCGCTCCTAAAGCAAAGATCATTCATATTGACATAGATAGATCCGAGATAGAAAAAAATGTGACTACAATCTTAGGAGTTGAGGGTGATGTAAAGAGAATTATGAGCTTTCTTTTAAATTTCCCGAAAATTAATAAAGATTTTTCAAGATGGATAGAAGAATTATCTGAGCAAAAAAGAAAATTTCCTCTGAAATACGAAAAAAGGGGACAATTAAAACCTCAGTATATCGTTGAACTTGTAAATAAATATTTTTCTGAGAACACGATTATTGTTTCTGACGTTGGTCAGAATCAAATGTGGACAGCTCAGTTTTACAAATTCAAAGAGCCAAGGACCTTTCTTACAAGCGGTGGATTGGGAACAATGGGATTCGGACTTCCCGCTGCGATAGGAGCGAAGATTGGAAACCCTGATAAAGAAGTTGTTTTGATTTCGGGAGATGGAGGCTTTCAAATGAATATCCAGGAGTTGGCTACTATCAGGAGGTATGACATTAATCTAAAGATGATTGTTATAGATAATGCTTATCTGGGAATGGTAAAACAATGGCAGGAACTATTTTATGAAAAGAGATATTCCGCCACACCTCTTCCTGATAATCCGGATTTTTCATCACTCGCAAAAGTTTTCGGTATTAATAGCATCACAATTAAAGATTGGGAAGAAGCTGAAAAATCTATAAGAAAAATATCGGAAATGAATGAGCCCGTGTTAATTCATGCTCTGGTTGATCGTGATGAAAAAGTTTTTCCTATGGTTCCGGCCGGAGCATCTTTAAATGAAATAATGTTAGAGTAGGAGGAATAAAAATGAAAGAAACAAAAAAGGTGGTAAGTATTCTTGTTTTTGACAAACCCAATGTCTTAATTAAATTAATCGGGTTTTTCGAAAAAAGAGGTTATACCGTGGAAAGTATAAACCTCATTAAAACGGGAGAAAAAGAAAAAGTACGCTATGTCTTTGTGTTAAACACCAAAGAGAAATCCTTTGAAAAACATAAAAATCAATTGTTCAGAATTGTTGAAACATTGGATGTTAAATTTTTATAAACAGGAGGTATGTATTATGGCTAAAATTTATTATGAGAAAGATACCGATTTAAGTGTTTTGAAAGAGAAAACAGTAGGGATTATAGGATACGGCAGTCAGGGACATGCCCATGCCCTGAATTTAAAGGACAATGGAATAAGAGTATTGGTAGGGCTTCGTAAGGAGAGTAAAAGAAGAAAAGCTGCCGAAAAAGAGGGATTAAAAGTAAAGACTATTTCTGAGGTCGTAAAAGAGTCTGACATTATTATGGTTTTGATACCTGATGAAATTCAATCCGAAGTTTTTGAAAAAGACATAGCTCCCAATCTCTCCGAGGGGAAAATGCTTATGTTTGCCCATGGGTTTTCCATACATTTTTTTCAAATCATCCCACCGGAAAACATCGATGTGACAATGATAGCACCCAAAGGTCCCGGTCATCTCGTCAGGAGGGAGTTTAAAAAAGGCAGAGGAGTTCCATCTCTTCTGGCTGTTTACCGGAATTTTACGGGAAAAGCAAAGGAAATAGCACTTGCATATGCAAAGGGTATCGGAGCAACAAGAGCAGGAGTAATAGAAACCACATTTAAAGAGGAAACTGAAACTGATCTTTTCGGGGAACAGGCAGTTTTATGCGGAGGAGTTACATCCTTAATGAAAGCTGGATTTGAAACTCTGGTTGAAGCAGGCTATCAACCTGAGATGGCTTATTTCGAATGTATTAATGAAATGAAACTCATTGTGGATCTTATTTATGAAGGAGGTTTTTCCACAATGAGATACTCCATAAGCAATACGGCAGAATACGGAGATTACATTACTCAGAATAAGATAATCACCGATGAAACAAAAAAAATAATGAAAAAAATATTAAAGGATATTCAAACGGGTAAATTTGCAAAAGAGTGGGTTCTTGAAAACAAAGCTAATGCGCCCTTTCTTAATAGAATGAGGAAGATTGAAAGAGAGCATCTCCTGGAAAAAGTTGGTAAAGAGTTGAGAGATATGATGCCATGGGTTAAATCAGGAATTAAAAAGGAGGCTGAAAAAAATGAGAAGTGATCTTATGAAAAAGGGTCTTAACAGAGCTCCTCACCGTTCCCTTTTAAAAGCTCTGGGTTTAACAGATGATGAGATTAAAAGACCCATAATAGGTGTGGCAAGTTCTGTCAATGAGATCATCCCGGGACATATGCATTTACAGGGAATTACAGATGCTGTGAAAGCCGGAATAAGAATGGCGGGAGGAACCCCGATGCAATTTTCTACCATAGGTATTTGTGATGGAATTGCCATGGACCATAAAGGGATGAAATTTTCTCTGCCTTCAAGGGAATTAATTGCGGATTCTGTGGAACTTGTTGCCAATGCAACTCCTTTTGATGGAATCGTTTTTGTATCAAACTGCGATAAAATTACCCCAGGGATGTTAATCGCAATGGGACGATTGAATATTCCGGCAGTTTTTATAAGCGGGGGGCCCATGCTGGCGGGCTCATACAGAGGAGAGCAAATTGATCTTGTAACTGTTTTTGAGGCAGTTGGAAGGTTTAAAAAAGGAAAAATAACGGAGAATGAGTTAAAAGATATTGAGAATATCGGGTGCCCCGGTGCGGGGTCATGTTCGGGGCTTTTTACGGCTAACTCAATGAATGCTATAAGTGAAGCTCTGGGGCTTGCTCCGAAAGGAAACGGAACTATACCTGCTGTCTACTCAGAAAGATTAAGAATTGCAAAAACAGCGGGGAAACTTGTTATGAAATTGGTCGAAAAAGAAGTCAAACCTTCCGATATTGTGGATAAAAACTCATTTTACAATGCCGTTGCTGTTGATCTTGCACTGGGAGGATCTACAAATACGGTTTTGCATCTAAAGGCAATAGCGGATGCATTTGGAGTTAATTTTAGCATTGACCTTTTTGACAGCCTCGGTAAGAACATACCTCATATTTGTAATCTTTCTCCTGTTGGAAAACATCATATTCAGGATTTGAATGATGCCGGAGGAGTTTATGCGGTATTGAAGAGGCTTGCTGAAAGAGATTTGATACAAAAAGGAGCTAAAACGATTTATCAAAAAGAAATCGGTGAACTAATTGAGAATTCTTTTGTCGGTAATAATGAAATTATCAGACCTCTTAATAATCCTTATCATCAAAATGGGGGACTTGCAATTTTGTACGGAAATCTTGCTGAAAACGGAGCTGTTACAAAATTGTCGGGAGTACCGGAAGGAATGCTCTATTTTAAAGGAAAAGCAGTTGTTTTCGATGATGGAGAGCTTGCTTCGGAAAGAATCCTTGC
>JALVQI010000129.1 GCA_027031485.1 Candidatus Aminicenantota bacterium | reverse complement strand
TGAGCTGAATTATATTATTGATATAATTCCGGAGTCACACGCTTTAAAAGATAAACAGGTAAATTGAATTGGGGTAAAATATGTTTTTTAAAAGCTTTATCTTGAAACAAAAAAGGAAATTTCGTGTTAAAAGGGAAACAGGCCCCCTAACCATCGGGAAGCCCTTTATCGGAGGAGTTTTAATTGTTTTGGTTTTTATGTTGATTTTTTCTTTTCTAACAACGACAGCATATTCGGAAACACTGTTCATGGTATCGGGAAAAGTTTTAAGAAAAGGAAAAGGGGTTAAAGGTGCGGTAGTTAGCTGCAGTAGAGTGCCGAATGAAAATCATGATAGCAGTGATGATATGGGAGTAATTGATAAAGTAACCGATGAAAAAGGGAGATACGAATTCAGTCTGAAAAGGGGAAAATACATAATAGTTGTAGAACCCATAGTCATTGAGAAAGGTTTTAAAGAATTAAAAGATCCTGATATACCCTATAAATTTGAGGTAAAAGACAGGAATATAAAAAATCTCAACTTATACCTATATACGGAAGAAGAGATAATAGAAGCAAACAGGGATATACTTGAAGCGGTTCCCGAGAATAAACCTCATGTTAAATACAAATGGGGGAGAATACCATTACATTCGGAAAAAGAGTGTTATGAATATGCTAAAAACAGATATGAAGAAGATAAGAGAAGGTATAAGAATGATAAGCGATATGTAAGTATGGAAGGTTCGAAGATAAGCAGGCCGGATATATTTTATGATTTGCGAGGGAATCGTATTATGTATGTTTATCATGTTTTTAAAAATAATATAGAGATTGTCCAATATGAAATATTTGCAATAGGAGATAAACCGATAGAGTCCAACTCTAGTTCGATACTTATGGAACAAGAACAATACGACTATCTTTCTGCGAAAGGTAAAAGAATCGATTGGACAAAGATTAGTATTAAAAGAGCTATGGAAAGATTCATTAAAAAAAATAAATATAAAAAAGAGGATGTAAAAGTTCTAAAATTAATAGGAGAAACATTATCATACAGAAATCAACCTTTAATAGCTCCTTACATATTAATACAATTAAAACCCACAGGTAAGATGAATTTAGTAGAGTTAAATTATGGTGAATCTTTCCCCGGAGATTGGAGTTTTGAAAAGATCAGAGAATGGTATGAGAGGAAGATGACACTCGGATATATTGAACAGGTGAAAGAAAGACAGCATAGACCTTTAATGGAGAAAAAGAAATGAGAAAATTTATTTTGATGGTTTTATTTTTTATGCTTATTTCAGGTGTGTTTTCTTATGCTGCAAATGTTAAGTATCATGGTCTCGGAAGTGATGCAAGAAGAGTATATGTGAAAGAGATCAAGGATGTCCGATATGATAAAAATTATAGTCCCGGGTGGAAATGTAATGGTAAATATCTTGTGAAAAATTCGGTTCTTTATGATAGAAAAACAATGAAACCTATTCTGATTTTTAAAGGTAATATAGATAATTTTACTAAAGATTGTAATTACATGTTAACTGATACTTATTTAGCGGACGGTTATAATTCGGATGATTTTTTTTATGATATAAAAAATAAAAAAGAGGTAAGAATATACGGGAAAAACATACCTGAAGATCTGGTTTGCTGGGTATTATATGATAAAGATAATCTTCTTTGCACAGAAGAGATAAAAAAGGAAAAGGAGATTGAAGTTTCCATACATCTTTATAATATAAATACAAAAACTTATAAAAAAATGTGTGTATTGAAAAGAAAAGGAAAAGACTCAATAGATGATCTAATTTATTTTAACAAACAAAATATATTCGTAAGCTTATCTTATATTGGGGAAGAAAAAGAGTTTAGTAAAGTTTTAAGAGTTAATTTAGAAAACTGCAGTATTAAAGAAATTATAAAAGGTAAACGTGTCTTTTTTGACTCAGAACAAAAATATTATATGAATAATCACGGTGAAATAAGACTGAGAATAAAAAGAACGGTATATGATAAAGACGGAAAAATCATAGGTATTATAAGGAGAAATTTTAAAAAAGAAAAATTGTTATGTAATTTGCATTTTGACAGGGTGATATCAACTAATAATTATATTGTCTCTCCTGATGATAAATTTTTCTTAGTGTTAAAATGTAAAGCCGGAGTTCCTCCCGAAGATGAACTCTGCAATAAAAACGGTCCTTTTTGTATATTGCTTTATGATTTTAAAGGGAGAGTTAAGAAACTTAATATAAAAGGGTTAACGGAACCATTTTACTGGCATCCGTTTGGAGACAGATTTTATGCTTATGATTATAAAAACAAAAGATTCAAATTGGTTGTTCTTGAAAGGGAGGGAAAATGAAAAAGAGGAAAATATTATTATTGGTTTTGGTTTTTATGTTGATTGTTTTTATTTCCGCTTTTGATTTGAGAGCTTTCATTTCTTCGAGAATCGAAGGAGTTGTTGTTGACAAAGCCACCGGAAAACCTGTAAAGGGAGTAGAAATAAGGGTTTATTGCGGAAAAAAAAGAGATGGACACGGATATTTCTATACGAAAACCAGGACAGATCAGGAAGGTAAATTCACAATAGAAGCAAATAGAGAAGCTTATTATTTTATAGTTTATTATCCGCCTTCCCCGTATGCACAGACTAATCGAAGAGAAGAGTACAAGAAGAATCTCCTTTATGTTAGGAAAGGGAAAACAATTAAATTAAGGAAGGAGTTGAAGAAAGGGGGAACGATCTTAATAAAGGTGAAAGACAGAGCAACGGGAGAAGGGATTAATGATGTTTACATAGATTTTAATATGTTCGGAGATGATTATGCTCGCTTTGATTTTAAAGTAAGGAGAATAGGAAACGGGTTATTCATGAATAATCAACTTTATAAAGGTAATTATAAGATATCAATATCAAGGGATGGATACTGGAGGAAAGTGAAAGAGTTTAAGATAAATTACGGTGAAAAGAAAGAGGTGGAAGTATATTTCGACTCAAATAATTTAACCGGCATAGAGGGGAAAGTTATTTGTAAAGAAACAGGAAAACCACCATTAAAAGCAGGCATAGTAGCTGTGGATAAAAAAGATGAATATTTTGACGGAGTTTCTTCCGATAAGAATGGATATTTCAAAATAATAGATATGAATGAAGGAGAATACACAGTGAAGTTTTATAAGAAAGGAACTTCTGATGAGGATTGCGATTGGATTGAGAAAAAGATTGTAATTAAAAGAGGGAAGCTTTATAGAATAAATGCAAAAATAAATTGTGTTTGCAAGCCACTGAGGTGAAAATAATGAAAAAAATACCACTGATGTTCTTGATTTTTGCGTCGGTTTTGGCTTTTTCGAAAGAAAAGCAAATCAGGCTGGATAATTTTTTATCTTTTCCCCGAATATTGGTTAACGGAGACTTTCTTTATGCCTGGACTTCCGCTTTCCCCCGGTTTTTTATTTATTCCATTAGTAAGGAATGTTTGTTAAAAAACCTTGTGAAGAAAGGAGAAGGCCCCGGTGAGCTCAGGTTTCCGACAGAGTCAATTGAAAGGGTCTATGTTAGTAAAAACAGGTTATATATCCATTCAAATAAAAAAATGATGGTATTTACACTTTCCGGAAAATTTTTATTTGAAAAACGATTTTTGATTAATTTAATAAGACCTGTAAAATGCGGAGATCGATTTGTCGGTATTAGCTATACTGTGGAAAAAAGACAGGAACTTTACGCTTTATTGAATTTGTATGATTCCGAATTTAATTTGATTAAAACTATATATAAACAGCGAAAATACAATCCAATGAAATTTATTGAATTTATGCCTGCCGAAATTTATTTCACATGTTATGAGAATAAGATTTATGTGGCTGATAATAACAGAGATTTGAACATACTCAAATATTCATTAAACGGAGAAAAACAGGGGCAGATTAGAATAAGATATAAAAGATATGAGATAACCGAAAAAGATAAGAAAAACTTGATTAAGCGTTACATAAACAAACACAATGAATGTAAACCTTTGTTTCATAAATATTATCCCTCTTTTCAAAATATCATATTCTTCCGTAATAATATTTTTATTGAATTATATAAATCATCAAAACAGGGAAAAAAGGAGTTTATTGTTTACAATATGGATACAAAAGGAGTCAGACGAATATTTTTACCTTTTTGCATAAATTATACTTTTTACGAAAAAAGATTTTATTGTGTAAAAATCGGGGAGGCTGATGAGTTTTATCTAAAGTCCGGTAATTTAGAGCAAACTTTTGATAAAAAAAAATATTGATAAAGGAAGGGTAGTTGAAGAAGACTCACATAGGCAATTATTAAAAAAGAAAGGTGTTTATCCAGTACTGTCCGGGAAAATTTGGGCATCGAAGAGTTAATGAGAGCCTTGAGCGTTGAGCTTTGAGCATTGAGCTTTTCACAAAGGAAAGTTGTTAGTTTCTTGTAATTAACAATTTTCTTTAATTAATTTTTTTTAATAAAAGAAATTTACTGATAGCTTAATACAATAAACATTCAAAATTGGCTCAACGCTTGATGCTCAATGCTC
>JALVQI010000128.1 GCA_027031485.1 Candidatus Aminicenantota bacterium | reverse complement strand
CTTTTAAGCCATAAAAGGTATTGAATAACCATTTCCATTGCCCGTGGGCGTATAGAATTAATAGCTTTTAAGATTGGATCAAAAGATGGACCAATTTTCTTTTGTTCTTCCTCTAAAGATGGGTTAGAATCTTCTGTTAATGGCTTAATTATTTCCCAAATTTTATCTTTAAGCTCTACGGGAATCCCATTTGTAGTTTCCTCTGATAAGCCAGAGTTCAAGAGTTCAAGGATAGCAAAGCGCGTCCAGCCCCAATCTTTATCCAGCATAGGTTCGTATATTTTCCTTTCCGGTATTTCCTTAGGCTGACTGGCTACCCAATGACACAAAGAAAGCACAGGTTTCCAATCAAAGGATTTCCCTTCCTTTATAGAATCTTTCAGGGCTTTCAGGAATTTTCTTATGTATATTGGATCAACTCCCTCAAATTTTTCGGCTTCATTTGCGAAGCGGATTGGTTCATTTTTTATCACCTTATAAAGCTCGTCGGATAAAACTTCAGTAGGTCTCAATGTCTTCAAGAAGGCAACTATCTCATCTACGCTCATTTGACTTAACTCTTTTTCAGTTTTAGGACTTTTGGATCTTACAAATCCACTTTCAACACGGACAGGTAGTTCAGGATGTTTCGGTTCTCCGTATTTCTTAACCAGTTCCCTGTATTTCTCTTGCCATTCTTGGGGCAAAGAATCTTTTATGTAGGACAACCGGTCCCTGAGATAAACTTCCTCGTATTTTTTTATTTCTTCTTCAGTTGGAAATCGTCCTTCTATTTCCATAAAGCTTTTCTTAAAGGCTTCCACATCTGGGACCTTGGTTATCCATTTTAGCACTTTCTCTTGATTGTCTTGAGAAAGCTTTGAGAAATTTTCCTTTAAAAGAAGGACATACTCTCGTCTTAGCCTGAAATCATTCTGGAAAGATGGGTCTATTAATCGCTGGCCAACGAGTTCTGGAACTTTGTCTGCGTGAAGCCTTAGTATGTGAAGGGAAATTCTGTAAAAAATCACATATTTTTTGCTTTCAAGATAGTTCACCAATTCTTGAATCTTTTCTGGGTTGTTCTTGGATATTATTTCAGCGGTTTTTCTTACTGCATTTACCAGGAAATCTTTTATATCATTGTCCCTCGCATTAGTTTCTAAAAACGGTTTCCAAATATAAGAATAATCCTCCAACTTCCCTGGTTGGTATTCTCTGGCGCCTTTTGAGAACTTCAGTGCTTTCTGCAAAAGGTCGGTAAAAAAGTATAAAGCTTCTAAGCTAGCTTTTTCTGCAAGGCTTGGAAGACACTCATTCAAAACCTCGTTGTATTCCCATAAAGGTATTTTACTACGTAACTCTTTCGTTTCATCTGGTGAAGGGAAAATCTCAAATAATTGCCTTGTAAGGGCAAGTGCTTCTTTTCTTCTCCCATTTTCTAATAGGTAGATTATTAACTTTCCCGCCTTCTCGGGGTATAACCCAAACAAATGTTCCTGTTTTTTTAGCCAATCTGCTTCCTTCTCAGCAATTCGGGAAGCGAGTTCTGGAGGCATGTTTAAAGCAGCTTCAACAAAATCTTCATGGATGTATATGTTATCAGTTTCCGGGATCCCAAATATGGTTTCTAAGACAATTTTGGGAACCTTTGAGGCCATTCGAGCAAGATATCTAGATTGAGGCCAAGGAGAATGGATTATTGAAGAAGCTTCTTTTTTTACTGTTGGGGGATGTTTGAAGAAACCGCTTTCCTTAAGGGGCAAAATCCAGCTAGGGTGCTTGAGATTTTCGAAGAAAAATTGTGTTAAATTTTCCTTCCATTCGGGATTTTTTCCTATCAAAAAAGAAATTCTCTTTAGAATGTTCGTATCTGGAGAATGATTAGATAATTCTTTTAATTCATTTAAAATACTGAAAAATTCTATTTCACTCATTTATACCTCCTAATTCCACTGCTTCTTCGGATTGAAATCCTGAAATAGGCTCAATCCTTAAGCTTGTCCATTCTTTAAATATATAGTCCAAGCCAGAGTAATTTTCTTTGGGTTTAAATTCTATAACAGTCAATCCCATAGACTCATAATAAGCTCTGTCATTCGAACTTTCATTTTCGTTATCTCTACTTTCCGGCAGTAAAATAAAAGATAATGGAACCTTAAAAGTTGAGGCAACCCTCCTTGTTTTTTCTATGACCTCGTTTTTAATACTTTGGATGGCACCAAATAATTTTTTGATAGGAATCTCTTTCAAACCTATCCCCAAAAACAAAATTTGTTTATACATTACCAAGTGTTGCAAAAAAGAGGGCAATAGAGATCTTTCAAAATCATAGGCTTTTTCAAATTCTGAGGAACTAAAAACAATTTCATTATGTCCAAAACTTTCTAAGGTTCCATGTAAGTAGAAAACATTTTTTCTCTTTAATTTTAATATTGGCAAATCTGGATAGGAAAATACATTTGCGCTTCTATTTTTAAGTTTTACTGCTTCCGCTAATGAGTTATCAAAATTGAATGTTAAATATGCCTCAAAAGGGAGTTCTGCTAAATAAAAATAAATTTTTCTTATTTGTGTTTTTGGAGAGAAAATTTCTTTTAAGATTTTATGATAATTAATAGGATCCCTTCTTTTGCATTCTTCAACCTTTTCCGGCAATCTTTCTTGGGGAATATTGTTTACATCTTCCAAATTAACACGCATTCTTTGGCATAGTTTTTTTACAGTTTCTCGCCAGTTATCATAAATGCCATAAGATAATCCAGAGCCAACAAATGCTACAATTTTTCCCTTCGTAACTGACGAAAATAATTCTTTTGCCACGCTTTGATCCTCTTTTTTAATTAAATCAATCCAACTCATTTTTTCAAAAATCGTGTGCTTCTATTGTTTTTGCTCATCACACGCTCCTTGCTTTTTGGAGGCGGGATTGGACGAGTTCGGCCACGGCGTAATAGACTTCTTTACGCTCTTCCTCTCTCATCACACCGATAATATAAAACGGAAAGAAGAAGATGTCAAGGATAAATGCAAAGCCAGCTCTCTATTACTCCTAAGAACAGACATTTTTGGGCTTGAACTTGTATATTTTCCTTTGCATTTTGACATCCCCAAAGGATAAAGCAACCTATGGCATACTGAAAATACAATTTCCCGTACAGTTCTCCAGAGAATGGAGCTTATCCAATGGGTATAGTACAACCCTGACTCATAAATTTTCCAAAAAATGGGGGCATATCAATGGGCCTTTTATGCTGTATTATATGTTGTGCCGTACCCTATCCCTTATCTTTCATTGTGAATTCTTAATCGTCAAAAACCCGAATAATCTTTCAGGCCAATCTTTATCATCTAAGAACAATACATGGTGACTTATATATTCTTCTTTTGAAGGGGAGCTTGATAGTCCCTCTATTAATTTATGATAGGGAGTCTTTGACAATATGAAAGATTCGAGCGTTATATTATCTTTAGCAAGTTTTTCTTCAATCTTTTTAATCTCTATTGCAAACTTTATCTTCTCATCATCCAATCCTTTTGAGTGTTCTAATCCTTTGGGATCTATAAAAACAATAATTTGTCTTTCGTTATATTTCACCCACATGATAAAATCAGGGTAAAATCCTGCCCACTTAAGCTGAAAGCCAACCCCGGAGAAGGGATAGTTCCGCAATAGATATACCTCAAAAGAAAATTTCCTATTTTTTAAATAGTCCCTTAAACCTGTAACAAATTTTTCTTCGCTCTCCACCAAACCAGGAGGGGAAATTTTGGCAAATTCCGTACTTTTTAGTAGTATTGGCACGTATAGGGAGCGTTCAAAATAAATCCGAGGTAAAGTTTCCCTATCCTCTCTGATAAGCTTTTCTAAATGCTTTGCTAGGCTTCTTATTTTATCAATCAAATCTTTTTTGTCTTTATCTATCTGGATAATGTAGCCCTGTTTGTTTTCAGATAAAAATGGTAACGGCAGTTGTTCAAATTTGTGGTAATGTAAGTTGTCTGTTTCAAAACGCTTTGCGCTTTTTCTATAAAACAGATCAAGATATTTTTTAATGATTAAAAGGGCTATATCTTCCAGTCGTTTTATATCCTTCCTATTCTTCACCTGGAAAATTTTGGGAAGCGCCAGAATCGTGTATTTATCAGATAAAAGAATGTCTTTTAAGCTTTTTCTATCAAAGACCAGATTCCAATACTTTCTTTGAACTTTAAAGTCCTCTATTTCCTGCCATATTCTTTCCCAATCAAGCAAATCAATAATGTCTTGGGGGAATCTTAACTCTTCAAGCCCTGGCTTTATACTTTTCTCTTTTATCCCCTTCTCCTTCCTCTCTTCTGCCAGATATAAAGAGACTTTTGGCGAAAGGTCAAGTGTATAATAAATCCTATTATCAACCTTTAATCTTAGTACTTCCTCCTCCTCAAATTTCTTTTCAGATTGGGGTTTTAAAGTATAAAGACTCTCCCATTTTTCCTCGTGTTGTGGTTTTACCGGTATTTCAATGGTTTCAAACTCAACTCCTTCTTTTTTTATCACTTTTAAAAACTTACTAAGATAGTCAGCCCTGATTCCATAAATATTTAAGGTTTCAAGTATGCTAATTTCTGGTTTATCTCCATTTCTTTTAAGTGACATTCCTTTACCTTTAAGCCTCACTCCTCTTCCAAATAACTGGATAATCTGTGGACCCTGCCCTTTACCGATATTTAAAAGACCCATTGAGGAGACACGCCAGGTATCCCAACCTTCAATAAACTTCTTTGAGCCGATTAGGAGATTTATTTTTGAATCTTCCTTTTTAATGTTGTCAAAAAGAGAACCTGAGATTGCATCCTGTTCTACCAAGATGCCTTTTTTCTCAAGTTGTTTTTTGAAACTAGAAACATCTCCAATATTTATAACTCCAAAATATTCATTCTCCCCTACTTTTAATCCGATCTCCCCTTGTGCATTTTTTATCTCGTATAAATTTAATCTTCCTTTCCCGCCAAAAATCCTTCTATATAAGTCTTCAAGGCTAAAACCTTTTTTTCTGAGATATTTAAATTTCTCCTGAAATATATCTTTTCCTTCTTCATCCCTCAGTTTTGTATTACCATTCAGAATATCGCCTGTCCACTTCTTAACCCATTTCTCATCCTTGATAACCCTGTCTATAAACTCTACAATCTGAATAACGTCAGATCCCTCTTTCTTTCCGGTAACCGTGGTCCCGACGAAAATCCAGAGAGGTTTTTCAAGATTGTATTCCTTGGCTAACTTCTTATTCTCCTCATAAGCTAAGATTTGCTCATAAAAGGATAGAAGATTAGCAACAAACATCCCCTCTGCGAATTCCTGCTCGGATATCTTTGTCTGCCTTACATTCAGAACAGAAAAATCCTTCCCATATCCATCAAGGTAAAAGTATTTGTAGGAGTAATCAAAAAGAATTGATTTAGCATATTCTTCAAGAATTTCTTTGGATTTTTCTGATAGAATCTGCCCAAAGGTGGCGCTATATTCAAAAACAAAGCCATTTTCAGCAAGCTTATTCCTCAGTCTGGCCCACTTTTGCTCTTCCGACCTTTTACCCTTATGCCCTTCATCCACAAAGACAAGGTTTCTGCTTCCAAATGCCTTAACTGATCGAGTAACTTTACCCTCATTTTCCTTCTCCACGAATTTAGTCATTTCTATAACCAGAACTTCATCACCACCTCTTAAACCTCCACCGGAATTACCTACATAAAGCCGAGAGGGAATTCCACTTTTCTGAAGTTCATCAAAATGCTGTTTTGAAAGCCCTTCGTTTGGAGTAATAAGAAGGATGTTAACAGGCGAAAATAGACGATAATGGAAGAATTGGTGGTAGTTTATGTGCATAATTAGAGTTTTTCCAGAACCAGTCGCCATCCAGAAGGCGAGCTTCTTCAAATCGTTTTCAGTAAATGGCTCTAATTTGATACCCTGCTCCTCAGAATATCCGCTTAGAAATTCGTTCAGTTCATATAGAAGTTCGCTCTTTCTATTTTTGAGATTATCCAGAAAAATCTCTGTAAATAGCACAGCCAGATACTGAAAATACTTTAATGCAATAGGTTCACGCCTGTAATTTATTTTCTTTACATAGTATTGGATGTTCTCATCGTATCTAAGGAGGTCATCTTCGGACACCTTCAAATCTTCAATACCTCGCAGGGCATTAACAAAATAGCTCCTCCCATCGCTATCTACACCCTCGCTTTTGTTCTTCAATTCATTAAGCAGGTTTTTAATATCGCTTACCCCAAAGAGGGAAAGAAGGTATTTGTTCAAAATGAGATATTTCTCTATGTTCATGGTTTACCCCATTAATCTCCTAAACTCCGGCTCAATATATTTAACTTCCCACTTTTTAGGAGTTAAAACACTTTGCCCGTTCACATAAACAATATGCGGTGTCCAGGATTCAAGTTCCTTGATGATAAACTCTTTGTCCTTTTTGAAATCATCATCGCTCCAACTATCAGCATATTCCCTCCAGACAATTGCCACATCTTTTCCTTCTTTTTCACCAAGGATGAAAAGGTATTTTCTTTCGTTGTTCCTCACCTTTATCTTCTTAACTTTTAACCCCAGAAGGTAATTAAATGTCTCTGGGATATCCACCACCAACTCTTCTGGCTCTCCCACCTCTTCAAGATTCACCTTCAGTTTATAAGCAAATGGATTTTTAAGCATATCAAGGTTTAAAAGGTAAGGACTTTCTCTTGTCTCAAAATCAAGGAAGTATTTTATAAGATAGTCATCTTTAAAGAGTTCAAGTGCTTTTTCGTTTTCCTTTAGTTCAATGTTATCAAGGGTATCCTCATATTGTTCAAGGATTTGGTATTTGAAGAAACCACCACCTGGCCAATTCACCACCTTTGATATTCCTGCTTTATCACCAGCTAAGACTTTTTTCATCCTTCCCAAAACCCCTATTCGCTTTTGATTATTCTCATAATAAAACTCTTTAAAATATTCCCCGATCTCTATTCCAATCCATTTTCTACCTAACTTCTGAGCTGTAGCTAACGTTGTTCCAGAACCCAAAAAGAAATCCATAATAATATCTCCCACATCGCTACTTGAAAGAATAATGCGGGCTAGTAATTTTTCTAATTTTTGGGTCGGAAAGTGTAATCCTTCGTTATAGTTAATCTTTGAATATCTCAAACTATATACATCCATCCATACATTGCCAACTACAGTTAAAAAATATTTATCATTTCCCTCTTCATCGATTTCTATCTTTTTAAATATGTGTTTTAGTACAAATTTTCCATTCTCCCAAATTGGTAGCAAAACATCTTTTATTTTTGTTGAACCATTTTCTTCTTGGGTCAGAGCTATTAAATTCGGATTAAAGGCTGGAAACAATCCCTCGTCAAAGTAATTTATATACTCTCGACTCTCCAATAAACTCTTAAAATATGTAAGATATTTATTATTTAGTTTCCTCTCTCTCAATCCAATTAAATATTTAGGTTTAATAGTCACTATCTTGTTAAATTTATAGTTTTTAGATTTAGTATAGTGAAGTATAATCTCGGTTTGCTCCACAAATTTCTGGGGTTTAATTTCCCTCTTAGTATTGAAACCAAGAAAATTGTTTATTTCAGCTGAGAAATTTTCTGATTTGAATATGTCGTTTAATAAATATCTGCCGAAGTAATTAGCATTATTATCTAAATGGACAAAAATACTTCCATTGGAAGAAAGTATCTCTTTTGCACTCTCAAGTCTGTTTGCTATTAAAGTAAGCCAACTACTATCTTGAAAATTGTCTCTATAGAGAAAATCTCTACCTGTCTTGAATGGTGGATCAATATAAATCGTCTGCACCCTTTCTCTGTATTTACTCAAAAGTAGATTCAATGCCTGCCAGTTTTCGCTTTTGATAAGCAAGCCGTCTAATAAATCGTCTAAATCAGCATTATCAGTAAGTCTTTCAAGGAGTTTCTCCTTAAATTCTTGGTTGAAGTGCTTCGTATCGATAGGAAGCTTCTTATTTTTCAGCTCTCCTTTTGTTTTCGGTATTTCAAATCCCAAATCCTCCCATTCTTTTCTCTGCTCTTTGTTTTTCCAAATCTCCTCATAAAACTCTTCAGGCACACGATCTGTGGTTATTACATACTCCGTCTTTAAGACAAACTTCTTTTTCTCCCATAGCCTTTTCTGGAAGTTCTCAATCTGTGAGAGGAAATCAATGATTGTCTCCCCAATCTCCCGTACCACCTTTGCCCTTGTTATGTGTTTGTCTAAGAACCTTTCTTTTTCCAGTGTTTCAATATCCAAAACCTCGGCTTTGATAAAGTAATCCAGTTGTTCAGAGAGAAATTTTTTAAGGTTTTTGTGAATGAAGTAATCCCTTGTGTTTTTGGCAGTAAATCTTGAGAGATGATAAAGAAGAAGGGGCTTTTCATTTTTGTATTCCTTACCAAGGAGTTCCTTCATTGAGGCATCCTTTATCTTCTTCAATACTTCCTCATAGGTCCTCTGGTTTATCTTTTCCTGCTTAGAGGTGTTGCTTCCACCTTCTACCCCATAGTGTTTCACTTCTCCCTCAGTAAGTTCTCTATACTGAAAGCGTATGGTTAATGTCTTATTCTCAAGGGTTAGTGGTTCCTCATCATCAAGGACAAAAAACCTCGCCTTTGTAGCTTTGTTTGAGCCGAGTTCTTCTCTGGCTGAAACGATATGAAAGACAATCTTGTAACCATCAGTTCTAAATGTGTAATTACGGAAAAGAAGGCCTGTCTTTGTGTAATACTGGTCATAATTTGCCCAATAAAGTTTTACTTCTTCTCCATTGTAAGGAATGGCATATTTATGCCTTTTTATGGAATAGCGATAATGAGGGATAAAATCACCATTTTCGTAATATCGAGAGAAGAAATTATAGAGATCATTGAAAACCTGAAGTTTGATCTCCTCAATAGCTTCCACCTCTTCTTTTTGTGCTTTTATGGAAAGGAAATCTCTGCCAATAGGTGTATCTTTGAATTCATCTTTGAGTTCTCCTGTGGGAGTAAATGCACCTTTTCCCAAATTCTGGATTACTTTCTCCTTTATCTCCTCAAATCTTTGATTTATGTTAGTTAGTCTTTCATCTTTATGTTTAGCAAAGGCAGATTCTACCTTCTCTATAAGGTCTTTTTGAATGAAGTCATCAATTCTTTTTCTTTTGTAATTCAATATACGGTAAATACCAAAATCCAAATCAGAGGCTTCGAACTCAAAAAGCCTCCTGAGTAGTTCCTGAAATTTTCGAATGCTATCCATGATTACTCTCCTTATTTTTGCTATACTTTTTCAGGCACGACATTGCGTATAACTCTTTCATATACGCATTGCGGATATATTCTACATTTGGGATGATATCTACAATATTGCGCATATACATCCCTCTGGGCGAAATCATGCTCCTCCCTCCTTCATCAGCCTATCAAGCGGATCCTCAATCTTTGTAAGGACTGGTTTGTTAATTTGCTCGATTTTCTTTTTCGTTGTCATTTTGTGAGGGGCCTCTTCCCTTCCTGGGGATTTTACACTCTCTTTTTCCAGAAAGCTTCCTTTTTGCCCTCTTTCTCCTTCCACGTGGCTACGGTTTCCGTAATTAGGCATCATAAAAATAATGTATAACCAGAAAACCCAGAAAGTCAAGTTGAATTTATTTGGAATTGGATGAGAAAACAGAGGTTTTAATGGGAGGTGGATAAGCGTTATAAGGTGAACTGCCTCCCTAAAATGTAGACAGTTTTTGCGTTGATTTTGTTCAATACCATAGCTTTTCTCCTTTATTTCCGCTTGGCGATCAACCTTCCCTAAACCTCCCCTACCCTTCTCTAAGTCCATTCCTTCCTTACCCATTGGATTGTAAATATAGAACAGACAGCAAGAGATGTCAAGGGAGGTTGTATGTATCTGTAGTATGTGGAGAATTTTTTCTCCTGAATAAGATTTTTTGCCAGAGAGCAAGATTGAAGGCATAAAACCCGCATTGAAATTAACCTCAATAAACCCTCTGGCGGAGGAGCCACTTTCCGATGAGCCTCCTGCTGCCTGAATTTTGGGGGACCGGAGAGCGAAATCCAGGTATTCACTACATAGATATCCTTCCTAAACGGTTTTTCGGAAAGCTTTATAGGAGAATTCCGGGACGAACGCCTTGTGAGATATGAATATGAGAGATTAGCTGAGCCGAGGGAGAAGATAGACGAATGGTCCCGATTTTACAACGAAGAAAGGCCGCATTCTGCCTTAGGCTACAGGAGCCCTGGTGAATTTTACAAACAATGGAGCTTAACCAATGGTGTATAATATAACCCTAACATATAAATTTTCCAAAAAATGGGGGCATATCAGGGCATATCTCCAAGATCCCCCCTTTTTGCAAAATAGATAAGCTTTAACCTTCCCATCTTATATATTATACCACACACCCCAAAATGGATTTCTTCCGCCTCCTCATGCCCCGCCCCTGCTTTTTCTAAAAATGGGAGCATATTATCTCCCCATTAAACCTTGACTTAGCAGAGCCTTTTGAAGAAACTGTTAAACTCCCTTTGTATATTCTATTAGAATGGAAAATTTTTCCGGTTGTTGAATTTAAATCATACCCTCTTTTCTAAGTCTTTTTAAAGATTCTTCAATTTCACTATCAGCAAAATGAGGCTTAAACATATTAACAAGTCTTTTTATTTCGCCTTTATCATTGGTCAATTTAGCAAAGTATAGCACCGTACCTAATAATTCCATTTTCTTAGTAAGTTTTCCATCAATCATAGAAAGAACCTTCTCAATTTTATTCTTTTCTAAATCATTTTGTTGATACTTTTTCAAGAATTTTTTGCCTGCCTCTGTAATTTCAATCCTATAACCAGTTGCTTCAGCATCATATTGAATATTTATTAATCCCATATAGTAGAGAGTATCTATATCATTCGCCAATTCCTGCGAAAAAGGGCCATAGAAATGCAGCTTATATTTATACCCTAACTCTTCTTTCAGTCCCTCTTGTAATATATATATACCTTTCTGAAGAAATGTTTTTCCAACGGTTCCCTGGGCATTTTCTAATAGACTCAATATTGCAATAAATCTTTTTATATCTCTCATTTGTTTACCTCCTTTCTCTCTTTATGAATTCTTTCACAAATTTGGTTACTTTATCTTTTTTATCTGGATAGGTATAGATTCTTATCTTTCTTATTGGCCGTAATGACTCTATAAGTTTCGATACCTCATGAATCGGAATAAGCCTATTATTTGCTTTAACCATTATGTCTTCCTTCTCAAACCTGTATGGAGCTTTATCTGCCTTATCAACAAAGACCTCATTTCCGTCAAATTTTCTTTTTAATTCTTTTTCCAGCCATTTCCATAAGATTACCTCTTCAGGGTTTGGATGATCACTACTTTCAATTTCTATTTTCTTGAAGAATTTTCGGTTTAAGAATACATCCTTATATTTGTTTTCAGTATTCAGCATCCACGAAATTATTTCATAATCGTTCAATGTTAAATATTCTTCAACTTCTGTCGGAAGGTGGCTCAATTCCTCTTTTTTTGATTTCAAGTAAGATTTCACCAACTTAGCGAGATGGTAATCTAAGATTCTGCGTGTTTTATGATAATAGACCTCTGTAAACATAAAATACCTTGCGAGCAAAAACTGTTCAAGCGCATGTATCCCTCCCTCTTCCCAATATAAATCGTTCTGCTCATCATACCGAAGAGTCTCCAGAATTCTTTCCAGATCGAATTTTCCATACATTACACCTAAAAAGTGTGAATCTCTTAGCAAATAATCCATTCTGTCTATACCAGCCTGACCTGCAAGTAAGTTATAGAATAGATTGTCCAGCGATGAGTGTGGTTTTCCTGTACCTGTTATGATGAACACAACCCTCTCAACGCCATCATCTTTAATGTTCTTTGAAAGTATTTCTCCTATTTTCGATTCTCTAATAATTTTCTCTCCGATTTTCTCATGATCCATTCCCTTTTCAAAAAGTTCCATATCCTCTCCTACGTGAGAGAATGGAGCATGTCCTATATCATGCAAGAGAGCGGCTATTCTAAATATTTTTTTATCTACATCATCAATTTTCAGATTTAGTAACCTGAGCCTATCGATAACACGTGAAGCGAGTTGAAGCACTCCCAAGGAATGATCAAATCTCGTATGGACACCAGTGGGATACACCCAGGAGGTTGTTCCGAGTTGATGGATAAATCTTAATCTTTGGAAAGGAAAGGTTTGAATCAATTGTTCTTCTATATCGTTTAGTTGGATAAATCCATGTATTGGGTCTCTTATATTTAAAGTCATTTCTCTGTCTCCAATACCGGTGCAAAGCCTTCCATCAGTCTCTGACCACCATGATAAATACTGTATATCCCAGAAGCAAACCAAAGATGACGGGATTTTCCCAATAAAAGGTAATTATTTGATTCATTAATGTAGTACACCCCTGAAAAACAAACAGTATTATAGGCTCCGTAGAATAAGTTAAAAGGAGAGTTCTCTTTCCTTAAGTCTTGCCTTTGGCTTCTTTTTAATGGGAAATGTATAAAAGTCCACCTACAGTTAGATTTCGCTAATCTTCCCCTGCCCTTCTCTGAGGACATCCCTTTCTTACTCATCAGAGTAGTAATATAGAACAAACAATAAGAAATGTCAAGGCGTTGTTTGAGGCGGGAATTGCTGGTAAAATACTAAAGCAAGGTTAACCATGAGAGCGGGAAAAGGGGAAAAACTAAAAGAGGAAAAAATTCTTCTTTTTGCTTCCATTGGCGGCGGGGAGATTGAGATTTTTAAGGGACTTCTTGAAAAGGGATACAGCCCGAATACGGAAAGGAACGGCTGGAGCCTGCTCCACGAGGCAGCAGACTGGAATCAGGTCCCCATAGCCAGACTCATCGTTGAAAGGGGAGGTTCTGTAAATCCCAGAGACAGGTTCGAAAGAACTTCACATAGCTTCCAGAAGGGGATATGGGGAAATGGTAAGGTTTCTTCTGGAAAATGGGGCAGAGATTAACGCTGCGGATGTTGAAGGGAATACTCCTCTGCACCTTGCAGCCTCTGGGGGACATCATCAGGTTGTGCGGCTTCTTTTGAGCTTCGGGGCAGATGTGAACGCTTCGGATAAAATGGGCAGAACTCCCCTTCACGTTGCTGCAAAAAATGGATGGGCAGAGTGCGTTAAAATACTCCTTGAAAACGGAGCCTCTCCTGACATAAAAGATTCTGCGGGCTGGCCTCCTTTGTTCAGAGCAAAGAACCAAAGGATTATTCAGCTTCTC
>JALVQI010000127.1 GCA_027031485.1 Candidatus Aminicenantota bacterium | reverse complement strand
GATTGAAAAGATATATTATGAAGCTCTTAAAGAATCAATTGAAAATGCTCTGAATGCAGGTTTTAAAATGGGTGATATAGCCATCCTTGTAAGAAAAAATGTATACGGAAGGGATATTATTGAAAATTTATCAGATAAATATGATTTTGTTTCAGATGAGTCACTCTTTTTATCCTCTTCAGCTGAAATTTCGGAGATAATAAGTTTTTTTAAATTTCTTGAGTATCCTCCTGATAATCTTAATTTTTACAGCTTTATTAACGGAGAGATTTTCAGGAAAGCTTCAAATAAAATTGACATAGAAGAGGCTGAAAGGCTTTACGGGAAAATGGAGGATTTTTATCTTGAAAACAGGAATAAAAAACTCTATGTGGCTTTCAGAGAAAGATTTGAAAAATTATGGAATAAGCTCATAGCTCCCTTCTTTAAATCTGTTGGTTTTCTTCCGCCTTATGATATTTTTCATGATTTTTCCATGGTATATGATTTGTTTGAAGAGTTTTCAGATTCCGCTCCCTTTTTCACAGCTTTTGGCCAGCTTCTCAATGACCTTGAAGATAGAGAGATAACATCCCTTTCAGCTTTTCTTGATAATTGGGATAATGGAAATATGTCCGAAACCTCAATATCGGTCGGAGAAGCTCCAGAAAGGATTAAAATACTTACAATGCACAAATCAAAGGGGCTTGAATTTCCTGTTGTTATCATTCCTTTAAAGGAAAAAAACAGGAGTAATGAAGGGGGAGGGAATATCTTTTTAAAAGATAAAATTTATTATATTAAAAAACCTTATATTGATTTTGACGGGGAACTCAATGCTATATACAATGAAGAAAAGAGGAAAGGTATTATTGATGAATTAAATCTTCTCTATGTTGCAATGACAAGGGCAAAAGAGGCTCTTTTTATTCCTCTTGTGGTAAAAAACAAGAATAACAAAAAGGGAGAGAGAAAATTAAAAGATTTTACCTCTGTTTTTAAAAATCATCCGATTTTCAAAAATTGGGAAGAGAGAAAATCTTATGAATTCGGAAAACTTGAACCTACTCGAAAAAAAGAGGAGAAAGAAGAGAAAGAATTTAAGCATAGTTCAAAAAAGATTATTACAAGGGAGTGGCAGAGGGATTTTCTTGTGTTTTATCCCTCGGAAATTTTAAAAGCTGATGAAAAAAAGGCAATTGACAGGGGAAAGAAAATTCATAGAGTTCTGGAAATGATTAAAAAGGTTGAAAGTAAAGAAGAGATGAGCTCTCTTATAAAAATTTACGGAGAAAGTGAGAATTTGGAAGATTCTGACATAGATTTGCTTTTAGATTTTTTTACAAAAGAGAAGGCTTTAGAGTTTTTCACGGGTAATTTTGAGGTTTTCAATGAAAAGGAAATCTTAAAGAATGCTGCAGATGAATTTGAGATTAAAAGAGTTGACAGAATGATAGTTAAAGATAATGAGTTAATTATAATAGATTATAAGACAGGAGAGGAGGAATCGGATGAGCATATGGCACAGGTTTCAGAATATTTGAATATTTTGAATAATATCTATCCTGATAAAAAAAAGAGAGGATTTTTATTATACATTGAGAGCGGAAAAATCAAGGAGGTTAATATTTGACAAAGAGACTTAAATATCTTGGACTTAGGGAAAACATAATTTCAGAGATTTCAAAAGAAATCTTAAAGGAGGATAAGAGTAATCTTTCCGATTATGTTATAGTCTTCCCTTCAAAGAGGATGGGGATTTTTTTAAGGGATGAGCTTTCAGGAAAAAGCAAAGGAAATATTTTACTTCCTGACATATTTACAATAGATGAATTTGTATTCCGTTTGTATGAGATTATAAACAACGGAGGTTTAAGATTAAATGATATTGAAGCTATCTTAATCTTATATGAGATTTTAATTGAAAAGGATAATTTCGGTGATTATGGGATTTACAAGGATAGGGGATTTACCTCCAACTATCCTGTTCTTCTGAAAATTTTTAAGGCAATGGAAGAGATAAGTGTTGAAAGCGAAAATTTTAAAAATATTGATTTCCTAAAATTTCAAACCTTTGTTGATCTGGGAGATTATCACAAGGATTATACTGAATTCATAAAATCTCTTCCTGATCTTATTAAGGTTTTTTATGAAAAGGTTAAGAATAGTAAAAGATATACAAGAGGACTTGCTTACTCCGAGCTTACCGAATGGAATGAAAAATTAACCGATGAGCTTTCCGATAAAAAACTAATATTCGCAGGTTTTAATGCTTTGAGTTATGCTGAAAAGAGGATTTTAAAAAATATATTTGATAATTTTAACTCTCTTTTTATCATGAGGGGAGATAAAAACTCTTTAAAAGAAAAAAATTCTCCCTTTCATCTTCAGGCGGAGGCTGTCCAATCTCTTGGTTTCAGTGGCGAAGAAATAGAATATGTCGGAGAGGATATAAGCTGGAAATCTTTTAATCAGAACATTAAGATATATTCAACTCCTGATATTGAAAATGAAATGCATCTTATAAAAAACATTTTAAAGGATGAATTGCTGAAAGAGAATAAAAGTGAATTAAAGAAAATCGGTATTGTCCTTGCAAATCCATCATCCCTTATCCCTTTTGTCCAGACGGTTGTATCATCTTTTGAAAAAGACGAAATTCCGCCCTTTAATATAACTTTAAGCTATCCCTTTTCCAGAACACCTCTCTTTCAATTGATAGATTCAATTCTAACTCTAAGAGAGAATTTTGACGAAGAAAAATTCCCCGCAAAGGACTATCTTTCAGTTATAAGACATCCCTATGCAAAACTTTCCGAAAAGTATGAGGGAGAAGAGCTTTTGAGAATAGGTATTCACAGGATTGAGGATATAATTTCCACTCAGAATATGGTTAATATCAGAGAGGAAGAACTTTTTGAAATCTTAGAAAATGAGATAAACAATAAAAATGATGATAAAAGAATAATTGAGGAAATTCAGAAATTACATGAAAATTTTGTTTTTAAGGGAGAAACATTAGGTGAATTTTTGGACTTTATAAAGAAAACTCTTTTGAAAATAGCAGAGAGCGGAGAAGGTGGGAATTATCTCTTTTTAAATGAATTCATATCAACAGCTCTGGAATCACTGGAAAGACTTGAAAGCTTTATCGGAGAAAAGAGTGATTTTACCGATGACAGTGATTTTAAATCAATAAGACTATTTTTAAAATCATATTTAGCCAATACAAGAATAAATTTCACAGGCTCCCCCCTTAAAGGCATTCAAATAATGGGGCTTATGGAGTTCAGGGGATTAAATTTTGATAAAATAATAATAGCTGATGCTGTTGAGGGGATCTTACCATCAAACTTTAAATATGCCCCTATCCTTCCGGCTGATATAAGAGAGATATTTTCCATGAGAACATACAAAGAGAGAGAAACTCTGATTGCATACGATTTTTATTCACTTATAAATAGTGCTGAAGATGTAAGAATTTTTATCCCTCAAAAAATCTCAGAAGAGGTTACGGAACCGAGCAGATTCATAGAAAGAATAATTTATGAAAGGGAAAAGCAAGGGGAAACAATAGATATTGAAAAAGCAAAAACAGTATTCTCTGTAAGAGAGAAAAGTTTGAGAAAGGTTGAAAAAAGTGAAAGGGTAAAAGAGGAGCTTAAAACGTTCAGATTCTCTCCCTCCTCAATTGATTTGTATGTAAGCTGCCCTTTGAGCTTTTATTATTCAAAGATTTTAGGTCTTAAGGAAAAGGATGATTTAGAAGATGATCCCGATGCAGCTTCTCTCGGTTCAATAGTTCACGATGCCTTAAAAGAAATATATTCGGATAATGAAATTATAAATGGGAAAAAGGATTTTAAAATAATCAAAGAAAAAGTTAACAAAATAATAGATGAAAACTTTGAAAAGCATAACTTTGATCTTGAAAACGGAATAATTAAAATCAAGGTTTGGGCTGTAAAAGAAAAGATATTAAGATTTTTGAAAAAGGATATTGAGAGAATAAAAGAGAAGGAAATTGAAATTAAAAATGATTGGCTTGAAAAGGATTTGAATAAAAAGATTTCTTTTAATAACAATGTTTCGGCAACATTCGGAGGGAGAATAGATAGAATTGAAAAGGAGGGAGCTATATATAGGATTATAGATTATAAGACTGGCAAAGACATAAAAAATATAAAGCTGAAAAACCTTGATAATTTTCCGGAATATTCAACGGAAGAAGACCAGTATCTTAAATTTTTAACCTATTTTAAAGAGACTTTTCCTTCGCTGCAAATTTTAATCTATATTATGCTCTACTCTGAAATCTATGAAAAAGAGATCCTGAATATTGACGGAGCCTATGTTTTCCTTAAAAAGTCGGAACCTGATGTAGAAACTATTTTTAAGACAAAGATATCTGACAATAATGTCAAAAGTGAACTTTTCGGCGCATTTAAGAATATCCTTTCATTAATAATTTATGATATTTACAATAATGATTATTTTATACCAAATCCCAATTCCGATAATTGTTCCTACTGCCCCTTTAAAACCCTTTGCGGGAATGTTTGATAGAGCATTAAGCCATGAGCTTTGAGCATTAAGCATTGAGCACAATCGTGAATTGTGAATCGTGAATGGTGAATCGGGGATTGTATCGT
>JALVQI010000126.1:35240-35566 GCA_027031485.1 Candidatus Aminicenantota bacterium | reverse complement strand
CCACCACTGAGGGGCGATTTTACTAATTCTTCTCATTTTTACCTCCTTTTTTAAATTTTTATTTTAACATAGAAATATTTTCAGTCAAGCAAAAATGGGATAGAAACCTGTGAACAGGAGAAAGATGAAAGTTCTGACATTTTAAGACAAACAAAATAATACTTGTTTAAGAATTATGTTTTTTGTTTGCTTTTCCGGAAGTATTTGTTTGCGATTGACATAAAATACTTATTTTGTTATTTTATCTTAATGTTATTTCTAATAGAAAATGCAATAAAGGCAAACGAAAGCTTTAATGTTGTGGATTTTATTTCAAATTTTGGTAT
>JALVQI010000126.1:0-35230 GCA_027031485.1 Candidatus Aminicenantota bacterium | reverse complement strand
GTTAATTACAAGAAACTAACAACTTTCCTTCGTAGTCTGCTCAATGCTCAAAGCTCAACGCTCAAGGCTCTCACTAACTCTTCGCTACCTGAATTTTCCCGGACAGTACTGAGAATAAAAGCTTGTAATCAATAGAAAGAGTAAAATCCGAATTATTTAAAAATTCCAAACATTATGTATTTTGAAATTAATTTTTTTATTTGATTTTTATGGTGATTAATGTTTACAATTGACAAGGAATACTTATTTTGTTATTTTATCTTAATGTTATTTCTAATAGAAAATGCAATAAAGGCAAACGAAAGCTTTAATGTTGTGGATTTTATTTCAAATTTTGGTATTGTCGGAAAACTTGTTCTTTTAACCCTTCTATTATTCTCAATTTTAAGTTGGGCAGTAATTTTTTATAAATGGAAACAGATTAATGGAGAGCTAAAGAAATCAAAAATGTTTCTTAAAAGGTTCAGAGGAGCAAGAGGTATACAAGAGAAGTTTAAGATAGCTACACGCTATCCTGATCTTACAGTTGCAGAAATCTTCAGAGCTGCATATGAGGAAGCTTCAAATCAGGCAAAAACCAAGAGTAAAGATGATCCGTCTCAATACAGTCTAAATATAGATTCATTGGAAAGGGCCATGCTTTTAAAATTAAATGAGGGAATTGATGTTCTTGAAAATAAAGTGGGATTTTTAGCGACAACAGCATCGGTTACTCCTTTTATCGGGTTATTTGGAACTGTTTGGGGAATAATGGTTGCTTTTAATCAAATCGGCTTGCAGGGTTCAGCAGATCTTGCCACTGTTGCTCCCGGTATTTCCGAGGCTTTAATAAACACAGCAGCCGGACTTTTTGCTGCAATTCCTGCAGTTATAGCTTACAACTATATTCTAAAAAAAATAAAAGAAATCACATCTATTTCTGAAAATTTTATTCTGGAAATAGAAAATATATTTGCTAAAATAAAATATTAATTATGAGAAAAGTTAGCTTTAGAAATAATAGGGATGAGAAAGCATTGTCTAACATAAATGTAACTCCACTTGTTGATGTTATGCTTGTCCTCTTAATTATCTTTATGATAACAGCTCCCATGATGAAATCCGGAATGAAAGTGAATCTTCCAAAAGCAGAGGCAAAGGAGATAAAGAAGATAAATGATATTGTAGTGTCAATTACAAAAGATAAATATATCTATGTTAATAAGACAAATGTAAATATTAATCTTTTGAAAGATACATTGATGAATATTTTTTCAAATAGAAAGAAAAAAGTAATTTTTTTAGAGGCAGATTCATCAGTTCCCTACGGTTATGTAGTACATGTATTGGATGTTATTAAAAAGGCAGGAATAGAAAAGGTAGGGATTGTGGTTAAACCTAAAAAGAGAAAAAGATGAACTCTTCAAGGGGAGATAAGGCTTTTAAATTAGCAATTGCAGTATCTATAATTTTTCATACTCTTATCTTCGGAATTATTATAAAAAAACCATTCAGTTCAACAAAATCAAAAAAAACTGTTTATTATGTGGATATGATGAATTTTGGAGGAGGAGGAACCCCTCCTCAAAAAAGCAACTCTAAAAAAGTTGTGAAGCAAAAAACAGTGACAAAGAAAGCATCTATGAAAGAATTAAAAGCCGAAAGTTCCAAGATAAAAAAGAAAAGCTCTTTAACATACTCAAAACCTGTTAAAAAGGTAAAAAAAAGAAGAAAAATAAACAGAAAAAAGAGGGTGAAACTTAAAAAGAAAAAAATTGTAAGATCTCCTCTTGAGGAGGTTTTTAAAAATTATAAAAAAAAGAAGAGTTCTGACAATAGCACCGGGGTTGGTTTCGGTCTGGGAGAGGGTAGCGGAGGATCTCCATTGTTGGGAAAGTTTCCCTATGCTTATTATATAGAACTTATTAAGAATAGAATAGCATCAAATTGGATAACGGGTTCAGTGGGATTAAGATTCTCAGATAAAATTATTGTAGTGGTGAGTTTTAGAATTTTAAAAAACGGAAGAGTTGTAGACATAAATATTGAAAAAAGTTCCGGAATAAACGCTCTTGATACATCTGCTCTCAGAGCGGTCAAATATTCAATACCACTACCTCCGTTACCTGCTACATACGGAGGTAAGGATTTAACGGTGTTTATACAATTTGTTTATGGAGGAAAGAAATGAAAAAGATAAAATTAATTAAAAGGTCTTTTATTATTGTATTTGTTTTACTTGTTTTTTTGAATTTAAATAATCTTTTTGCTCGGGGGAAGATAGGAATAACCATAGAAAAAGGTGTGCCTGCCATAAGTGTTGCAATTCCCAAGCCAGTATTTAAAACCGATGATAAAGAAATCATAAAGATGGGAAATTATATAATGGGAGTGTTTAAAGCGGATCTGGATTTTTCTCTGGTTTTTAGCAGAGTTCCTGATGGCTTTTACTCCTATATAAGACCACTGAATCCCGAGCAAATATTTTTTAAGGATTGGGAATCCATAGGGGCTAAAATACTGATTGTAACAGAGGTTTCAAAAGATGAAGAAGGTGAAATTGTTTACGGAATAAAGGTTTATGATATAAAAACCCAGAGAATGATTTTTGGTAAAGCTTTCAGAGGTAAGAAGGGGAGTGAAAGGTTGATAGCTCACAGGGTAGCGGATCAGATGATGATAAATTTCGGGGAAAAACCTGTGTTTTCTTCAAAAATAGTATTTGTTTCATCAAGGGATGGGAACAAAGAGATATATATGATGGATTATGACGGATACAATAAGACAAGGTTAACCTATAATAAATATATAGATATTCTTCCTTCAATTTCGCCCGATAAGACAAAAGTTGCTTATACCTCTTACAGGAGTGGAAGACCTGACCTTTATATTCAGTATCTTTACGAGGGAAAACTGAAAAGAGTGTCAAAAGGAGGTGTTAACTATGGAGGGAGGTGGAGTTTTGACGGAAAATATTTTATATACACCTCTTCACGGGTTGGAAATGCTGAAATTTTTATTGCCGATGAGAACGGAGATAATCCACAAAGGGTAACATTCAACCGATGGGTTGATTCTTCTCCTGACCTTTCTCCTTCCGGAACTGAGATAGCTTTGACCTCTGATAGAAGCGGGTCTCCGCAAATTTATGTTATAAATCGGGATGGAACAAATATCAGGAGGATAACATTTGAAGGAACCTATAATGATTCACCTTCATGGAGTCCTGATGGTGAATATCTTCTTTTTGTATCAAGGATTGAGGGGAGGTTTGATATTTATAAATACAATTTCAGAAACAGAGCATATACAAAATTAACATCAAGAGGAAGGAATGAAAACCCAAGCTGGAGCCCTGACGGAAGACACATTGTCTTTTCCTCTACAATAGGGGGTACTCCCCAGATTTATGTAATGGATTATAGAGGACTAAGAGTGAAAAGGCTCACTTATAGAGGTATTAATTCAATGCCTTATTGGTCAAAGTAAAGATGGAAATAAGTTTTTGTATTATTACTCAGGATGAGGAAGAAAATATGGAATCTCTTCTCAATAATATAAAATCTGTTGCGGATGAAATAATCATAGTTGACAGTGGTTCTAAAGATAAAACGGTTGAAATTTCAGAAAGAATGGGCGCTAAGGTTTTTTTCAATAACTGGATTGATTATTCCACCCAGAAGAATTTTGCCATATCCCGGGCTAAGAAAGATTGGGTGTTCGTGATGGATGCAGATGAAAGATTATCTGAGGTTCTTATTGATAGTATTAAGAAACTTAAAGAAAAAAATAAAATTGATGTGGAAGGTTTTATTATAAATAGAAAGTCATACTATCTTGGAAAATTTATCAATCATTCGGGTTGGTATCCTGATGCAAAGGTCAGATTATTTAAAAAAGGTTCAGGTAGTTTTTATGGAAAGTATGTTCACGAAGGTTTTAGGTTTAATGGAAATTCGGAAAAAATAGAAGGTGATGTGATTCATTATTCATATAAGAATTTAAATGATCACATTGAAAGAATTAGAAAGTACTCGTTTCTTTCAGCCAAAAGAATGAAAGAGGAAGGGAAATCTTTTAAATTTTACAGATTAATTTTCAATCCTTTTTTCGGATTCTTAAAACACTTTTTTTTCAAATTAGGTTTTCTTGACGGATTTCATGGCTTTGTAATCGCATCTCTGACATCTTATTATGTGTTTTTAAAATATCTATTTTTATGGGAAATAGAGAAGAATGAGGATTTTGCACATTGATAGCGGAAAAACATGGAGAGGCGGGCAGAGACAGCTTTATTTTTTATCCAAAGGATTAAAGGAATTGGGTATTGAGCAATATGCTCTGATTTCAAACAAACAACTAAAAGATAAGCTCCAAAATCTCGGGATAGAAGTATTTTCATGGAAATATAAATTTGAATTTCATTTTGGTTTCTTTAAATATCTTAGAATTTTGAAAAAAGTAAAACCTGATATTGTTCACTTTCATGATTCAAGGTCTTTATCGCTTTCCATATTAACAAAACAAAAGAGTGTTGCAACAAGAAGGGTTGATTTTCACTTAAAAAACAGATTTTCAAAAATAAAATACGAAAGAACAGATCTGGTTGTAGGAGTTTCCAAGAGAATTGTGGAAGTTCTTAAAGATGATGGTATAAAAGATGTTTTGCTTATCTATGATGGGATTGATCCTGATGAACTTAAGGTCAACAAAACCAAAGAGGAGTGCAGAAAAATGTTTGGTTTTAAAAGCTCACCTGTCTTTGTCAATGTGGCTGCTCTTGTTGACCATAAGGGCCACATATATCTTTTAAAAGCTCTTAAAATTTTAAAAGATAAGGGGATAGTACCTGAGGTTCACATCGCCGGTGACGGAGAATTAAGAGAAGATTTATTGAAATATAAGGAAAACAATAAACTTAGTAATGTTGTTTTTCACGGTTTTGTAAAAGAAATAGCTGAATTCATGTATGCCGGAGATTTTTTTATCATATCTTCACACTTAGAGGGTCTGGGTTCATCTATAATAGATGCCATGGCTTTAAAACTTCCTGTTATTGCAACCAAAGCTGGAGGTATACCCGAGCTTATTGAGGGAGTTTCCTTTTTAGCAAAAAACAAAGATCCTTTTTCAATAGCTGAGAAGATAAAAGAAGCTATGAATAATAGGGAAAAGGCGATTGAATTTTCTGAAAAAGCCTACAATCTTTTTTTAAACAAATTTCATTATAAAAAACTGGCTGAAAGTTATAAGGACATTTATGATAAATTGATAAGAACCATGTAATGGTTTTATAAAAACAACTTTACTATTTTTTATTCAAATTGGAGGGGTTGATTTTAAGGAAAAAGAAGAAAAAATATTGAAAATAAAGGGTAAGTTTGATAAAATCTCCTTTAAATAAATAGTTTAGTAAAATTTTGATTTTTAGAAATATAATGAAAGGAGGAGTTTATTATGAAGAGAAAAGTAGTAATTATGGGTGCTGCAGGAAGAGATTTTCATAATTTTAATGTTTTCTTCAGAGACAATGAAAATTATGAGGTAGTAGCTTTTACGGCCACACAGATTCCTGACATCGACGGAAGAGCTTATCCGGCTGAGTTAGCAGGAAAACTTTATCCCAATGGTATTCCTATTTTGTCTGAAGATGACCTTGAAAATATTATTAAAGAAAAAGAAGTTGATGATGTTGTGTTCGCTTACTCGGATGTTCCTCATGAATATGTAATGCATAAAGCTTCAATAGTTCATAAAGCCGGAGCAAACTTTATGCTTTTGGGTCCTGATCAAACCATGATAAAAAGTTCAAAACCTGTGGTATCTGTCTGTGCAATAAGAACAGGCTGCGGAAAGAGTCAGACATCAAGAAGGGTTGTTTCCATTTTAAGAGAAAAAGTTAAAAAGGTAGCTGTAATCAGGCATCCAATGCCATACGGTGATCTTTTAAAACAAAAAGTTCAAAGATTTGCCACCCTTGAAGACCTTGATAAATATGAGTGTACAATAGAAGAGAGAGAGGAGTATGAACCTCACATAAAAAACGGAGCGGTTGTTTTTGCAGGTGTTGATTATGAAGCAATATTAAGAGAGGCTGAGAAGGAAGCAGATATAATTTTATGGGATGGCGGAAACAATGATTTTCCTTTTTATAAATCGGATCTTGAAATTGTTGTGGTAGATCCACACAGACCGGGCCATGAATTAAAATATCATCCGGGAGAGACAAATTTTAGAAGAGCTAAAGTTATTGTGATTAATAAAATAGACACAGCATCATTGGAAAATATTAATATTGTAAGGAATCATATTAGAGAGATAAACCCTGATGCAATAGTGATAGATGCTGCTTCTCCTTTGTTTGTTGAAAACGGGGATATGATAAGAGGTAAAAAGGTATTGGTCATAGAAGACGGACCAACTTTAACCCATGGAGAGATGAAGTATGGCGCCGGAGTAATGGCTGCATACAAATACGGAGCTTCCGAATTAGTCGATCCCAAGCCTTATGCTGTCGGTAGTATTGTTGATACTTTTAAAAAGTATAGCCATATTGAAAATTTACTTCCTGCAATGGGATACGGAGAGAAGCAGATTAAAGAGCTTGAAGATACAATAAACAATTCCCACGCGGAACTTGTTATTGTAGCAACTCCGATTGATTTAGGTAGATTGATAAACATAAGGATACCTTCCGTGAGAGTAAGGTATGAGTTAGAAGAAATTGGGACACCTACTCTTGAAGATGTGTTGAAAGATTTTTAATTCGACAGGGTTAATAAATGGCTTATAAAAAGGCAGTTATAGCATTTGGAGGAAATGTGATTCTTTCACATGAAGAGAGAGGTCTTCAAAGTGAACAGGAAAGAAATTCCAAAAAAGCGGCCAAAGATATAGTTAGTATTGTTGAAAAAGGTTATGACCTTATAATTGTTCATGGAAATGGTCCTCAGGTTGGTAATCTTTTAATTCAAATGGAAGAATCCTCCCATAAAATACCGCCTTTTACAATAGATGTTTGCGATGCTATGACAGAGGGTAGTATAGGGTATATGATCGAACAGGCTGTAGTTAATGAACTTAGAAAAAGGTCTGTGGATAAAGAAGTAGCTACCGTATTAACTCAGATAATAGTTGATAAGAATGATCCTGCCTTTTTTAAGCCTACCAAACCTATCGGACCTTTTTATAATGAATTCAGAGCTTCCGCTCTTAAAAAGGAAAAAAAATGGGTAATGGTTGAAGATTCGGGAAGGGGATGGAGAAGAGTTGTTCCATCCCCGAAACCCATAGATATTGTCCCCAAAAAAGCATTAAGAACTTTGATTAATGATGGAGTGATTGTTATTGCCGCAGGTGGGGGAGGAATACCAGTTTATATTGACTCTAACGGTTTAATCAAAGGAATAGAAGCTGTAATTGATAAAGATTTTGCCTCTTCTCTGATAGCAAGAGAGGTGAAAGCCGATCTTTTTATAATTTTAACAGGTGTTGAAAAGGTATATGTAAACTTTGGAAAACCAAACCAGAAAGAGATTAAAGTTATGAATATAAAAGAAGCTGAAAAATATCTGAAAGAAGGGCAATTTCCTCCTGGTTCTATGGGACCTAAAATAAGAGCGGCCATAGAGTTCCTTAAGAGTGATGGTAAGGAAGTTATTATTACCACTCCCGGTAAAGTTAAAGGAGCTCTTGCTAACAGAACAGGGACAAAAATCATAAGGGAAGGTTAGAATGAAGAAAGAAACTATAGATTTAACAATAAAAAAGGAAGAATTAAAAAATATAAAAAGTTATCTTCTTGAGAAGAGGACACCCGTTCACATAAATGAACTTGCTCAATATATTGGCCTTGAAAGGACCAAACATTTAAGGCAGCAAAAAATAAAAGTTTACGGTAGAAAGTATAGATACAATATCAATGATTTGATATACATGAAGCTTGAAAACAAGAAATTCAGGCTTTCAAAAAATAATGAGCTTGTATACAATGGAGAAATTGTTTTCAGAGTCGTTAATAAAAAATATTCCCCCTCTCTTGGTTACAGTCTTATGGAAGTTGATTATGAAGGTGAGGGAGAGTTTAGAAAAATAATAACTATTCTAAAGAAGAAAAAGGTAACTATAGAATTTCCAATTGCTGGGGATGAAGGAGAGGAAGCTCCTTTTTATGAAGGAAAAGATCCCAGAGAAAATGAACCACCTTTACCTGAGAAGTATCTTTTAAGGATCAGGGAAAATCTTGAAAAACTTTTAGGTGATTCAAAGGATTTTTTAAATTGGGGGGATTACTGGATTTACAAAACTCAGCTTTTTAAAATAAAACCGCAGGAAGAAGTGAAGATAGTAAGAGAACTTGAAGCAAGGAATGATTCCATTTTAACAAAAGAGATAAAAGAAGATGTTTTAAAAATTGATAAAAAAGAAGATATTGACGAGGAGTTGATTCTTTTTTCAATCAATTATCATCTTTCATTGCATCAGAGTTTTGTTTGTGTTAGCTACGATAATTGGGGAAGGTGGAATTTAAAGGAGTTTTTTGAAAATTTTAAAAAGAGAGAGCATATTTTTAAAAAACCCAAAAAAGTTGATGATTTTGAAAAAAATAAAAAGGAAGTAGAAAATTTAGCTAAAGAATTTCTTAAAAACTCAAAGAAGAAATTAAAAATTGATACAAACCCATTACTATTAAGAGAAGTAATAAGCGGGGCTTTTAAATTAACAAAAAAAGAGCTTAATTTAATAGGAAGTAAAAGAGAGATAATTATAAAAGACAAGGATTCTGGAGAGGATTACAAAGCCTTTGTTTTCCCTTATGAAAAGTATGTTTTGGGACTGAAAAAATATTTTAAGGTTAATCACATTGTTCCCGGAGTTTCCCTTGTGTTGAAATTTGACGGAAATATTTATTATATAGATTCTATTGAGGAAAAGAAACCGTCAAAGGTTGTTGTTTTTGATTATAATGAAGATAAAAAACAGTTTGTTGAAAAAGCAAATACCACTGTATATTACAGTATTTTTCCATATTTTAAGATTGTAAGTGGAGATTTGGAAAAACTTTTTGAAGTTACCGAAGGAAAAACAGTTTTATCCAGTTTAAGACATATTTTTAATGAGTTTGGAAAGGAAAGCGGGCAGTATAAGGAGCTACACTATTTGAAAGCTTTTCATCTTTTAAATATTCTTTTTAATGTTTCTTTACTGGATACAGTTAAACTTCTTGTAGGAAATAGCGAATTTTTTGATTCTGAGGAAAATCCTGGAATTTTTATTCTTGATACTGAAAAGATGAAACAGAGGGAAGAAGAAGAGAGAAAAGCTCTACTTGAAAAAGAACTTAAAGAAAAAAAGGAAAAATTGGAAAAGGAACTTTTAAAGCAGATCGTTTCTAAAAAAGATCAGAAAAAAGAGGATGCGACACTTCCCAGAGATGATATAGAAAGGCAGAAGGAGAAAATAGCCAGAAGACTTCAAAAGATAAAATCAAAGGGTATAGTTGAGCCTATTCATGAAAAGGTGCCTTTAAGGAAAAAAGTTAAAGAAGAAAGAAAAGAGGAAAAAGCAAAGAAAATAAAACCTCTAAAGGAGAAAAAAGTAGAAAAGGTTGAGATTAAAAAAGTAGAAAAAGTTGAAGAGAAGATAGAAAAAGTAGCTCCTTCCAAGAAAAAAGAGGCACCAGAGAAAAAAATTATTAAAGAGAAGAAGTTTGTTACAAAGAAAAAAGAAAAACCTAAGCCAACATTTGTCGAACCGATAAAAGAAGAAAAAGAGTCGGGTGAGAAGAAGAAGAGGAAGAAAAAGGTTAAAACCGCAGTTGCAAAGAAGAAGAGTGCAAAGAGAATTTTAGAGGAAGAACTGGAATTAAAAGAAGCGGAAAAGGAAGCCATGGAAGCTATGAAAGAAGAAATTGCTATTAAGGTAGAATCTAAGAAAAAACATATAGATGAGGAAACCACTGTTGTCTATAGTGATAAGAAAAGTAAAAAAGGTAGTATTTTAGGGGATAAACTTAAAGAAATTTTGAGTAAGGAAAAAAAAGATAAATAATTCTTATTCAGAAGGAAGTGATTTGATGACTTTAAATAAAGAAAATGAAAATAGTTTCAGGATACTTTTATTTGGTGATATAGTAGGAAAAACAGGCAGACAGGCTATAAGAGAAATTCTTCCTCAATTGAAAGATGAGAAAAAACCGGATTTAATCGGAGCAAATTGCGAAAACCTCGCCGGTGGTTTTGGTATCAGTGAAAAAACGATTAAAGAAATGTTCAATGCCGGTATAGATTTTTTCACATCCGGAAATCATATATGGGATAAAAAAGAGGGTTTGGATCTTATAAAAAGGGATCCTCGTATTCTTAGACCCGCAAACTATCCGGAAGGAGTTCCGGGTAGAGGATATACTATTTTAACAAGAGATGATGTCAGGATAGGTATCATTAATTTACAGGGAAGAAAATTTTTATCTGAAGTAGATTCCCCATTTGTAATAGGGGAGAGAATTATAGAAAAATTAAAAAAAGATGGAATTAGTATTATTATAATTGACTTTCATGCTGAGATAACATCTGAAAAAGTTGCCCTTGGATGGTATTTTGATGGGAAAGTTTCTCTAATCGCAGGAACACATACCCATGTTCAAACAGCTGATTCAAGAATATTACCGTCAGGCACAGCTTATATAACGGATTTAGGTATGTGCGGAGCGAGAGACTCAGTAATAGGAATGAAAAAAGAAATTGCAATTGAACGCTTTTTAAAACTAATGCCTAAGAGATTTGAAGTTGCCAAAGGGGCATTGCTTTTAAATGGTGTAATTGTGGATATTGATAAAAATAGTGGAAAAGCATTAAATATTGAGAGAATATGGAGAGAGAGGGAGTAAAAGAAGATAAGATCTTCAGTGTCTCGGAGATTAACTCCATAATAAGAGCTAATCTTGAATTTACTTTTTTTGATGTCAGTGTCAAAGGAGAGATATCAAACTTTTTGGAATACAGTTCAGGACATCTATATTTTGATATAAAAGATGAAGGGGGAAAACTTAAATGTGTAATGTTTAAGTCCTATGCCTCCAAATTAAAGATGAAATTTAAAGACGGGGAGCAGATAATAGCTCGCGGAATGGTTTCTGTGTATGAAAAAAGAGGCGATCTTCAGCTTATAGTGAAAGAGATTAAAAAATATGGAGTTGGAGAGCTTCAGATTAAATTTGAAGAGTTGAAAAAAAAACTACAAAAGGAAGGTCTTTTTGATCAGAAATATAAAAAAAAGCTTCCGTTTTTACCTAAAAGAATCGGAGTTGTTACCTCACCTCATGGTGCAGCCATAATAGATATTTTAAGAATAATCAAGAGGAGGTATGCTGGTTTATATATTCTCATATATCCTGCTAAGGTTCAGGGAGAAGGTGCTGCAGAGAGTATAGCGGAGGGAATCAGAGAGTTGAATAAAGTAGGGGATCTTGATGCGATAATCATTGGTAGGGGAGGAGGTTCAATTGAAGATCTCTGGGCATTTAATGAGGAAATAGTGGCCCGTGCAATATTTGAGTCCAAGATTCCTATAATCTCAGCAGTCGGGCATGAAATAGATTTCACTATTTCAGATTTTGTAGCTGATCTCCGTGCTTCCACTCCTTCAGCTGCGGCTGAACTTGTGGTGGAAAGAAGGGATGTTTTAGAGGATAGAATCGCTTCGCTTACAAATTCAATTACTAATTTTATGAAGTACAAAATGGAAACTTATAAAAATAATTTAAATAGATTAATAAAGCACAAGGTCTTTTCATCTTTTCAAATAGGAGTTCAAAGAAAACAATTTGAAATTGACGAACTTTTTAATAGACTGAATTCCTTATTTTTGAAGCATATAAAAAATAAAAAAGAGAGACTATGGAGACTTTCTACAAAAATCTCAAATCTTCATCCTTTGAAAAGAATTGAAGAGAGGAGGGGAGCAGTTGAGCTTTACAAAAAAAGAATAAGTGCTGATATTTTAAAAAAAATTGAGGAATATAAGCACATGCTTGATAAAGATTCAAGAGAGCTTTTCAATTTAATAAAAAGAACTCTTGATGAAAAAATGTTCAAATGGAAAAATCTGAATGATAAATTAAACTCTTTATCCCACAAAAAAGTTTTGGAGCGTGGCTATTCAATAGTTTTGAAAGAAAATAAAATAATAAGATCCTCAAATGAGACTGAAATAGGGGATAAAATAAATATAATTTTATATAGAGGAAAATTAATTTCGGAAATATTAAAAAAAGAGGGAGAAAATGAGTGAAAAAATTGATTTTGAAAAGCTTTTTAAGGAGCTTGAAGAAATTGTAGGAAAAATGGAGAGCGGGAATTTAACTCTCCAGGAATCACTTGAACTTTTTGAAAAGGGTATGAAGATCTCTAAAATTCTCAAAAAAGAGCTTGATTCCATAGAACATAAGGTTGAAATCCTTTTAAAAGATGAGAGCGGGAATATTAAAAAAGAGGAATTTTATAGAGAAATGGATGAGAGTTAAAAATTATGAATAGCATACAAAATTACTTTAAAGAGAGTAAAAAAATATTAGATTCTTTTCTGAAAGCAAAAGTAAAAACACTTGGTAAAGGAGAGATTGTCAAAGCAATTGAATATTCAATTTTTAGCGGGGGTAAAAGATTAAGACCAATTTTACTTTTTTCCCTGGGAGAAATTCTTGAAGTTGAAGAGGATTTGTTACCTTTTGCAGCTTCTGTTGAGATTCTTCATACTGCTTCCTTGATTCATGATGATTTACCAATTATGGATGATGATGATTTTAGAAGAGGAAAACCATCGGTTCATAAAAAATTTAATTCAGCTGTTGCACTTCTTTCCGGTGATGCGATGGTAAGCTTTGCCTCTGATATTATTTTAGAAAGTAAATATCCGATTAAAAAAAAGACTTTATTAATCTCATTATTAAACAAAGCATGGGGAGTAAATGGAATTGCAGGGGGGCAGGCTCTTGAAATTGAAGCTGAGAATGGTAAGCCCATAGAACCATTTGAGATTTTTAAAAGAAAGACAGGAGCACTATTCGGATCTGTTTTTGAAGGAGCAGGGGTTTTAAAGGGAATGGAGGAAACTCAACTAAAGGAATTTTATTCAATAGGAGAAAATATCGGGATTGTTTACCAGATTAATGATGATTTAGATGATATAGGAGAGAAAAGTTATAATTCCGTAAATATTTATTCGGAAGAGGAGTTGTTGAAAAAAAGGAAAAATTTTGTTGAAAAAACTTTAAAAATGATTCATAATTATAGGCTTTTAAAATTTCCATTCAGAGAAATTTTAAAAATAATCTGGAGAGAGAAAAATGTATGAAATACTAAATAAAATCAATTCCCCTGCCGATGTAAGAAAACTTAATGAAAATGAACTTAAAAAATTAGCCTCTGAGATAAGGGAAGAAATTATAAATGTGGTTTCAAAAACAGGGGGACATCTTTCCTCAAATCTCGGCTCCGTAGAACTTACTCTGGCATTACACAGATCATTTAACACTCCGGAAGATAAACTTTTATGGGATGTTGGTCACCAGATTTATCCACATAAGTTAATAACGGGAAGAAGAGAGCTTTTTCATACAATAAGACAGTACAAAGGAATATCGGGTTTTCCCAATAGAGATGAGAGTGAATATGATGTTTTAAATACAGGACATGCATCCACAGCTCTTTCTGCGGCATTGGGAATGGTAATTGCAAGAGATCAAAAAGGTGAAAAGCATCATGTGGTGGCTATTGTAGGTGACGGTTCACTTACCGGCGGTATTGCCCTTGAAGCTTTGAACCAGATAGGGCATTTAAAAAGAAGAATTATTATAGTTTTAAATGATAATAAGATGAGCATTTCTCCCAATGTCGGGGCAATATCAAAGTATCTTGATTATTTACAATCCGGTCAATTCTATGTGAAAACCAAAGAAATGATAAGGTCGGTTGTTGAACTGATTCCGGCTGTTGGGAAAAAGATGGTTGAATTAGCCCATGATATTGAGGATAAGTTAAAAAAATTAATGGTTCCCGGTTCATTTTTCGAAGAATTGGGGATAAGATACATAGGTCCGATTAATGGACATAATATAGAAGAGATGGAAGAGGTTTTTGATAGAGTTAAAAAGTGCACAAGGCCTGTGCTCGTCCATATAGTGACAGAGAAAGGTAAAGGATACAAACCTGCGGAAGAGAAGGCAAACTGGTTTCACTCATCTGCTCCTTTTGATATTAAAACCGGAAAATTTAAGAAAAAAAACGGAGCTCCCTCTTATTCTTCTGTTTTTTCAGACACACTTATTCAATTGGCAAAAAATGATGAAAAGGTAATTGCCATAACCGCGGCTATGCCTGAGGGAACAGGTTTAATTAAGTTCAAGGAAAAATATCCTGACAGATATTTTGATGTTGGAATTGCTGAACAGCATGGAGTGGAATTTTCCGTAGGGTTAGCTTTGGGTGGCTTAAGACCTGTTATCGCCCTTTACTCCACTTTTTTGCAGAGAGCTTATGATCAGATTATTCACGATGTTTCTTTGATGGATCTGCCTATTGTCATTGGTATTGACAGAGCAGGGGCTGTCTCCGGTGATGGTCCGACTCACCAGGGAATTTATGATATTTCATATTTAAATATTGTGCCAAATATTATAATGATGGCTCCAAAGGATGAAAGAGAGCTTCAAAATATGGTTTTTACCGCTTTAAAACAGGAACACCCAGTAACAATAAGATACCCCAGAGCTCAAGGTTATGGTGTTCCGTTGAAAGAAACTTTTGAGGAAATACCTATAGGAAAATGGGAATTAATAAAAGAGGGAAAGGATGGAATTATTTTAGCGGTTGGGAATAGAGTTTATCCTGCTATGGAAGCGGCACTTGAACTTAAAGACGCAGGTATTGAAGTCGGAGTTGTAAACAGTAGATTTATAAAACCACTTGATAAGGAGCTTTTAAAAAGAATTGAGAAAGAGTACAAGTGGATTTTAACTGTGGAAGATGGTGTTTTAAAGGGAGGTTTTGGAACCTCAGTTGATCTGTTTTTTAGAGAAAACAAAAGTTTTAAGATAAAAGTTTATTCTCTGGGTTATCCCGAGGAAATTTTACCTCAAGGTGATACAAAAACGATTCACAAACTCTATGGGATAGATAAAGATGGTATTGTGAATAAAGTTAAAGGAATAATAAATAAAAGAAAAAGAAAAATAAGAGACCTTTTAAAACCTTCTTGATAAAAATATAATTTTTATTTGTAAAATATATCACAAGCAAAGATTCAAAAAACTTAAAGCAATATTCTTGTTAAAAATTTTATCTTACTTAAACCCGAAAAAATAAGAAAGTTTTGAGTTGTAATACGTACTCAGATAAAGAACAATTATATATCACCTCTTATAAAATATTTTAGAGAGTTGGGGTAAGGGAGCTAACTGAGAAAATTTATCTTAATCAATAGATTTTTTTATTTCTGCTTTTTGTATGCAATTTGTATGGAATTCTTTTTCCGGCAATAATATTTTTTCTAAGTTCAGAGATTTTGTGTAAAATTTTGAGAATTTAAAATAGAATGGAAATGTTAGAACTTTCTTTTTCATGATATAATTAATTTATGAAAAAAATTGCCTGTTTAATAATTTTATTTTTAGCTTTTTCTATTACTTTGGCTTATGCAAAAAATTATAATAGAGTTTCGGTTTCAATAAAACCATTACAGCTTATTACAAAAGAAATTACAGGTAAATCGGTGGATGTTCATTTGATAGTTCCCCCCGGAAGTTCACCGCATACTTTCCAATTAACCATAAAAGAGGCTGTGAATCTTAATAATTCAGATGCCCTTATTATTGTAGGAGCAGGGCTGGAGCAATGGCTCAGTAAGGTTGAAAATAGATTTTCAAAAAGCAATAGGGTTTTCAGGCTATCCGATTATTTTGAAAATTTCATAGGCAAAGATAAAAGAGTAAATCCACATCTTTGGCTTTCTTTAAAAGCTATGATTAAGATAATTCCGGAGCTTGAAAGATTTTTAATAAATATTTATCCTGGAAAAAAAGAAATTTTTGAAAAAAACAGTGAGGCTCTGATAAAAAGATTAAGCTCACTTGATAAAGAAATTTCCGAAAAATTTATTTCGCTTAAAAACAATGGTGTTGTAATGTACCATCCCGTATGGGCTTATTTTCTCAAAGACTATAATATAAAGGTTATAGAAACAATAGAAAAGAAGCCGGGAGAAACTCCGTCTCCGAAAAGAGTTGTTGAGATTATAAGAAAAATAAGGAAAGAAAAAGGTAAGGTAATTATAGGGGAACCTGGTGTTTCAGAAAAATGGGTAAATATGATAGCTAAATCAGCTAATATTAAAGTTATAATTCTTGATCCTCTGGGATTTTCAAAAAACATGAATACATACGAAGATTTAATAAGAATAAATGCTAAAAAGCTGATGGACAGTTTAAAATGAGTGAATATATCCTTGAAATTGAAAATTTGGAAGTTAAATATAAAGAAGAAATTGCTCTTTCCGGTATTAATTTAAAAATAAAAAAAGGGGATTTTGTTGCAATATTGGGCCCCAACGGAGCGGGAAAAACAACTTTGCTAAAAACAATTTTGGGGATTTTAAAACCGGTAAAAGGTAAAATAAAAATCTTTGGTAATTCGCCGAGTAAAATTGATAGGAGGTTAATCGGATATGTTCCGCAATATATCAAGGAAAATGCTTCAATCCCGCTGAGAGTTATAGATATTTTGAAAATGGGTAGATATCCTCGACTTGGAGTTTTAAAATACTTTAAACAAGAGGATGAAATAAAAGTTAGAGAAATTATTGAATTTTTCAAAATGGAAGATGTAAAAAATAAGTTATTTTCAGAACTTTCGGGAGGGCAAAAGCAGAGAGTTTTAATAGGAAGAGCTCTTGTCAATGAACCCTCTTTGCTTATTCTTGATGAGCCTACAACCGGGCTTGATGTTAATAGCTCTGAGGGGCTTTACGGAATGCTAAATAATCTTCATAAAGAGTTTAAACTGACTATATTGTTAGTTACACATGATGCGATGGCAGTTTCGGATATAGTAAGCTCTGTTGCCTGTTTAAATAAAAATATAGCTGTTCACGGTAAACCTGAGGAAGTTTTGACAGAGGAAAACCTTCAATGTCTTTATGGTAAACATTATATGTTGTTTGGACATGGGAAAATACCACACATGGTTGTAAAAAAGATTAATAAGAAAGATGAATCTGATTGAATTAATTAAATTACCGTTTTTCCAGAATGCCATATTTGCAGGGATAATTGTAGGAACACTGACTGCGGTTTTAGGAACTTTCATTGTTTTAAGAAGAATGTCATTCATAGGAACAGGGATTGCACATTCGGCTTTCGGAGGAGTTGCATTGGGTATCTTAATTGGAATTGATCCTTTTATATCAGCTCTAATTTTTTGTATTTTAACGGGTTTTTTAATAGCTTTTACTTCGAGAAAATTCAATATAAGCGAGGACAGTGCCGTAGGAGTATTTTTCCCTGCAATGATGTCTGTGGGTATAATTTTGCTTGCCTTTGTCAAAGGTTATAGTCCCAATCTTTTATCATACCTTTTCGGAGACATTCTTCTTGTGAATAAAACGGACATCCATCTTTCAATTGGATCTTTCATTATTATTATAATCTTCATTCTCATATTTTACAGAGAGATGACCTATATAACATTTGATCCTGAGTTTTCCAGAGTTATAGGAATTCCTGTTGAGCTCTATGATTATATTTTTATATCTTTAGTCAGTCTTGGGATTGTAATATCAATTAAAATAGTGGGGATAATACTTGTTTCAGCATTAATAGTTATTCCTGCACTTTCAGCACTAAAATTCAGTAAAAATTACTTATTCTATATCTTTTTATCAGTAATTTTCGGAATTTTTTCAACCATAGGAGGAATTATACTCTCATACTATTTAAATATGCCCCCAGGAGCAACTATTGTGCTCTTTGCCACAATTCTTTTTATCTTTTCACTGATAATCTCTTTACTTAAAAAATAAGTCTATAAAATTATAACAAAACTTTTAAGTTATTGCTGATGATACTGCTATATTAAAAATTTTAAAAAACTTCTTAAAACCTCTTGACAAAATTTAAAATTGTAATTATATTACAAATATGATTAAATATTTTATCGGTGACATAGCAAAAGTTTTGAATGTAAGCACCTCAACAATAAGGTATTGGGAAAGAGAGGGGCTTGTTGAGAGCAAGAGATCCAAAGGGAGGTTCAGATTTTTTACAGAGGAAGATCTTTCTGTTTTAAAAAAAATTAAAATTCTTAAAGACAAAGGTTATAAGAGTGAAGCTATCAAAGAATTATTAAAAATAGAAAAGGATACTGTTTCTGATGACGTAAAAAAAAGAGAAAAGATTGGTGATAAAATAAAGAGATTAAGACAAAGAAACAAGGTTTCCGTAAAAGAGCTTTCGGAGAAAACAGGACTTTCCATTCCCTTTTTAAATCAGGTTGAATTGGGAAAAGCAAACCTTTCAATAGGAAATCTGAAAAAAATTGCAAATGCATTAAATGTAAATACACTCTATTTTTTCCCTGACGAAGGAGAACCGAGGGAATTAATCAGGGCAGGAGAGAGAAAATCCATTTTCATGGATATAAAGGGAGTTAGAATGGAACTTCTTGCAGAAGGTGATACAGCAATGGAACCTCATCTTTTTTATATAGAGCCAGGCTCTGGAAGTGAAGAGTTCTATTGTCACAAGGGAGAAGAATTTATATATGTTATAAGCGGAAAGTTAAAGGTTTTTATTGAAGCTAATGTTGAGTATGAATTGAGTCCCGGAGATAGCCTCTATTTTGAAAGCACAAGACCCCATAAATGGTATAACCCGACTAATAATATGACTGTTGTAATCTGGATAAACACACCTCCGACGTTTTAAAATGAGCATTACATCTATAACAATTCTTCTTCTGTTTTTCTTTATTTTCCTTTTCATAGGAATAAAATTCTCAAAAATATCAAAACCAAAAGAATTTTTACTTATGGGAAGAAATATCGGTTTTTGGTTGTTTTTCGGAGCTTACACGGGAGCTTCAATAGGTGGAGCTTCCACCGCGGGGTTTGTAGGTTATGGTTTCGAGCAGGGATTTTCTTCCATGTGGCTCATAGCAGTTTCAGGAATTACTCTTCCATTATTTGCTTTTGTTTTTGCAAAAAAACTAAATGTCTTCGGAAGAATAAACGAAGCATATACCCTTCCCGATTTTCTTGCGGTAAGGTTTGGCGAGAGAATCCGAGGGCTTTCATCATTTATAAGCTATCTGAGGCCTGTATTTATTGCCGGTCTTCAGTTCGTAGCACTTGGAATAGTTTTTAAAGTTGCCTTTAATATGAGTATTAAATACGGGATTTTAATCAGTGCAGTTCTAATTCTTGTATATACTGTATCAGGAGGCCAGTATTCTGCTATAACAGCTCAATGGATACAATCAATTTTACAGGGAGCTGGGCTTTTAATATTTCTTATTGCCGCCATATATTATAATGGAGGTTTGAAAGCTTCTTTCAGTAATTTACACAAATTTTTATCTCCTGAAAAATTATCCGCATATAGCACTGATTTTTCAGTTTTTACCGTATGGATTATAACAATGGGTTTATTTTATCTTGTGGACCCTTGGCTTTATCAGTGGGCGTATATGGCTAAAAATGCTCAGACATCGTTTGATGCAATGGTAGCGGTATCACTTTCTTCCCCGTGGGGTGCAATTTCATTCATGGGAGGAATGTTAATAGAAGCTGCAACAAAGGCAAAATTGATAGCTCTTCCTGCATCAATTCAGGGTGATCAGGTTTATCTCTATTTTATTACGAAGATAATAAATCCAACAATCGGGATATTTCTACTTGTTTCATTTATCATGACAGTTTTATCCTGTGCTTCATCCTTTTTATTAAACGGAGCAACTCTTCTTTACAATGATTTTTTAAAAAATACGAAAATATCTCAAAAATCAAATCAGATTAAGCTCTCACGATTATCTGTTCTTATAACAACGGTCTTCGGAATAGCAACAGCTCTCTGGGTGCCATTTTTAATACCACTATGGATAATAGGGCAGGGACTTGCTGTGTCAGGCCTGCTGGTTCCTGTGTTTGCAGCATGGTTCTGGAAAAGAGGAACTTCCAAAGCCGCATATTATTCATTAATAAGCGGTCTTGTTACATCTTTCTTGTATTCAATATATGCCTGGGTTAAAAAGGGTTCTCCCAATGCAATAGTAAATGGTTTTCACTTTGTTCATATAGGGCTGATTGTTTCCTTTGTTTTTATGATAATTGTTAGTTATATGGATAAAAAAGAACCGGATGAGATTGTAAATAAAACACTATGGACTAAAATACCATGGGAATAAAAAAAGTATTGGCTTTGTTTTTCGGAAAACTTACTCCGTTAAAATATGCAGGATGGATAATAATATTTTTGCTTTTCTTTTTATATTACATCTTTTTCCTCGGAAATATGATTGAAGCAATGCTTTATTTAATTCTATATTCGCTCCCTTTTATATGGCTTGCCACTATTATAGGAGGGACGATAGAAATTATTAAAATATTAAGAGAAAAAAACAAAAAAGGAGGTTAGATGTGCGAGTAAGAAAAACTTTTCTTTCTCTTTTAATCTTCACACTGTTAATTACATCATTTGTGTTTTCACAAATGCAAACAGGTGTGGTGAAAGGGAAAGTTATGGATGAAAACGGCAAGCCTATACCGGGAGCTACTGTTACAATTAAAGGAAATACTGTTACCAGAACTTACACTACCACAGAAAATGGAGAGTTCATATTTTTTAAACTTCCTCCGGGAACTTATACTGTAAAATCTGAGCTTTCAGGCTTTACTCCAGTTGAAGTTAAAAATGTAAGGGTTAATGTGGGAAAAACCTATAATTTAACTATTAAAATTCCCCTGAAAGTAAGTGAAAAGGTTGTAGTTGAAGCAAAACCAATACTTCTGGATACTTCAAGTTCCAAAAGCTCCACTACATATTCAAAGGAGCTTATAGAAGAGATTCCAATGAAAAAAGATGTTTACGATATAATTGCATCCGCAGCTGGTATTGTTACTGATAATATAACATATTCAAGAACATTTGCAACACACGGTTCCTCAATAAGGGATAATGTTTATGCTTTTGATGGTTTTATGATGAATGATCCCCGTCACGGTTATCTATCAACTAATATAAATTATTATGCAATTGAAGAGGTGGAACTTCAAACTTCGGCTCACCCCGCAGAGGTTGGTGAGGGAACGGGTTCATACATAAATGTTGTTACAAAGTCAGGAACAAATAACCTTAAAGGTGAGTTAAATTACTATTTCACACTTGATTCTCTCGCTTCGGACAAACCAGGAAGAGAATTGTTTCAAAAAGAGAAAGCTGAATATACCCCGCTTAAAACAAATAATAGTAATGATATTGCTTTTAACTTAGGAGGACCGATTGTTAAAAATAAAGTGTGGTTTTTCACCTCTTACAGATATTTAGGCTGGAAATATACTCCTGCCGGTTATGAGGAAAAATATGCCGTAACCCATAAAGAACACAACTTATTTTTCAAATTGACTTCAAATCTTTCCGAGAAACTTAAACTTGATACTGTCTTTAATTACATAAATGCTTATGAACCAAGATGGGAAGTCCATCAGGGAGTTGTTGTGAACAGTAGTCCTTATTATATCGGATGGAAATATATGCCTGAAGCTGCCCCCTTATGGGACCATGAAAAGGATATAACAGCATATCTGAAGTTAAACTGGACAGTTGACCAGAATACAAACTTTGATTTTAGAACAGGCTATATTTATAAATATTTTCCTCTGTTAATGAGGGAAGGAACGGGTTATAGAACTTATGATATTGCTCAGGGATTATTTTACGGTGGTTACTGGATGAATGAAGTTTATCACAGAGGAAGATTTCAGACGATGGCATCTTTAACAAAGTTTTTGGACAATTTCCTGGGTGGTAATCATAAAATCAAGATAGGAACAGAAATAGAGTTTGCAAAAGATGATTGGGATACATGGATGCCCGGGAAAATAGGCAATTTATTACCTGCCGAATATTTCACCGAAAACGGAAGCAATCATCTGTTTTCCATCTGGTGGTGGGGAGCGGGAAAATTCTATGCAAGAGCAATAGGAACAAAATCAGGAGATAGTGTTCAAAAGGATAGGACGAGAAGATTTAGCATTTATTTTCAGGATGATTTCTCTCTTTTCAATGGAAGAGTTTATCTTAATTTAGGTTTGAGATATGATTATTCAAAAGCACATATTCCTGCGCAACACACAACCGGTTCTCCTCAATGGAATGAATTTTTACAAAACTCATACTGGATGAGCACAATGATGGCAGCTTATGGATATGATAGAGACTTTTTTGCACCAAGGGATTATCCTGAGGTTAAAAATTATATGAACTGGAAAACACTTTCCCCGAGAATAGGAATTAGTATTGATTTAACGGGAGATGGAAAAACAGCTTTAAAAGCTTTTTACGGAAGATACTATTCCTACATGAATATTCAATATGCATCTGATATTAATCCTATGTATTATCCGTATATTGCCTTTTATTGGTATGATTTTAACTGGAATGACAAATTTGACACAACAGACTATTATGAGCCTATGTGGGCATGGGGTGGCTATAAAAACCCAAAAGATAGAATCGATCCCAATCTTAAACCACCGTATACTGATGAATTCGTAGTTAGTCTTGAAAGAGAGCTTTTTAAAGACCTTTCTTTGTCCGTAAGATATATTAAAAGATATGAAGGAGATCTCATTGAAGATATGGATTTTGGTAAAAAGGATTCTGATTATGTAAAACAGAGTGTGGTTGATCCCGGTTGGGATGGAGTTTTGGGAACATCGGATGATAAAAATTATGAAGTCTATTTTCTTGTTAATAGTCTTGCTCCTTCTATCTTTAAGGTAACCAATCCGAAAGATGCTTACAGAAAGTATAAAGGATTGGAAATAGTTTTAAGGAAAGCCTTTTCACATGGATGGCAGCTTCTCGGATCAATTACATTTTCAAAGGCGGAGGCAACTCTTGGAAATGCTTTTTATGAGACAAACGGAGTAAGTACGGCTTTCGATGACCCTAACTATATGGTTAACAGAAAGGGTTCGGATCCTACCTTTAACAGACCTTTACTTGCTAAACTTCAAGGTACTTTTAAATTACCATGGGATATTTTCTTCAGCTTTAATTATAAATATATGAGTGGTCTTCCGATACAGAGAAGTGTTATCATTGTCAACACTTCCATACCAAATGTTCCCTCATGGTACAAACCTGAGGTTTTATCCGAACCTATAGGAACAAAAAGAGGTCCTGACTTTAATCAATTGGATATAAGATTGTTGAGAGATTTCAAAGTGGGTAACAATTCAAAATTCAGTATTTCTGTTGATATAATGAATGCCTTGGGAAGCGCCCTACTTTACAAAAGATATGGAACTCACCTGACAATATATCCCGATGGAACTATCTTAAAGGTTCATCCGGGATGGGAAAAGAAAGTTACTGCACTTGGTCAAAGAGTTATTTACTTTTCTTTAAACTATAAGTTTTAAGGCAAGCCATATAACAGGATGTAGGGGCTACATGCCCCTTCATTCTGTAGATAATTGTCATAATTAAAAAGCTGAACTATAATAAGATTTAAGGAGGTTTCAATGAAACCTGTTGAAATAAGGGATAAATATATACCAAAAGCAGTTTACAATGTCCACAAAATAATCATAGAAAAAGCCAAAGATTTTTTACTTTATGATGATTCCGGAAAAGAGTATATAGATTTTACTGGATCAATTGGTGTTTTAAATGTAGGCAATGCGAATGAAGCTGTAGTTGAAGCAATTAAAGAGCAGGCGGAAAAGTTTACACATGCCTGTTTTCATACATATATGCACAGGCCTTATATAGAATTAGTTAAATTGTTAACAAATATAACCCCCGGTGATTTTGAAAAAATGGGAGTTTTATTTAATTCCGGAGCAGAGGCTGTAGAAAATGCTATTAAAGTCGCGAGGCATTATACAGAAAGACCCGGCATAATAACCTTTGATTATGCTTTCCACGGAAGAACAATATCAACTTTATCTCTCACATCAAAAGTAAATCCGTATAAAAAAGGTTTTGGCCCCTTTTTACCGGAAGTTTACAGGGTTTCTTATCCATACTGTTATAGGGGAGAAAAAGATTTTAAAGATGAAAAAGAGTGTACTGAATTTTACATAAAATTATTGGAAGAACATTTCATAAAATATTTTGATCCTGAAACCATCGCTGCTGTCGTCATAGAGCCTATTTTAGGGGAGGGGGGATTTGTTGTAGCGCCTGATCTATATTTAAAGAAATTGAGAGAAATAACCGAAAAATACGGAATTTTACTTATAGTGGATGAGGTTCAGTCAGGATTTTGCAGAACAGGTTCAATGTTTTATTGGGAAAAGACAGGTCTTGATTATGACATTATGACTCTCGGAAAATCAATTGCCGGTGGTTTACCTCTTTCTGCCATTATTGGTAAAAAGGAGTTAATGGAGAATATACAGGAAGGAGGTCTCGGAGGAACATTCGGTGGGAATCCTGTTGCTTCATCGGCTGCTATTGCTGCTATAAATTTTATACGAAAAAATAATTTGTGTGAAAGGGCAAATAAGATCGGAGAGGAGATAGTTAATTCAATGAAAGAATTATCGAAAAAATCAAAATACATAGGTGATATAAGAGGCAAAGGAGCAATGATAGGTGTTGAATTTGTTAAGGATAAAAAAACAAAGGAACCATTTAAGGAATTTGTTAAAAAAACAATCATTAAGGCAAGAGAAAAGGGTCTTCTTTTAATATCCTGCGGAGTTTACGGAAATGTTATAAGAACATTAATGCCCCTTACAATATCCGATAATTATTTGAAAAAAGCGATAGATATTTTAAAAAACTCAATTCTGGAGGTAGAAAAGGATTATGAATAAAAAAATTACGATTTTTCTTCTTTTTATGATAATTTTATCTTCACTTTCTCTCACACAAGTAAAAATTAAATTCACTGATACAAGATTTGTAGCATATATGGAGCATAGGGGAGATTATTCACTTTTAAGTAAAAAATTCAATATAATTTATAATTACCTTGTTGATTTCGGATATAAAATCAATGGGTTTTCAGAAGCAGTTTACTTTAACAATAGCTTAAGTTCCAAAGAGTTTAAAAGGTCAGAGGCGAGAATTCCAGTTTATTTTCCGGGAATTTATCCTCCATGTTCAAAAGATGAGGTTAAATTTAAAAGAGTTAGGGCTGAACTTGTAGCCTCTCTTATTTATAAGGGAAGCTACAAACATATTTTTAGGGCTTATTCAATCTTAAATGAATATATAGAAAAAAATGGTTATGAAAAGGTTGGAAACTATTCCGAGGTTTATTTAAATGATCCTTCAAAAATTCCTGAAGATGAACTTTTAACAGAGATAAGAGTTCCCGTAAATAAGAAGGGTAGGGTGGAAATCGGAATTTACATAGATCCCGGAGCATACTATAAAAACCTTCAAGCATCTCAGGAGTTTTTTGAATGGGCTAAAATTAGTTATAAAGCTGTTAAAGCTAAAGATATTATTAAGAGCAAAATTTTTAAAGAGATTAAGGTGATTTATTTTCCCGGCGGCTGGTCAGGTTTTTATTCAAGGGATATAGGGAAAAAGGGAGCGAAAAATATCATTAACTTTATAAAAAACGGAGGTAAATATCTTGGGATCTGTGCCGGAGCATACTTTGCGGCAAAAAATATTGTATGGGAAGGAGTGAAATACAAAGGGATTTTGAAATTTTATGATTCTGCAATAGGTCCAATTAAAAGAATCGCACCATGGCCAAATATAGGACTCGCTCAAATACATTTTACAAATGGAATAATAAAGTATATGTATTATCTTGGAGGTCCATATTTTAAAATAAAAAAGAATTATAAACTTATAGCATCATATTCTGATAAAAAACCGGCAGCTGTTAAGTTTGAATATGGAAAAGGTGAAATACTTATAATGGGATTTCACCCTGAAATGATTGCTCTTAAAACAAAAACTGTTTATCCTGATAGGTCAGGAAAATTTGTAGAAAAAAGCGGGTGGGAATTTTTAAAAAGTGAGATTTATAAATTATTAGGGAGGTAATATGTTAAAAGTTTCATTTGCTCAAATGGAGATATTTCCGGGAGAATACGAAACAAATTTTAATAATATGGAAGAGATGATAATTAGAAGCTCAAAGCTCTATGGCTCTGCTCTGATTGTTTTTCCCGAGCTTGCAATACAGGGAGCTCAAAAGGATATTATTGTTTTAGATAATAAATATTTATTAAAATTTCAAGAACTTGCAAAGGAGTACGCGATATGGATAATACCCGGTTCCTTTTATGTGAAGGATGAAAAGAATAAGATTTATAATAGGCTTTTTGTTATAAATAGAAATGGAGAAATTGTTGGTAAATACGATAAAATCTTTCCCTGGGAACCATTTGAGCCTGTTGAGAAAGGAGAAGATATTCTTGTATTTAATATTGAAAATAAGATGAATGTTGGTGTAGGAATATGCTATGATCTGTTTTTCCCTGAAATATCAAGGGCAATGTTATCAAAAGGAGCGGAACTTATGATTTATCCGCATTACACCACAACATCTGATAGAGATATGGAACTTATAATTGCCAGAGCTTATTCTGTTATCAATTCTTCCTATGTTGTTACTTTCAATGGAGTAGGGAAGTATTTAACGGGAAAATCTGCCATTTACGGACCGGAAGGTGAAGAGCTTCAGAAAGCTGAATCCGGGGAAACGATTTTGACAGAGGTTTTTTCAAGAGAGAGAGTTTTAAATATAAGGGAAAACGGTGTAAAGGGTGTGACCCGGAATTATAATCATTTTATAAAATATAAGGATAAATTAAAGGGATTAATAGACAATCATTATTAAAAATATAATTAATATAATATTTACTAATGATGAATTATGGTTTAATATTTAAGAATATGGAAAGAAAAAGATATTTAAAGAAATTTTTCATTATTTATAGAGGAGCGAAAAAATGAAAGGAAATTACGGAAAAATCTTAAAAATTGATCTTAATCAGAGGAAGTTTTTTGTTGAATCCCTTGATACTATGATCTATGAAAAATATATCGGAGGAAAAGGACTGGGCACCTATCTTCTGCTAAAGGAAAATCCTGAAGGTGTTGAGCCTCTTTCAAAGGATAATAATCTAATTATAGCAATTGGTCCTGCAATAGGAATTTCAACCTGGGGAGCCAATAGATTTGCAACATTTACAAAATCTCCTCTTACAGGGTTTTATTCTGAATCTTATGCAGGAGGAAAAGCCTTTTTAAATATAGCTAAAACAGGATACGATGCAATTATTATAAAAGGAGAGATGAAAAATTGGGGATATATGGTTATTTCAGATAAAGGAGTTGAATTTAAAGAGGATAATAGTCTGGTCGGAAAGGATGCTTTTGAAACTGAGAAAATTTTGGAAGAAAGATATTCTCAATTTAAAGCATCTGCGATTACAATAGGAGTAGCGGGTGAAAAACTTGTAAAATTTGCCTATGTAAACAATGATTTCGGAAGATCACTCGGAAGAACAGGTGTGGGAGCGGTTTTAGGCAGTAAAAAATTAAAAGGAATTGTTTTTTACGGGAATCAAAAAAAAGAGATATATTCAGAAGATTTGTTAAAAGAATTCAACAGGGAACTTCTACAGAGGGGAAAGGTTCACCCTGTTTTTCAGGCATATAGAAAGTACGGAACATCTCTTACCGTGGGATTTACGACAAAATTCAATGCATTTCCTTCAAGATACTGGCAGGATGGAACAGTTCCATTTGTTGATAAAATAAATGGTGAAGCACTTTTAAATGAGCTTGAAGTAAAGCCTGAGTCCTGCGGATACTGTTTTATTGCATGCACAAGAAAATCAAAGGTTAAATACGGAAAATACAAAGGATTAAAGGTAGATGGTCCTGAATATGAAACAATAAATGCTTTCGGTGGAATATCTTTTGTTGATAATTATAATGATATAGCTTATTTGAATGATCTTTGTGATAAATTGGGAATTGATACAATTACAGCTGGAAATTTGGTGGGATTTGCTATAGAGGCATACAAACGTGGCAAAATTGATTTTAAAATTGATTATGGGGAAACTGAAAGGATAGCAGAGCTATTATATAAAATTGCAAACAGAGAAGGAGTAGGGGATATACTTGCGGAAGGTGTTAAAAAAGCTTCCGAAGAGCTTGGTTTGACAGATATGGCAATTCATGTTAAAGGTCTTGAACCTCCCGGCTATGATCCGAGAGTTTTAAAAGGTATGGGTCTTGCCTTTGGTGTTTCTGACAGAGGAGCATGCCATTTAAGAACTACTTTTTATAAACCTGAGCTGGCAGGAATAATTCCACCCGAGCAGATTAAAGATAAAGCAAAGCTTTTGATTGAATACGAGGATAGACTTACGATTTATGATACATTCATTCTTTGCAGGTTCTTCAGAGATATAATTTATTATGATGAATTAAATAAAATCTTAAAGAGTATTACCGGTATAGATTATAGTGAAAAAGAGTTCAGAGAAATAGCAAAAAAAATAACGGATATGGCAAGGGAGTTTAATTTGAGAGAGGGAATGAAACAGCCTGAAGATGATATGCTCCCCGAGCACTTTTTTAATAATCCTTTTGATAAAAACTCTTTAACTAAGGAAGAGTATTTACAATTATTAAAAGATTATTATGATTTAAAGGGGTGGAAGGTTTTTTAAAGATTGTCGGCATGCCGACATTTTCATAAAAAAATTAATGCATTTTATCAACCTTTTTCTACGTAAAAAATAAATCAATAAACTGGCAATAATTTGAATAAAAACATTAAAAAATTCGTATATATAATATGAATAAAAGGTATATAAAAATATATAAATAATAAGGAGACGGGAATGAAAAAACTTATATTACTTTTATTTATTTTGTTTTATAGTTTGGGACTTTATGGTCAGGATATTTCAGGCGATTGGTTCGGAGTGCTTAATATTCAAGGAATTAAATTAAGGATTGTATTTCACATTGAAAAAAGGGGTGAAGGTTATAAAACAAAGATGGATAGTCCGGATCAAAATGCTTATGGAATACCTGTAACAAAAACAAAATTTAAAGATTCAAAATTAATACTTATTGTATCTGAAGCAGGAATAAGGTTTAATGGTAAATTGGAAAATAACAATATAATCAAAGGTATCTTGAGACAATCAGGACTTAATTTACCGCTAAAATTAATAAGGAAGATGGGCTCAAAACCTGAGCTAAAGAGGCCTCAGGAGCCTAAAAATCCATATCCGTACTATTCTGAAGATATAAAATTTAAGAATGTAAAAGATGACATTATCCTTGCGGGAACTCTGACATTACCGAGGAAAACCGAAAAATTTCCAGCAGTAATATTTATAACGGGTAACGGACCTGAGAATAGAAATGAAGAAGTTTTCGGACATAAGCCTTTTCTTGTAATATCAGATTATCTGACAAGACACGGGATAGCCACATTAAGATTTGATGATCGTGGAACAGGTAAATCCACCGGAGATTACAGAAAAGCTACAACCTTGGATTTTGTAAAGGATGTTGAAGCTGCTGTAGAGTATTTGAAAACAAGAAAAGAGATAGATAAAGAGCAAATAGGGCTTATAGGGCACAGTGAAGGAGGGATTATAGCTACAATTGTAGCATCAAAATCAAAAGATGTTAGCTTTATCGTTTTGCTTGCAAGCCCCGGAATAAAAGGAGATCTTTACTATTGATGCAAACAGAAGCTATATTGAAAGCTTCAGGAGCGAGTGATAAAAAAATTGAAAATGCGCTTAAAATCAATAAAGAGATATATGATATAATTTTAAATTCACAGGATGTAAAAGAAATAAAAAATGAATTATCAGACTATCTTAATAAAGTATATATTAAATCTGAGCTTCCGAAAGGAGTAAAGAAAGAAGATTTTATTAAACTTCAGATAAAACAGTTGACAAGTCCCTGGTTTATCTTTTTTTTAAAATATGATCCTATTTTAGCTCTTAATGGTTCAAAAGATACTCAAGTTTCTGCGGATGAAAATCTGAAAGCAATAAAAAATGCTCTTGAAAGAGGAGGAAACAAGAATGTTACAGTATTAAAATTAGATGGGTTAAACCACCTTTTTCAGGAATGTAAGAGCGGTTCAACAATGGAATATAGTAAAATAGAGCAAACTTTTTCTCCAAAAGCTCTTAAAATAATTAAGGATTGGATTTTAAAACAAATTAATAAAGATAAATGATTATTTTACTTCAAATTTAAAGACTTTTTTTATTACCTTATTTTTTAAATGATCTTTTATTAAACCTATAAATGTATAGCTTCCTCTCGGAAAATCTGTAATTCTGTTAGTTATATAAAAGGGAATGGTAGGGAAGGGGTAAGCTCTTTTCATGGTTACCCAATTTTTTCTTTCAAATAATGTTTTTCCTGTTTTATTATCAATGATTTTAGCATCCTCGCTTACCCACATATAATAACCGGATTTTGTTTTAACAATTTTAAAACCTACAGGCTCCATGTAAATATAAAATGGTTCGCCGAAAAATAAGGTATTCTCTGTGGCCTTTTTATCATACATTTTGTATCCATTTACTTTATCAATGAGAGAAAAGTCAGCTAACTTGAATTCCTTTAAATTATTTATAAGCATTATGGAATCATAAATTTCAGATAAAGCTTTATCTTTTTGTCCATTACTAAGATAATATTCAGCATTTTTCAAATGTTTTTTAATGGAATAAATATTGTCACTGATAAGAAAAGTGCTAATAAATAAAATTAAAAGAAATACAGAAAAAAACTTTTTCATCGTTGCCTCCTTAAAAAAATTTAAGATTTATATCAAAAAGTTTACATAATATATATTATGCGAAGTATTATTTTATGTTTTTATTCTTCCAGCTTTATTCTCAATCCTTTGATTATGGCAAGAGATAAATTAAGAATTAACGCTCCTATGAGACCTCCTATGAAACCCATTATCGCAAATATTATCGGAAATATAACGATTCCTAACACACCAATACTCGAAGATAGAGAACCAAAATTGGAAGAACCACCGAAACCACCTGAAAAAGATGCTCCTACGCTTGCAATTAAAAGAAAAATAAAACCATAAAATAACCCTAATAAGCCGTACAAAATAGCAGTAAATGCTCCGAAGCCAACAGGGTCAATACTTTTCAACTTAACTTCTTTCTCCATTTTTTTCCTCCTTTTTCATATTTATAAAATCAATTAAAATTTCTTTTATTTTCTTTAAATCAATAGGTTTTATTATTATCTTTCTAATTAATTTAGACTTTAATAGATAGTCCATTCCCTCCTCAATAAAACCTGTTAATATGTAAATAATTGAACGAATTTCTTTAATTTCTTTTTCCAATTTTTCAATAACCTGATCACCGCGAAGGTCTGGCATTATTACATCAAGCAAGACAAAATCATAATTATTTTTTAATATTTTATCATATGCTATTGTTCCATTGGATGCCAAATCCGCATTTATTCCAAATTCTTCTTTAAACAGATTTTTTGTGGCTTCTCTTATATCAATTTCATCATCAACTATTAAAACTTTTAAATTTTTAATAAGATAATTATAATTGTTTAGTTCCAGATCTAATTTTTTTAGTGGTTTAACTAATTTAGAATCTTTATCCGCACATGAAAGAGGGATCAATATTTCAAACTCGGTTCCCCTACCCTTTTCTGAAAAAACATTAATTTCACCTCCTAATTTTTTTATGTAACTTAAAGTAACGCTCAAACCCAAACCGGTACCTTTTCCTCTCGGTTTAGTTGTAAAAAATGGGTCAAAAATTTTCTTAATATTTTCTAATTCTATTCCAACACCATTATCTTTAATTACAATTGATACATATTTTCTCTTCATAAAAGTTTTTTCTTTTAAATAAACTAAGATTTTACCTTCGGCAATTCCTTTTTCTATGATAGCATCTTTAGCATTTATAATAAAATTCATTATGGAAGAAGATAATAAAGAGTATTCGGCATAAACTTTATCTTCTTTTGCTCTATTTTCATACGAAATCCTTATGCCTTTAGTAATCTTTCTTGCAAGATCTAATGTCTCTAATAGAAGATCATTCATACTAATAATCTCTTTATCCAAAATTTCATCTTTTTTAGATAATGTTAATAATTGTTTTATTAAATCTGAAGCTCTTTGGGAAGCGCTAAATGTTTTATCTAATTTCTCTTTAATATATTCAATATCATCGGATTTTCGAGCTAACTCCAAATTACCTACAATTATGGATAATATATTGTTAAAATCATGGGCTATACCACCGGATAATTGTCCGATTATTTCAAGTTTTTGACTTTGAAATAATCTTTCTTCAGTAATTACATCATTTGTTATGTCTCTGAAAAGCATAAAATAGTTTTTCACCCCTGAATAAATTATTTCATCCCATGATATCTCGAGATAATAAACTTTTTCCTTTTTATAACGATATATATATCTAAATTTTTTCTTTTTAGGATTCTCTTTAACTCTGTATAATATATTTTTTAAAAAATCCATAAGTTTTTTGTTATTGATTTTTAAACTCCTTGTTTTTTCATTGGTCTTTATTGTAGAACTATTAATATTGAAAAATTTTAAAACATAAGAATTAATATCAAAAATTCTAATTCTTCCTTGAATTGAATTGTAGATAATGAGACCAAACCCAACCTCTGATAATGTTTCCTTTATTTTAATTTCCCTGTTTAATTCATTGATATAATTATTTTTTAAAATATTAAATTCCTTGAAAATTGATTTTATCTTTTTTATGCTTTGAATTTTTACTATATTCTTCTGTGTAGAGAACATTATATTGGTAAAATTGCTTAAAGGTGATACGATATGATTTTTTAACATAAAAATAAACAAGATAATAATAATTCCAAAAAAGGATAATGTAAAAATTATAAAATTATAAAATAATATTCTAAAACTTTTGTACTCTGTTATTGGAATTAAGATTAATAACATTGTATTAGTATTTTTCAAATTTGCTTTACTCAATATGTATTCCGTTTTATCTTCTAATACTAATTTTTCATCAGTTAAATCAATTTTCTTTATAGGTATTTTCTCAGGGGATGAATTAAAAAGGATAACATTGGTCTTCCTTTTTACAATTAGGACTATTTTCTTCAAAAAATAATCTTTTTTTGAAATAGCCAACAGCAAAGAATTTAAATACAGATTTCTAACATATATTCCATTTTTTATTTTTACAATTATTGAAATCAGTATTTTACCAGAGAGCGGATCATAGTATGGATTTGATATTTTTGTTTCTCTAATTTTAAAATTTTTATAATTTTTCATAATAAATTTGCAGAAGGGGAAATTTGAAAGATCCATACCCGGAAATAAAAAATTTTTATTGTACTGATCTATAAAAATTAATTTTGAAATTTTACATTCATTATTTAAGATGTAAATAAAAGCGGTATTTTTTAATACTGTTTTTCTTATCTCAGGCAACTCAATTATTCTTCTATAGCTACTACTGCTTATAATTTTTGTTACAACAATTTCTCTTAATATTTTATTAGAAAAGTTAGACTCTATTTCTTTTAATATAATGTTAGAATTATTTCTTATCTCTTTCTTTATTTCATAATTAAGCTTTCTACTAAAAAAAGATAGATAAACAAGCATAATGAGCAAAGATATTAAAATAACTAATATAAATAAATGTCTAAGACTAAATCTATCTTTCATATTAATTATCCAGCCTTACAAAAACTATCTTTCTCATGCAGTCTCCATATTCATCAAGCTTTACAGGAAGATTTCTAATTTCCTCACTTTTTAAGACCCCTCTTTTGAAAGACATCAAATCTAAGTTATTGTATTTTGAATAAATAATTTTTAAAAAATTAGCAGTCTCTTTACCTAATATACTTAAAAGTGTAACCTTTGTTTCAAATATTTTTTCATAATCCTTTACCCATTTTGATAGATAACTATCTTTCTCAGTATTATAATAAGTAGCTACAATAACATCATTTATATTTTTGCCTGCAAAAATTTCAAAATTTTCTGCACCCCAGGGTGTAAGAAATACAGGCTTTTTTAAGTACTTTTGTCTAATAATTTGATATATTATCCCGGGCTCATAAGAAAATCCGATTAAAAAATAAAATGCATCTACATTTGAAAAATCATTTTTTGAAAATAAAAAGGATTTTAATTTATTAATATCAAGATTCCCACTTTTAAAATCAAATACTTTTTCAATTTTTCCCTTATAATAATGAGAAAAATACCTTAATGCTGGTGTTGTATATTTGTAATTTTTGTTATCTTTAATTATTACTATGGATTTCCAACCTGAGTCGTTAAATTTTTCTGCAATTTGTCTCTGTTCCTCCTTCATATTTAATGCAAATGAAAAGATATTATCATTTCTATGAACAATTTTTGTGGTTGTTGATGAAAGAGAAATAACAGGAATATTCAAACTATTTAACCTATCGAGTATTTTAAGCAGGGCTGTTGAAGTAGTTGCTAAAATCAGGAGAGAAGGTTTTTTTGAAAGCACATCATCCAGAGCATTTTCTATTTTATTTGGGTCCCAACTATCATTTGATATAATAAAACGATAATTTTTTATATTAGAATTAGCCAAAGATTTATCTATGGAGTATATAAGAGAGACTCCCGTTCCTCCGTTAGGACCAGAGAAATTAGAAATTATTCCTATTTTCAGAGTATTTTCCTTCTTACATTCATTGAAAAAATATAAAGAAAAAATAATTAAAAAAATTAAAGCAAAAAAATAATGATTCTTCTTATGCATATTTTATATTATATGAAATACCTCCTTAATAATCAAGAAAAAAACACTCATATCAGTAGTGTCCGGAAAAAAACAGAGGATTGGGACACCTCCGCGTGAAGATGTATAATATACAAGTATTTTCAAAAAAATCCACACAGGAGGTGTCCCATGGGATATCAAGATACAATGTTATCAC
>JALVQI010000125.1 GCA_027031485.1 Candidatus Aminicenantota bacterium | reverse complement strand
AGAAGTTTTTATTTTATCCTTTTCTATTTCCCAGTAATTGGGAAAATAGTCTTCAATGTTTGAAAGCCATTTAATCTTTTCATCCATAATATTGTTTACTTTCTCTTTTTTACCACTGTCTCTTATTTCCTTTGAATATTCATTTAACCCGAGTAATTCAAATCCGATTTGAGAAAGATAAAACTTTTTGTCCAATTTTTCCTTTTTCCATCCCTTTGAAGATTTTTCAACATAAGCTCCTCCGTATGGCTGCCATAAGTTTCCGTTTTTATCCTTTAATCCGAAATCAGATTTGAAGTATAGATTTTCTATGTTAAGCATTGAATAATTTTTCAATCTTTCGGCCATTCGTTTATCATAATACTTTCCCGAATGCCAGAGGTGTAATGCTGAATATGATGCAAACATGGAATCTTCGGTTCTGAAATAGGGATTAATCAATGAATAATAACCATAGGGAAGATTGGTAGAACCCCATCCCTTTTCCTCTATATAGAGGCAGCAACCTGCTTTCTCTCTTCTTAAAATAGTGCAACAGTTTGCCTCATCAGAGGAAAATTCGGTTCCGTCAGGATTAACTCCCGATATCTTCGCCTTATTACAGTATCTTCCAGGATCAGTATCAGAGGGAGCTATCGCTCTGTATTTTAATACAACGGATTCTCCCTTATCAAGACTACCAAGGTTCCAAACAAGTCTTTGTCTGTTTATTTCAGGATCCGAACTTTTTTTATCATTTATTAAGGAGGAATCTTTAACATATTGAAAGTGATCCGGTAAGATATCTTCCGCTTTAACATCCTCCGCCTTTCCATCACCTGAATTTTTGATTTCAAGTTCAAAATTGTAAATTCCTCCCGGTTGTTGAGCTTTAGGGCAAAATTTTTTAATTTCAATATAAGGCTTTCCGCATATCAATTTCGCATTACAATGATTTGCTTCCGCAGTATAATTAACCTCTCCGCAATTATCAAGTGCGGAAACCGTAAGATTATCCATAAAATCAATTTCGCATGATTTGGAGTTCGGCTTAAGTTTAATATTAAGTTTAATCTTTTCACCCGCCTTTAACAGATAATCTCCATAATTCCATTCAAGATTCCCGGTCTGTCCCTGTGAAGGTCCCTGTTTTGGTGAAACTCCCTCCCAGCTGTAAGATAGCAGGCTCCACCCCTCAGGAATAATATCATTTACAATTATTGATGAAAGGACGGAATTCTCAGCTCCATCGTTCGTTATTATTAATGTATAGTTAAGAGTATCTTTAAGTGTTAAGCCTGTTTTATCGTGGCAAACTCTTTCAACTTTTAATCGGGGACATAAAAGATTTACACTGACAGAAGAGCTGTCGTCAGGATCATTGTCATCGGGGTCTCCTCCTTGAGCAGGTATCTTCGTACCGCTTCCGTCCTCTGCTTCAACCCTGAAAACATTTGTAAATCCGACGCTTCCGTTTGCACATGTTCCCGCTTTTACTTTGTATCTTAATGTTAACTCTTCACCGACGGGTTCTCCTCCGTTTAATTGAGCTCCGATGTCCCATGTCAGGGTATTACCTGATATTTTTGGATCAGAGTTGTAGGTTCCTCCGGGCCATTGTGCTATTGTTGTTCCCATTATATAGGAAAAACCCTGGGGAAGTGTGTCTGTTATTTTTATTGAGTAAGCATCCAATCTGGCTACATTTGTTACTTTAAGAGTAAATTCAAGCTCTTCACAAGAATTCAAACTCTGTTTTGAGCTAATTTTTTGAGTGACCAAACCGAGAGTATGACAGTTTGCAACAATCGTTTTTTCATTGTCTCCATTGCATTCGCAATTATTATTATTTTCATCTGTGATAAATCTAAAACTATGATTAACATCCCCCGAATAGGAGCCTGTCGTAAAATTTATTGTGGTTGAACCACCTGCATTAAGATCTAAAGTTTGAGTGTAAATTTGAGATGAAGAATCATCATAAACAGTGAATACTACTCCTGTGGCATTTCCGTATCCATTGTTTGAGACTGTAACGGTGAAATTTATGGAACCGTCCGAATTACAATCATAGGTTATATCTCCTATCTGTAAATCGGGTTCATTAAGATTATATGTCCAGTTAAGGGTATTATTTCCTGAAGAGAGTTCGCAAATTTGATTATCTGAATCAAGTTCAATGCTAAAATCTATATTTGCGGAAGAACAATCATAATCCCATTCGGAAACTCTTATTGTTTGAGAAGTCCCTGTTTGCAATGGCAATGTTCCGCCCAATGAAGTAAATGAATGTGTTTCAGTATTTCCTTTGCTATCGGTTATCTTAAGATTAAAATCTGTTGTTAAATCGGAACACCCTTCATTTGATACGATAAATTCAAGCTGTAGCTTTCCGTCCGATACACAGGAAGCACTCATTGATTGTATGTTAAGATCAGGTATTGGTAAATTGTATGTTGTTGATGAATTATTATTATTGTTATTACATTCGCAAATATCATTATGAGAATCAACTGTGGCCGTTATATTAAAACTGCAGTTATAAGGTGTTGAGGTAAAATTTCTTGTCCAATTAAAAGCAAGTGTCTGAGAATCTCCGGCATTAAGTGGTAATATTCCTCCCAATGAGGTAAAACTTTGCTCCGAACTCCAGCCCTGACCATCGCTTACCAAGACCATAAAATCATTATTTACAGGTCCGTTTCCCTGATTTTGAATCTGAACCTGTATGATTCCAGAAATATTTCCGTCACCCGAGCATATTGAATTGGGAGTGAGGGAAGTGATTACCAGGTCCGGCGAAATATTGCTATTATTGTAAGTTAAAGAATTATCAGTTCCCTCACACTCGCATATACTATTATTATAATCAACCGTTGCAGTAAATATTACATTTGAAGGGGAGCATGTAGTTGGCCAATTTGGAAAATTTATTGTTGTAGTAGAACCTGCCGAAAGATTTGATACAGTTCTATCACCACTATTTCCCTGATTATCTTCAAGGTGAACGGTAAAATTTGAAGTATCATTACACCCATTGTTTTCAACAACCACCTGAATTAAAGAATTACCATCTCCACTGCATGAAGGGGTTATTGAATTTATTTTAAGATTGTATGATGGCGTATGATAATTTATTGTTGTTGTATTATCATTTTCATTGCATTCGCATATATCATTGTCTGTATCCACCTCTATAGTAATGGTTGAATCACAGGTCAAACACTGCAAATTCCACGGGCTAATCTGAATCGTTTGAACACTGTTTCCGGCAAAAGGTAAAGTTCCCCCGAAATCAGCATTAAAATATCCTTCGGTGCTGTTCCCGTGGTTGTCGGAAACTCTTATTTTAAAGTCATTGGTGATAGTTGCATTTCTGTTATTTCTAACTCTAACATTTATATAGGCTGTATTATTTCCGTCCGAAGAACATGTAAAGACAGGAGAACTTGAAGATTCTATCCGAAGATTGGGAATATTAACCTGAGCAGTATCACTCACAACCGTCCCATTCTCGCAATCATGTTCTGCTGTGGTATTGGGATTTCCGTCATGATTTCCGCAGCCCCAAACCGCCTGGACAGTATTTCTGGTATGAGAACCGGCGCAGTTGGAAGGCTGCGTTGCATGGGCCGTTATTTGAAATGAGTGAGAATCTCCCGCATTCAGAGGGCCAAATTCCCAACCCCATCTCTGAGAATTTCCTCCTATCTGTGTTCCTCCGCTATCATGAACAAGACTATCTCCGAGAATATCCTCCACTCTAACCCAACCGGCATCACCCGAGCCATTATTCCGGACATTAATAGTCCATGTCACCGTATCCGTAGGGTCAGAGCAATCCAGATCAGTCCGAGAGGGTGTTTTTGTGATGCTCAATTGAGGAGTTAATGCTGTTATATGCTGAGATGCTGTTGTATTATACTGCCGGTCATTACAGCAATCATAATAGTAGAGTGTAAAATCCATATTGGATGTAAGAAAACATGAACTTTGGACAGAGAACTCTATTGTTGCAGTACCGCCTCCCGTAATAGAATCACACATATTGTTGGCTTTATCGGATATATCATAATATATTAATTGATTTCCGCTTACAGTCGGTTCAATATTTGATGTTCCTCCTCCCGGACAGGTTATTGTGGAAGAGTTAGCCACATAAGTTAAGCCGGCAGGTAGCTCTATTACTAAATCAGTATTTGATGCTTCAGTTGTTCCATTGTTTTGTAAAGTAACAGTAAAATTCGCTGAACCCGAGCATGAGCTTATTTGTGTAGGGCTTACAGATATTGACATATTTATGTCGGGCTCTCTTGTTGAAGAGTTTGAATCGGATATTCCTGTATTTGAGAGACAACAGGATGTTTCCGTATTGGGATTTGTTGATGAATCTCCGTCAACACTCCCGCATCCCCAGTAAGCTATTACACTATTGTCAAGGTCATGACTGCAAGGAGATGAATCTGTGGTAGCTGTTAATGTAAGATTTGCAGTGGCACCTGACGGTAAATCTTTTATTTCCCAATAAACATTTTGTCCCGAGTTGTATCCATTATCCGAAGGTCCGTATGTGGAATCTCCCTGAGAACTTACATAAGTGAAAGCAGCCCCTAACGTATCTTCCACATAAATAACAGGCAGTGTATATCCGCTGTTGTTTGTAACTGAAATCTGCCATGTTACATTTTGATTGCAATCAAGAGGACCTGATGCAGGGGTTGTCCTTGTCTTTGTTATTGATATGTCTGGCTCATTAAGTGCTATCGTATAACTACTTGAAGAACTTGTATGAATATCTCCGCATGGGTCATCATACTGAGTTTGAACAATTACGGAACCTCCGGAAAATTCACAATCACTTTTAACATCATAGCTTACTTCAATAATATCACCCGGAGAAATAGAGGAAAGGACAGGAAGCTCGGTTTTAGTCCATTTGAGGGTAGAAGTTGCTGGATTCGGATCAGAGCCGGAATTCCAGCTTCCTCCGTTAATTCTCCATTGAGTTGTGCCTGATACATAATTCAGTCCTGTTGGTAAGTTTTCATTTATTTCCAGATTATAGAGATCCGTCGCGCCCGAATTTTTTATGGTAATTGTTCCCGTTTCCGTTGCACATGAATTTATGGGTGTCGGGATATAATTTGTATTAACCAATAATTGTGTTTGAATAATCACAGAGGAGGAATCCGAGACAGGATTTTCACAATTTAATCCGACACATCCCCATGATGAGGACACATCATTTGTTAAATTATCACAATCTAATATATTAGCATTAAAGGTTATCTCTCTCCTTTCACCCGGAGCCATCTCGGATATTAAAACGGTTGCTCCGTTTATTGAATTACCACTGTGATCCTGATTGGCTGTTATCGTAACACCTGTCATATCATCAACGGTTGCAGAAGAATAGGTTAATCCTGCTCCTAAAATATCATCAACCCAGACATTGTAAGCTGTTCCGTTTCCTTTGTTAGTAACATATATTTTCCACTCCGCAATATTTTCCTTTGCATAGTAAACCTCCGGGGTTTTTTTAATTATTATATCACCGGATAAAAGTATAGGCGGGGTAAAGGTCGCGGAGTCAGAACAAATTTCATCTGCAGTATCATCATTATGACAATTATCATCATAATAAACATTAGCTGTTATAGGAGCATCGCCATCACATCTTTTTTGAACTGTTAAATGAATAATTCCCTGATTTCCCGATGAAAAATTATCTCCGTAATTCCATTCATAATATGTTCCGTGATCAACAGGACCTGATACAGGGTTAACTCCGTCATAACCGGTTACTGCAACTATATAATAATTGTCAGTATTAAGTCTTACAATAACATCATAAGGCGTTGACGTAGTGCTGTTTCTGTCAATTATCAGATCTATGTCATACTGATTACACTTATTCACAACAGCCGGCAATCCGTTAAAAGAAAGGCTCATTGAAGGAGGCTCAACAGAAACCTCGGTTGTTTCATTTATAACTCCATCCTGTAAACAGTTACCTCCTGAAATTCCGGTGTAAAGGCTTGACCATGAGTAGAATGTATATGTCTCCCCGCAAGCCGGAGAAGGTTGTGATGAGTCTGTTATTTTAAGTTCATAGGTTATTGTAAGATTTTTATTTTTGACAGAGCCGTAACCTGTGCAGTTTGAAAAATCAAGAATCAAACTTCCACCGGGTGTATTATCAGTAATATTGACGCAGCTCGTAATATTAGTTCCGTCAAAAATAACCTGCAGTGTTCCGCTAACATACTGTTGATTATTTTCAGCATGTTCTTCAAAACTAAGCTGAGAAAGATCAACACTGTCAAGAGCGGAACTGTCCGTAAAGTCATAGGTATTTGCATAGCTTATATTCGTACACTTTTCTCCAACGGAAGGGGAGGCGGTTTTATTTGAATCAACCAATTGTTCACACTCAATAGCAGTGGTCTGTGATGCTGAATCCGAAATATCACATCCGCAGCAATCCGTTGCTGATGCTGTCACATTATTTGAAAAAGTGGTATAACAAAAGGTTTCACACTGACTTCTATCGGGTGCTTGGAGGGTTATATTTTTTGTAAGAGATGTTGTTGTTGACGGATCAAAAGTCCAGACTATTGTTCCACCTGTCCCTCCTGTCCCCGGAGTCCATGTTCCTCCGTCTGCGTCAATAACAGTAAATCCGTCAGGTACATTATCCGTAACCGTTACCTGACTCGTTGAGCCGTTTCCGCAGCTTGTGGGACCTGAATAATTTACTGTGATATGATAATTGATCTGTGAGCCTATTTGAATTTCGGAAGGCCCCGATTTTGAAACGGAAAGCGTTGGGGTTGAGGAAGATGTATCATATGAACTAATCCTTATCGTAGGATAAAAAAGATTATTACAATCATCATAGTATTGAGGCTGCCATAAAAGTTCTCCCGATGGAAGGGGTTTTGAACACCAATCGGAAAAAGTAAGTGTGTATTCAAGATCAAATGTTTCTGATGGAGCTAAATCGGGAAGATTAAAACATCCGTTGGTATATGTTGCGGGAGAAGTCACACTTGAGACTGTTAAAGGACCGAAATTAACGCAAAGCTTCGGGCTGTGTGCTGTTCCGTCCCCCGAGTTTGTTATTTGAAAACTTACTGTCTGTGTATCTTCGCAATAATTAAAATTTACATCCGGAGGTGTAAAATCAAGATTAGGGCTTTTTACTATGAATTGAACTGAAGCTGTTGCAGTCCCTCCGTCGGTTGAAGTGTCAAAACATGTGCTGCTACTGTCACATCCCCATTTAACATCAGCACTATTATCAAGATTATCACAGGCAATTACGGTTGCATCTATGGTTATCTCAACATAATCTCCCGGATTCATTTCAGCAAGGGCTGGAATTATTGAACTGTCCCAGGTAATAATTTGTCCGTTAACTGTTCCTGAAGGGTTTGAACTTAAGTAAGAAAGCCCGGAATTTAAAGTATCTGTGATTTCCACATTTTTTACTTTACCGAGACCTGTATTCTCTACCTTTATGGTCCATGTTACAGTATCACCGAGAGCGGCTGAGATAACCGCGGGTGTTTTGGTTATTGTAAGTGTCCCGGGTAATACATCAATAGAAATTGCGGTATCGTCGGAGGAAGGACTTCCCCCGATGTTATAATCAACATGAACATTATCCGAACCTGAGACAGCATCGCAATCACTCCTCATATCAAATTGAATTGTTAAACTGTCTCCCGGATTAAGAGTTATTGATGAACCGCAAACAGTATCTATGTCCCATATAAGTTCCGTACCACTTATTGAAGGATCCGAGGTAGAACTGCAAGAGGGAGAATTTATGGATGATGAACCGGATACATAAGAAAAGCCTGTGGTAGGCATCGTATTGTGGACTACGATATTCGTTATAGAATCTGATGATGTATTCTGCAGGGTTATAGTATATGTATGAGTTTCGCACTTGTTTATCTGAGTATCACCTGATATACTTGAATCAGAATAAAGATTAATGGAAGTCATAAGAAGAAAAATCAGTGATAAAACTATTAAAATTTTCTTTTTTCTCATTTTTTACCCTCAATGATGACAGTAATACCGGAAAATTTAAGAGGAAGTTTTAACATATTCTTCCCTTTATTTAAACTGACATTAAACTCCTTTTCTTTACCATTGTATCTTATTTTTAATTTATGTTTCCCCGTTTTCAAATGAGAAAATAAAAATTTTCCGCTCTTGCTTTTTGCTATTATCTTATTATCAAGGATTGACGTGTACTCTTTTAAAACAGGTTCATCTTCATCATATGTTTTGTTTTGATTTTTATCAAAAAATACCATTCCTTCAATACTTGAACTTCCCACTTCCTCCTCTTTTTCAAAACCTGCTCTGAATTCAACATATGAGGTTAAACCATCGGATAAAACAACTATCAAAGGCGTTTGGGATTTTATTGTATAGTTTTCGGATAAAGTTGCTTTGTTTACCCCTATTGCATACTCTCCCGGATAAAGTCCTTCAAAACGAAAATGTCCGGTTTTGTCTGTTGTCGTGCTTTCTCCCGTGGAAAGTCTGACTTCAATTCCTTCCAGGAGTGTGTCAGCACCGCTTAATTCATTATCATTATCTCTATCAAGGTAAACAAAGCCTTCAACTCCACTGTAAAAAACAAAATTTGAGGAAGATACATTTACAAATGCCCTGGCTTCTAACCTTATATTCTGCCTTGAGTTATCAACACAACTTAATACTGCTCTGTTAATATTTTTCCCCCTCCTTGCATCCGCACCTATGATAACCTGATATCTTAAAACAGTCTCCTCTCCGGCCCTAATATCCGGAATCTTCCATCTTATATGTCTTCTGCCATTCGGATCATTATATCTAAATCCGTTTAAAACAGTCGTTGAATTAACATATGAAAATCCCTGCGGGAGATAATCATCAATAACGGGAGAAATAAGTGCGGATGATGAACTATTCCTTATTGTTATTTTAAATCTTATTATTTTGCCCACATCCACCTGAGGGATTTCAGCTCTCTTGCGAAAAACTATTTTTGATTTGACTATGGGAGTAGCATTGATTTTGGTGCTTACCGTGTTTGAATTGTAAGTTTTCAGATTTGTTTCAAGCTTTGCTTTGTTTATAATATTTTCGCCTGAAAAAGCATTGTCCTTAATCCTTGCTTTCAGCTTTATATAGTATTCCCGTTTTTCTTTTAAATCTCCTTTCCAAACTAATCTTTTTCCGTCTCTGGTAAAATCAAAGGCCGATTTTTGAGATAAAAATTCAAGTTTATCAGATAAATTATCACTTATTTCAATTCCTTTAATGGAAATTTTATTATTGTTAACAATTTTTAGAGTATAATTAAGTTCATCACCCGGGGAAGCATTTGACAGATTAACGGATTTCCTGATTCTTATCTTATAGGAAATAATCTTTAAAACAGCATGGTTCGACTCAATGTTATAGTTAATAGAATCATTTGTTAAATATGCTATATTTGTTATTTTCCCCTCTTTTGCATTTTCCTTTACTCTCAGTTTTACATTTATAACAATGGTTTGCTTACCTCTGATCTCAGGGAAATCCCATTCTATTACATCCCCTTTCCATTGAGGTTTTACAGGAGAATCATCTCCTAAATATTTCAGGTTCTTTGATAATTTATCCCATATCTTTATGTTTTTAAATTCGACAGATTCAAGATTATGTATTATCAATTTCATAGTTAATTCTTCACCCGGCATAACCTCCTCTCTGGAAAACTTCTTGGAAATCGTTCCATTAAAAGAATAAACCTTTATTACCTTTGTATCTGTAACATTATTACCGCAACTATTTTCAACATCAAGTTTTACCTTATATGTACCCGCCTTTCTAAAAATGTGGGAAGGATTTTTTTCGGTGGAGCTTTCTCCGTCTCCAAAATTCCATAAATACCTATAATCATCATTGTTTCCATCTATTTCAGAGCTAAATTTGACTTCCAGAGGCGAATTTCCCTGCTCAGGTTCCGCATTTATTTTAACTTTAAAATCAGGGCAGGAAGAGGGCTCAATTTCAAGTTCTACCTTTACACTGTTTTCCTTGCCTCCGCCTTCACCGACAATAGTTAGTTCATATTTTCCAGGGTTTACAGAAGAAGAAGTCGTAACATTGAGTACACTATTAGCGGTAGGAGTCACAGGATTATTCGTAAAATTTTCACTCGCTCCGGCAGGAAGTCCCTTTACGGAAAGTGAAACAGAAGAATTGAAACCATTTAAGGATGTTAAAGTAATATTATAGGATGCCGTTTCTCCCTGTTTTATTTTAACATAGGAAGGAGTTACGCCAATTGAAAAATCCGGTTCTTCGGAGGAGCAATAAAACCTTAATTCACTTGATCTTATCGTAACTTTCCATTTTTTATGAAGCTCATCCACAGATACTTTAACCGGATTATCTCCCTCTTTGATTGCAGATACAGGGATGGTTTTTTCAACGGTAACCCATGAATTATTAAAACCTTCCAGCAATCCCAGATCATAACCATTAAAATAAACTCTGTCATGTTCATCGTTTGCAGGGTAATCAACATCATAAGCTTCTATATACAAACCGACTCTTACAACTTTACCAAGAATCCCCGGGGGAACATTATGAGTCCATACAATGGGATTGTTAGGACTGTCCCAACCCGTATATATGCCAAATGACGAGGCATTATCAACCTTTTGAGAATAACAGAGAATCTCTCCGGCATTTAAAAATGCCGAAAAGCTGAAAATTAACAAAAGTCCCGGAATTAAAACCAATGTTTTAAAACTACTTTTAATCTTCATTTCTTCACCATTAATATAAAGCTATAAACTTAAAGTATCCGACAGTTGATTTATAATTACCGGATACATCATATTTATCCTCAAAATCAATCCTTTCTACCCCAACACTCAACCTGAAATGCCTTTGAAGCAGATAGCCCAATTCAGCTGAAAGGGAGGCCTTCTTATTCTCTATGGGGCCCCAAACTTTCAGATATTTATAATTGGCCAAAAGCTCAAATCTTCTTGAAAAATTGAGTTTAATACCCTGTATTGATGCAATTGAATTACTTTTAGTCGTATCAAGAGGAGGATATAGTTCTATGTTTGTATCATATCTCAATTGAGAATACAGAGCCATGAATTTTGATGGTCTCCATAATAATCTGAAGCTTAACTCATCTTCGGATGTTTCCGAAGACGGAAGAAGGCTTTCTTCCGTTCCCTTTCTTTTAAAGTATCTAAGACTTAAATTCATACTTTTCATAGGAGATCCGAATACAAAAAGTGATATTAGCTCTCTTCTCCGCTTTTGCGATTCTCCTTTGTTAACCTGTATCTCATATCTTCCCATGACTCTCATCTTTCCGGATTCTATCCCTGCCCCCAAAGAGACAAGTTTGACATCAGAAGATAGATTATCCATTTGTGCATCTTCCTCTCTGTACCTGGAATCTATGAAAAAATATTTAAAGATATGCTTTCTTATTCCTACTTCAAAAATATCCCTATTCAAAGAATATGAGTCATCTTCACTGTTAATAATCAATTCTTTTACATATCCGGCAAAAACGCCCTCATTCTCTGTTAAATATTCAGTGAAAAAAGAGGCTGTTCTGTGAAGTGTTGAAGGGGAATTATTAAGAAAATCATCAAAATCATCCTGCCTGAAATCTGTTTGTATATACAATGAACCTTTTGAATTTGATAGTATTTTCTGTCTGAATCCCAATAAGATCTCTTTATCCGAAGAATCTTTGAGAGATTTGGTTTTATCATAATCTTTATCCAATTCAACTTTCCCCCAGTATTTTGTTTTTTCTCCGTCATGAAAAGCTGAAACATAGCCTAAGTTTGAGTTCATATTATCTATTAAGCCTTGCCTGAAACCGTATCCTCCGCTTATTCTCGTACTATCATTCTCCCATTCAAGAAAACCGTTTGTCTCTTTTTCACTGACTGATATTCGTGACATAAAAAAAGGATAAAGCTCTCCTCCCAAATTCCTGGTAAATTGAAAAGGAGATAGAAAGATTGTTCTATTGGCATAGGAGGGAAAAATCTGATAAAGGCTGTAACCATACTTTAATTGTTCGTTGGCAAATGTAGGGAAATTGCTATCCAATGACCATGAATTAAAATAGAAATGTATTCTTTTTGAAATATTAAGAATTCCTCCGCCGAAAAATCCGGTCTGATTTTCAACCGAAGTTTCCCTGCTGAAGGAGAGTTCTCCGAACAGTGTTAAGGTTTTTGAATCAATATTTAAACCGATAGTGTATATTCCTCGCCTTTCTCTCATAGCATCCTTAATCGGCAATGTTCCGTCAGCATCAGCTATATAGGAAAAATTTAATTGTAAGAATGAAAGCGGAGAAACAAAGGCTCTGAATCCGAAAACATCCCGTGTAAACCTTCCGATCAATGATTCAAATTGATACTTTACCAAAATATATACGGGATTACCCAGCCCGTCGTAAGGATAAATAGGATAATTAAATATTATCTCACCTCTGTCATAATCCATATAATAATCTTTATTTCTTATCAAAGGTTCTCTTCTGATTTCAACATCGGGATTGGAGGCACTCTTCACCACAAGAAAAACGATTTCACTACCTCTTATTACAGGAGCATTGTATAAATAATAGGGACCGGCTCCGGCGTCTGCTGGCAGCTCATCTATACCGGATTCTCCCCTTGCCATTCCACCTACTATTTCAAATCCGAAGTGCTCTGTCTTTACCCCCATTATTGCTCCTCTGAAAGGATGATAGTATCTTGAAAAAACAGAATCAAGGAATACCCCTATTCTGTAATCTCCCGCAGAAAAATATGTTTTATCATTACCGACGGTAAAAAGAAAATCAAGGGGAGGCTCAGTTATCCTGTTTTCAGGATCATAGTTTAAATGTCCGTCAACTTTAAAATTATTTCCAAGTATTCCATTTAGTGTAAAAGAGGCTCTCTCTCTTGTTGAAAAATCCGTGGGAAGACCCAAATCACTGTATCTGAATCTTATCTCATCACCTTTCACTTTTGTCCAATTCAAACGAAGCATACCTATTCCCATGAGAAAAAGCTTATTCTTTTGCTTTTTTATTATCCTGCTCTTTACCTTTTGATTTGTTTTCTTATTTGTATTGTCAACCTTATTTTTATTCTGTTTCAAACACCCTGACATTAAAAGTGTGAGAGTAAACAAAATAAAAGTTATTATTTTACTAAGAGAATTTCTTTCCCCTTTTGGTGAACCATTAAAATACATAAAAAAACTCCTTTTATTTTTTAATAATACTAAAGATTCCATAGTAAAACAATTTATCTTTTAAATTTTTCAACTTGATTATTTATTATAGCAAAAAAATAAAAAAGATAAAATTAAAGTTCCCTCCAAATTTGTTATCCTAATTAGTTGATAATGTTAGCTCTTCGTTCACCAAATTTTCCCGATTTTCCCGGACTGTACTGAATTAATTCTTTTTGGATTTAAAAAAAATCTCAACAGCTCTTTTAAACCTCTTTACGATTTTATCTGTCGTTAGATTATTTAGAGTAGGATTAATTTTTAATTTATAAATTTCACTTCAGTAGTGTCCGGAAAAAAACAGAGGATTGGGACACCTCCGCGTGAAGATGTATAATATACAAGTATTTTCAAAAAAATCCACACAGGAGGTGTCCCATGGGATATCAAGATACAATGTTATCAC
>JALVQI010000124.1 GCA_027031485.1 Candidatus Aminicenantota bacterium | reverse complement strand
TTGATCTTGCAACTTTTAACAAATTCGGATTAAGGAACAATTTTCTTTTCATATTCAAGCTTCATCCGGATACTTTGATAAAAAAAAGGGAGAGTTTAAATAATATAATGTTCTATGAAAGCTCAAAGGATATTTATCCTGTTCTTCCTCTATCGGATCTTTTGATAACAGATTATTCTTCCATTTATACGGATTATCTTTTTTTGAACAAACCCATTCTGTTTTTCCCCTTTGATAAGGAAGAGTATATTAAAGATGACAGAGCTTTTCAATTTGATTATGATGAATTTACACCAGGACCCAAAGCATACAATCAAAAAGAGCTGGAAAAATTAATCCTGATTATTTTCAAAGATGATCGTTTTGCCAACCGGAGAGAAAAAATGAAGAAATTAGCATTTAAATTTGATGATGACAGAGCCTCAGACAGAATATTTGATGAGATAATGAAAGGTTAATTATATTAGCCATTTCCTTAAATCCTTTTTGAAGAATACTGTTTTAAATCTCATACAAAAAATAATCAAATAGGTAATAATGATAAGTAGAATCATATTATATACAGTGATTTGTTTAAACATAAACATAAACAATAAGATTATAATATGGGCAAAAGAAGCCATAATCACACTATTATTAAAGATTTTTTCATATCCCTTCGGAATTAAAACAGCTGTTCCGATTATTGCATTCAAATGATAGAGCAAGGGAACAATAAGAAATAGCCTCAATGCAAAAACAGTTTCAATAAATTTTTTGCCCAATAAAATAAGAACTATCTCTTTCGCAAAAATAAATGTCAATATGATTATTAAGAGAATTGCAAAAGTTGACAGATAAAAAACAATCTTAAAGAATTCTCTTATGCTTTTTTCCTTTTCCTTTTTTGTTGTTTCAGCTTTATTACTGAAATACGGATAAATTGATGCATAAAGAGGTTGAATAACAAGATTAATCTGTTTTATTATTTTTCTTGCCGCAGAAAAAATACCGGCGGAATAATCACCGGCTACAAAGCCAAGAATTATAACATCAATAGAGGTAACAAAGCTCCAGGATATTCTTGACAGGAAAAAACTAACACCCTTATTTACGGTTATTTTTAAAGAATTAATAGAAAATTCAAAGAATCTCAGATTTAAAATCTTATAAATAATATATATGGAAACTATTCCGGCAAACAATGGACCTAAAGCATAGAACAATGGGATCAAAACATAATCTCCGGGTTCTCTTACAAAAACAAAAATCAAGAGAGTGAAAAAGCTCCTTACAGGAATTGTAATTTTCGTAATATATTCCATTTTTTCCAAGCCCTGAAAAAGCCAAACAGGAAACAGTGCCTCTCCTATCAGATTTATTGAAGTGAAAAGATAGACTAATTTTTCCTGGTTAAATTTACGGATAAATGTAATGGATATCAAAATTATTAAAAAACTTGCAAATGCGAATAATAATTTTATAAAGATAATATTGTATGTTTCAATACTTATTTTTCTTCTGTTATCCCTGTTAGAAGCAATAAACTTAGTTCCGGAAAAATTAAAGCCAAAAGTCACGAATACAAGAAAAAAAGTAATAAATGCCCGCGCAACGGAGATAACCCCGAATTTTTCAACCCCAATAATTCTAACTATATAGGGAATTGTCAAAAGAGGTAAAAGATAATCAAAAAATCTCACTACTGAAATTGAAAAAATATTCTTAAAAATCACCTTAATATCTTTCTTTTTGTCTTCATAGGTTTTTAATATTTTCTCAAAATATTTGCTCATTTTCCCATTGTTTCTATGATTTTTTTATAAATCATAGGAGAAGATACTCCTACCTCATCAAAAAAGTAGCTCAATGCTTTTTTCCTCTGCAATTCATACATATCCTGTCCCTCAAGATATGCCTTTAAATACTTTTCAAGCCCATCATATTCAAACACCTTTATTCCCGGAGTAATATCATCATAATTATAATACAGCTCTCTTTCACTTTTAATGTATCTATCCAGATCATAGGGGAAAAAAATTATATAGCGATCAAGCAATAAAAAATCAATAAAAACAGAGGAATAATCTGTAATTAAAATATCAGTCAATCCCAGAATCGGATACGGGTCTGTATTTTTCTCTACAAAATAAATTCTTTCACCTTTGATGAAATTTTTCATGTCTTTTATATGATCCCATGGATGGGCTTTAATTATAAATATAAGATCATACTTTTCAAGGAAAACATTTAATTTTTTAAAATTCAAATGATTATAAAACTTATCCTCCGAATTATCTCTGTAGGTAGGCATATAAAAAACAATTTTATTTTTCTCTTTTAACCGCTCAATCTTATTGTAGATAGGATCACAATTTATCTCAAAACCATTAATTTTAATGAAAAAGACATCATTTCTCGGATTACCTGAAATTATTATTTGATCAGATTTTAGTTTAAAAGCTGTGCTAAGATTTTTCGCCGAAAATTTACTTGTTGCCAAAATTATGTCCGGTTTCTGGAATATCGCAGGATAAAACAATCTATTCAATATTTTTCCATACCATTTTTTGGGATATCTAACAGAATTTCCCTTTTTATAATCCCAGGCAATTTTTTTAATTGGAGTACCATGCCATAAATTTATCTTTTTAGCTCCCGCAGAAAACCAGTATGATATATCAGAAGTATAGTGATTATAAATCCATATGCCGGCTCTAAGCACTGTCCATACCCCTCTAAAGCTTCTGAAGAACAGAGCATTTAATCCCTTTTTTTTAAGCTCCGCCAATAAGTTCTTATTATTCGTTATCCAGTAAATTTTCATATTATTCGGCTTTAAATCACTTAAATATAAAAAGAGATATTTTGAATTCCCCTGAAAGCTATTTTTATTATCAGCACCAAAAACCCAGAGGTTTTTATTTTTAGGAAAAACTTTTGAAATAAAGTACAAAAAATAAAAAGATAATTTTAAAATTTTAATTATTTCCTTAAATAATTTATACATAGAGATAGTTATTTTTTATTGTTTGACCTGAGATCATTTAACACATTGTTAATCAATGTTGAAGAAGTTCCCCTGGTATAAGGGAAATAAATTATTCTGACTCCAACTTCTTTGAACTGTTTTTCGAATTTCTCCCATTTTTCAGTTTGATACCAGTCATCACCGACAAACATGAGATCAAATTTCAATTTTTTCCAAGCCTCAAACTTATTCATATTTTCCTGAGCAATAGCAGCATCAACATACTTTATACTCCTTATAATTTCAATTCTTTCTTCAAACGGGATAACCGCCCTTTTTTTCTTATATTCCAGCATAAGTTCATCCGTTGTCACCCCTACAATCAATTTATCACACATACCTTTTGCATTCTTTAATAAATTCAAATGCCCTATATGAAAAAGATCAAAAACTCCAGTCGTATAACCTATTATCATAGGTAACCTCCTTTTTATTTTTTATCAATATATTCTTTGAACCATAATTCAAGATTCAAAAGCATCCATACTTTCAGACCTTCTCTATTAGTTTTGAAAAGCTTTTTGCTATCCAACAATTTTTCAATTTTACCAATATTGTAAATTCCCCTTTCTCTCGCTTTTTTTGACAAAAGAATATCCTTCGTAAATTTTTTAAAATCATCTCCAAACCAGAGATGCACAGGAACGGGAAAACCGACTTTTTTTCTTGAAATTATAGTATCAGGAATATGTTCTTTAAAAGCTTTCTTTAAAATATACTTCGGAATATCAAAGTTTTCACTTATCTGATCAGAATTTAACACAGAGGCAATAATTTTTGAAATTAAAGATTTCCATTTAATCTTATACTTAAACGGTATGGATAAAACAAATTCAACCAAATTATGATCCAGAAAAGGAACCCTTCCTTCCACTGAAGTTGCCATTGTTGCAGTATCAACTCTGTGAAGCAATCCTACAATATGCATTTTAGTAAATATCCACATATATTGGTCATAAAGTGACATTCCTTTCGTTTTTTCAAAATAATTACAAACTCTTCTTTTTAAAAATAGATCATTATCAAGATTTTTCAAAAAATCACCAGATAAAAACTCTTTTTTGTCTTCCCAGTTAATATATTGATATAGATAAAGAAAATGCTCCACAGGTGTTGAAAAAATAATATCTCCGTATTTATCCTTCAGATTTTTTACCATCTCCTGAACCAACAAGTTTTCAATATATTCAATCTTTTCTATGTTTTTATCAATTTCCATTAATCGTTCATAATCAAAAGGGCTTCTGAAAATTCTCCCGTAACCTCCGAAAATCTCATCTGCCCCCTCACCCGATAAAACAACCGTAATGTATTTTTTCAATTCTTTAGACATAGCATACAGAGCAGGCTCATTAACAATACCAAGGGGCATATCCTTGAACCTAATCAATGAAATCATATTCCGGATATAATCATCCTTTGAGAGGAGAATTTCATGATGATCCGTATCATACATATTGGCAATTATTCTGGCGTATTTGAATTCATTATAATCTTTTTCTTCAAATCCAATTGTGAATGTTTTGACAGGTTCATCGGCAAACTGTGACATAACAGCTGTTACAATACTCGAATCAAGACCACCGCTTAAATATGCACCGATAGGGACATCGGAAATCATACGATATTTTATTGATTCAAAAACCATTTCTTTGATTTTTTCAACATAATATTCTTCTCCTCGATCTTCCTTCTTACTTATAATAGGTAATTCCCAATATTGTTTTACAATATACTTTCCTGAGGTAAGCTCTATTTCAATATAATAACCTGGTAATAATGTTCTTATATTATTAAAAAAAGAAAGCTCTTCAATCGGATATCTAAAACTCAAGTAGCTTGATATTGCCAAAAAATCAGGGGCAGGGTCAAATCCCGGGAATTTTAAGATCGCTTTAATTTCCGAAGAAAATATCAATTTTCCGTCATGCTCTGAATAGTAAAGAGGCTTAACTCCTATTCTATCCCTAAATATAAATACTTTCTTCTTGACTTTATCATAAAGAGCAAAAGCAAATATCCCTCTTAATTTATGAATAAAATTTTCTCCCTGGGAAAGATACGAGCTTAAGATTACTTCAGTATCACTTTTTGATTTAAATGAATTACCTTTTTTTATTAGTTCTCTTTTTATCTCTCTATAGTTGTAAATTTCTCCATTGTAAATAATAACAGCTCTTCCTTTAATATCAGACATCGGTTGTTTTCCCAATTTTGATAAATCAATAATACTTAGCCTTCTATGGCCAAAGGCAACATACCTGTCAATGAATTCTCCCGAATCATCAGGTCCCCTGTGAACCAAAGTATCCGTCATGCTTTTCAATACTTCTTTCGAAACAGGCTTTTTATTATCCAGATTTACGATTCCCACAATTCCACACATAAAACTATCCTATCAAAACTATTTTTAAAATACAATATTATTTAAAAAAGCTTTAAATCACAATCCCAGCCTTTCTAATCTGACAATAACAGAATATTCGGAAAAGAAAGCCTCTCCTTTTTCCATTTTCCCTTACTTTATACCATCATAGTGCTTATCATATGCTATTTCATATTTCACTTTCCCACTTTGAATGAATCCACAAAACCTCTGGTCAATATAAAGATTTTTCTCAAATCCCATTCTATAAAAACAGCTTTTATCATTTGCTTTATATAATAATAAAAATGGTAAAGATAAATAAATTTCATATTTATTTTATCCGGAGTTATCTTTTTTATTTCATAAGCCTTTAACAAATAATTTCTCATGAGATAATATGATAAAAAGTGAGAGGCGAATGGATAATATTTACCAAATCTTTTATGAAAATTTTTCTTTTTTATTTTTTTTACAAATGTAGGTTTCAAAAGATGAATACACTTCGTATATTGAGATGCCTTATACCCGTAAACAACATCATCTCCGTATATAAAAAACTCAGGATTGGGAAAACCTATTTTTGAAACAATATCTCTTGAAATTAAAGCTCCTTCAAAACAGGTGATATTTACCTCCGCATAATCTCCTTTGATATTATTATCAGGAATTTGTTCCTCTCTCAGATTCTTTAGATTCAACCATCCCCACCATTCAAGATATTCTCCGTCAGTAGCTTTTTTTGAAGGTGTTATACATTGGGAAATGTTTAAAAATTTGATCTGATATTCAAGAGCTTCGGGTAAAGGCACCACATCATCATCCATAAGCCAGAAAAGTTCATTCCCCTTTTCATAGGCAAGCCTAAGTCCCAGAGAAAATCCTCCCGCTCCTCCGATGTTTTTTGAAGTTTTAACATATGTTAAAATAATGTCATTCTCTTTATCCTCCCTTTCATAAATCCAATCATTTTTAATATCATCGGAAGGAGTATCTTCCAAAATCCCTTTTTTTTTCAAATATCGTGCAGTTTCAAGATTAAGGCTGTTGTCGATTATAATTATAGATTCCAAAGTATATGTTTGACTTAAAAGTGCATTGTAAAGCTCAAATAAAAACTCTTTTCTATTAAAACTAACTATGATTGCGGACACCTTTTTTCTTTTCTGACTATTTTCCATTTTTTATTTTACTAAATTAAATGTTCTAAAACAATTAACATGAAAAGAATTTCTTTTAGACAATTATTTACTTTTTATTATAATGCTATTTTTAAGGATTTGAAAACTTATTTTTAAAGACAATCTCTGATATAATTTTTTATGATTTCATCCGAGAAAAAATTAGAAATATATTCACTTCTTTATCTCTTGTTTTCCATATTCCTTTATCTTTTTACTCTCTTTTTTACTCCGATAGAAAAAGGTTATAGATTAATATTAAAAGAAGGGGATTCAGGCTACAGTTCCGAAACATTAGCCTTTTTATTCTTAACAATTATTTTTATTGTTTTATTTTACTTCCAAAATAAACTATATGAAGTTAAACCCAATAAGATAATTTATGTTCTCTCTTTTTTAATCATCATGCTTTTCTTTTCCGCTTACCCTTTCTTTTCAGGAGATATCTTTCTCTATATTTATAAAGGAAAAATTCTTTTAGAGAAAGGTATAAGTCCCTACTCTTTCGTACCACCGGATCAATCAATATACAGGCTACTCTCAGTATGGACACACACTCCAACCGCCTATGGCCCATTCTCTGCTTTTATATTTAAATATTTATACATTAAAAGCTTTTCTCCCTTTATTAACATGTACATATTTAAACTCTTTTTTATTCTGAACTTTGTTCTTTTAATAATATTTCTTAATAAAATAAAGACGAATTATGTATTTTATCTGTTTTCCCCACTTTTACTCCTGGAAACAGCTCTTTCATCCCACCTGGAAATAATACCATTACTATTTTTTTCAATATCAACCTATTTAATAAAGGCTAAAAAATACTTTTTCGCATTTTTTATATTAGGTGTTGCAGTTTCCTTTAAAATTAATTATATAATCTTTCTTTTCCCGTTTTTACTGAAAATTTATAAAGAAAAAAGAATTAATTTGATTTTTCTATCTTCATTAAGCTTTACAATATCGGGTATATTTCCTGTTTTTCTTTTTGAGCCTAACAAATATATAAAAGCCCTAAAATTTGAAGCTGCCAAATACGGAATATACCCCCTTTTAATTTTAAAGAAATTTAAAATTCCCACATCAATAGTTCTTGCAATCACCCTTCTAATTCTTATCTTTCTTTCATATAAATATCTGGCAAATGAATTAAGTTTCTTTCGTTTTGTCTTAATCTTTTTTTTACTCTATCTTTTGTTTGATAAAAACTTTCAACCCTGGCATCTTTTTCCTCTCTATGGAATCTATATTTTAGAAAAACCTCCCAAATTTGATTTTATCGGGTTATTTTCTTTAATAGCTGTTTATTCAATCTACTTTCTACACTACAGTTGGAATCCTATGCAAAATTTTATCGCTTCCACACTATTGCTGCTAATAATTCTGTTTGATATTTACAGGACATTTGGAAATCTCACTCTTTTTCCAGAATCTTCAAGGATTCCTTAAATAGATCCTCTTTTAAAATATATCCCCAATCAGCGGACTTTACCTTCCACTCCTTTCCCCTCTTTATAAAAACAAGTCTTATTCTGTAAAATTCATCATATCTTCTTCCGATATTTTTAAAGCTCTTTGCGACCGCATTTGTTAATGCAACATCCATTGCAACCCTTACCTCTAATTTTTCCATTGAAGTAAAATGGATACCTAAAACCTTTATGATAACTCCCCTGAATCTATCTCCGTAAGGTCTTTCCAAAATTTCTTTTATCTTTTCCCTGTCTCTACCCATGGGATCCTTGTAATCCACATCAACAAGCTCCAATAACTCATCTTTTTTCCTTTCCCAAGCTAATTCCGCTGCTTTATTTATTAGCTTCTTTATTTCCTCTTTCGTATTGTCCCTCTTACACGAAGGAAAGAATAAAAAAATTAAAGAAATTGTAAGCAAAATTAACGTTTTATTTTTCATCAGTTTTAATTTTCTTTAATTCCCCAAGATACCTTTTTCTGACCTTAAAAAAAAACTCTTTATACTCCTCTGACCTGAAATCCGTATATGTCCACTCAAGCTCTCTAACTCCGTTTTTTGTAAAAAGGTATTCAATATGGGCATATATACCATTCTTAAGAGGTACCCTGTGAGAAAAATTTTTTGCCGTAGCGACTATCAATGAACCTCCTGTAATTATTCCCGGGTCAATATTAACAACCCTCCCTGCACTCCTACTTTTTTTCATTAACTCTTCCTCCAGCCTATTTGTAAAAATCTTAATATCAGCTAATAATTCCGGTTCTACAAGTTCGCCAAAAACAAAAAACTGGCGGTAGAGGGGCCTCCCCATCTCCTTAAAATAATAATCCGTTGCATTAAAAGGGAATTTTTCCGAAGTCTCTTCTATTTCCCCGAATTTGCACTTCATTTTTTTCAAAGCTTCTTGAAGAATTTTTTCTTCCTTAAAGATCATACCACTGTATAACTTTACCGGAGAAAACTTTTGTTCTTTCATGTTTCCTCCTATTTCAAAGGTAACAGGATTAATTTATTTCCCTTTGAAAAGGCCAAGATACTTCCATAAGGAGAAATATTGTATTTTTCCACCCTGGGGAACAAACCTGAAAAATCCTCTCTTTTAGCTCCTTCACTATAAAGCCATAGTCCTTTGTTTACAAAATATATGTATTGATTATTAGTTAATATTTGATCATATCCCTTCATTTTCAGAGCTTTTTTGACTTTTGCTCTTTCAATATCCAGAGAATACACCCTTAAATATTTATTTAAATAAAAGATTTTTTTGTTTTTATAAACTCTTATACTGTTTACCCCTTTAATTTTCTTTTTCACTTTCTTTTTCATTGTGTTAATTACAAAAATTTTTCCCTCTCCTTTTATAAAAAACAGGTTATTATCAGGATTAAAATAAATCGGCTCACAATATTCATAACTTTTATTTCTCAGAATTTTATTACTTTCTCCCTCCAAAACTGTCCCATCATCTTTAAAAATATGGTATAAAAAGGAATCTGTTTCCGTTGCTTCAAATATGACGGTGCTAAGATCATTTCTCAAAATTTCCATACGGCTGGAAGAAGAAAATGAAATAGCTTTTCCTTTCTCTATAAGCTCTTTAAACTTTACGGAGGAAGAGTAAAGAGACGAAATTTCATCAATATCTTTGAAGAGTTTTATCTGTTTGTTAATGTTTCTTCTGTTTATAGAAGTGAAAACCTGTGCCTGAATATTATAATAATATCCCGAAAGAATAATATCAGGATAAAAATAATACACCTTTCCCATTCTATCCTCAATACTAAACGGAGCTTTAAAAGCACTTTTCGTATAATCTTCACTAACAAAATATATACTTCTTGAATCATTTGAAAAAAGCGGTACCCATACTTTCTCTTCAACTCCATAGTTATTTATTTTTTTTACGGTCCTCCTTCCTAAATTCATAAGATAAAAATTTGCCACATCTTTTCTCTTTGAGAAACTTATTATCGCCACATAATTTCCATTGGGAGATAACTTTACATCCTGAACAATTTCATCGAGAATGTACGATTTTTCAAGGCTCCCGTTTTTATTAAAAACATAGAGATAGTTTTTAAAAGAATTGGCTTTTCTTTTACCCCAGATAACAATTCTTTTTTCTCCAATCCATTTAAACCCGTCAATTCTAAAAAAGTTTAATATCTTTCTCTCCTTTACTTTCTGTAATAATTCTTTTCCTCTGGGTGTTTGCTGTAATTCATCTTTTCCCATATCGCTCAATACTGCTGCTCTGTATAACCACATTCCGGCAAGAGCTTTATTTTTTATTAAAAGAGCTTTTCCGTAATAATAAAAAAATTCAGGATCTTCCTCAGCCAAAAGCTCTATTTTTTTAAATATTTTAATCGCCTTAGAAGTTTTACCATTTAAAATATAACTTATCCCGAGTTCTTTTTTGTATAAGAATGTTTCTTTGTTTTCAACTTTTTTTAGAAGGGAGAAAGCTTCCTTATAATCAGATTTTAATCTTAAAATTTTTGCTTTTAAAATAAATTTTTCATCGCTATCCGGAAATGGTTCTAAAAATTTCAGAGCCTTATCATACTTTGATTGTTTAATTAAAATATTCGCCCCTCTTATATAACCTTTTTTAAAGCTTGTTTTATCTATGTATTTCTGAAGCTCATTGAGCTCTGCCGCATAATTTCCGGAATATCTCAAATAGAGAGAGTAAACAAGATGATATTCAGGCAAATCATATAATCTAATTGCTTTCCTTATCAGTTCTCCCGCCGAAGCAAGATCTCCCTCCTTTAAATAAAAATAACCATAGGTTAAATAACTAATGGATTTTCGGGGGAAAATATCATTAGCTAAAGAAAAATAGTATTCTTCATAATAAAAAGAGTATTCCCCTATGGATAGCGCATATCCAATAACAGCATCTAATCTCTTATATCTTCTTCTGATATAGTTTTCAAAAATTCTTGAAGCCGAAAGTTTATCATTCTTAAAAAGATAGTTAAAAGCATTTTTTAAATCTTCTTTTCCTATTCTATCCAGATATCTGTTTGTATAAAGCTTTGCATTATCAATATCTCCTAAAAGATAATAGGAAATCCCTTTATAAAAATTTATTTCAGCTGACGATGGTTTTTCCTTCGAAAACAAAAATGAATTAGACATAAATAATATAAAAGTAAGCATTAGAATGAAAATGTTTTTTGTTTTTAAAATCATTTATTATCCTCCGTTGAAATATTCTTTATTAACTCTTTTGCAAATTTAAGACCCTCTTCTTTTGTTTTAAATTTATCCTCAAGCTGTTTTTCGTATAATTCTTTAATTATTTTACCCATCAATGGCCCCGGGGAAACCCCTATTTTGATTAAATCCCTTCCCATTATTAAAGGATTTATCGTATCTTTATTTAGCTCATACTTTTCGATCAAGCTTAAAAACCATTCACCCCTCTCATCAAGAGATTCAGGTCTCTCCTGTCCTCTTCCTTCCTTATCGGCAATATCAAGAATTAAAAGATATTTTATATCATCCTTAAATTCAAGATAAACTTTAGCAACCGATTTTTTTGTAATTGACTCTTTGTTTCTCCAGAGATCAAAAATCCTGTGATGATGTCTTATCATCTTTTTCACAAGTTGTTTCATCTTATATCCTTTGTATCTAACTATCTTAAATCTTTTGAAAACCCTTTCCGCAATCTTTTCTCCCTGAAAATCATGATTATTGCTTGTAATAGTCATTCTTCCCCTTTTCCATCTCCACTCTGTTGTTTCAATCTTTCCGATATCATGGTAAATAGCTCCCAAGATAAGTATTAGCTTTTCTGTTTCATCAAATTCAAACCTCTCCTTTTCCGAAAGATAGGCAGCATTATCAACCACAAGAAGAGTATGAGCCCAAACAGTGTGATGTCCCTGCTCATCCGTTTCAGGATGAAAATCAGCATCCTGAATGGTTAAAGTTAACTTGAAAAGCTCAGGAAAAAGCTGTCTTAAAATTCCAAGTTTAAAATACTCATTAAGGCCAATGGAAGGTTTTTCAGACCTATAAAGCATTTTAAAAAACTCTTCGGTTATTCTCTCTATGCTTAGACCTGTAAGCTCCGTCTCATTGGCTTTATCATAAATTTTATCTTCAAGTTTAAACTCCAGGGTTGAGGCAAATCTGGCAGCTCTTAAAATTCTCAAAGGATCATCAAAAAAGCTCTCTTCATTTGTCATTCTTAAAATTTTATTTTCAATATCCTTAACACCTCCGAAGGGATCAATAAGTTTACCACTTTTAATGTGAAGTGCCATTGAATTGCAAACAAAATCTCTTCTTTTAAGATCCTCTTCAATCGGTAAAAAAGGATCAGCCATAACTATAAAATTTTTATGATCCGCTTTTTTTTTGTTTTCAGTAATATCAATCCGGGGAAGCGCTATTTCATAAGATATTCCTTCATAGGTAAACAGAACTATTCCAAAGTTTTTTCCCACAACATCAACCTTACCGTGTGGTTTTAATTTTTCTATAATAGAGTCTATGTCTTCCTTAACTATCAATAAATCCACATCATCCCTTGTTTTACCAAGAAAAAGATCCCTTACAAAACCTCCAACCGCATAAACATTTTCACCAAACAGGTTCAAGAAAAAATCTCTATGACGAAATTTATATCTATTATTTTCAATCTTCATCTTCTTTTCTTTTTATTTTTATCACAAACTACCCATAAATTCAAGAGACAAAGGGGAAAAACCTCTATCACTATTTGATACACATCCTTTTGTAAAATAAATTATCAAATTAATGAAGGAGGATTAAAATGCTCTTTTATGAAATTCTAATTTTCTTTTTTATAACAGAATTTTTTTTAATCGCCGAATATCTAAAAAGCAAAAGAGAAAATTAAGTTTTATCATTAACAAAAGTAATCAAAGCACCACTTCACATTCCTCTTTTTAGCAGTATTTTTTCTGATTAGTCTTATCACTTTCTGTATTGTGTTATTTTTGATTAAAAAGAATCTCTTGACTTCTTATGATTTTTTATTTATATTTTCTTTGTTTTTGCCGAAGTGGCGGAAATGGCAGACGCGCCAGATTCAGGATCTGGTGGGCTTCGGCCTGTGGGGGTTCAAATCCCCCCTTCGGCATTTTTTAATTTAAATCCAAGAGGTAAAAGTGAAAAATCTAAAGAAACTAAGAATTTTTTCACTGTTTTTTCTCTTGAGCTTTCTTCTTCCGGGGAAAACACCTTATGAATATGTAAATCCTTTTATAGGAACAGGAGGCTTCGGTCACACATTCCCGGGTGCTGTTGTTCCCTTCGGAATGGTGCAGGTTAGTCCCGATACCGCTTTGAAGAATGTCGGGAAAAGCTATCCGTGGTGTGCCGGTTATCAGTATTCGGACAAGACTATTTTGGGCTTTTCTCATACACATTTTAGCGGGACAGGACATTCTGACCTTGGCGATATTTTGATAATGCCTTCAACAGGAGAGTTAAAACTTGAGCCCGGTAGTGAGAAAAATCCGGAAACAGGTTATAGATCAAGATTTTCCCATAAGGAAGAGTATGCGGAGCCGGGTTATTATAAGGTAAATTTATCGGATTATAATATTAAAGCGGAAGTTACAGCTACCAAAAGGGCTGCATTTCATAGATACACATTTAATTCCAAGAAAAATCCTCATATTATTCTGGACCTGATTCATTCAATTTATAATTATGATGGAAAGACTGTCTGGGCATATATAAG
>JALVQI010000123.1 GCA_027031485.1 Candidatus Aminicenantota bacterium | reverse complement strand
AAGAAATTTTTCGGAGCTGCGAGAAAGATTGAAGACGGAGGTAGTCTTACAATAATAGCGACAGCTCTTATCGATACAGGCAGCAGAATGGATGAGGTTATTTTTGAAGAATTTAAAGGCACTGGAAATATGGAAATAAACCTTGATAGAAGATTGGTGGATAAGAGAGTTTTCCCTGCGATCGATATTTTTAAATCCGGTACAAGAAAAGAGGAACTTTTGATTCCAAAGGAGGATTTGAATAGAATTTGGATTTTAAGAAAAGTTTTATCTCAGCTTAATGAAGTGGAAGCAATGGAATTGTTGGTTGAGAAAATAAGAAAAACAAAGAATAATAAAGAATTTTTAAATTCCATGTCTAAAAGTTTATAAAGGTTGAATACTGATGTTTGATATAGCTGTGGTAGCTATTGGAGGTAATGCTCTTTCAGACGGAAACACGCCACCTAAGGAACAGCTGAAGAGAGCCTATCAAGCGGCCAAGCTTATAGAGATTCTTTATAAGGAGGGGTTTAAAGTTGTAGTGGTGCATGGAAACGGCCCTCAGGTTGGAATGGCGTACTTGAGACAACTTGCAGGTTTAAAGGAGAATATTCATCCTCTGAATTTAGCTTTGTGCGATGCACTTACTCAAGCTGAAATCGGCACAATGCTTGAATTGGCTATTATCAATACCATAAATAAAAAAAATCCTGATTTTGAAGTCTTGACAATTGTCAGTCAGGTAGAGGTTCTGAAAGATGATCCTGGTTTTGATAATCCCTCAAAGCCGGTAGGTCCTTTTTATTCTGAAGATGAGTTAGAGGAAATAAAAGAAAAATTTCCGGATTGGATAATGAAGGAAGATGCGGGGAGAGGATATAGAAGAGTTGTGCCTTCGCCAAAACCTGTTAAAGTCTTTTCTTCTCACATAATCTCCGATGCTTTTAAAAGAGCCGATGTTATCATAGCCGGAGGAGGCGGAGGCATTCCTGTGGTAAGAAATAAAGGTAATACATTTGAACTTGTTGATGCAGTCATTGATAAGGATAGAACAGCTTCGTTAATTGCTAAGGATGTGAGGGCATCTCACTTTTTCCTCCTGACAGGAGTTCCCCATGTGCTTATAAATTTTGGTAAGGAAAACGAAGAAATTATATACAAAATGAGTGTGAAAGAGGCAAAAAGGTTTTTAAGCGAAGGTCAATTTCCCGCAGGTTCCATGGGACCCAAAATAGAAGCCTCTATAGATTTTGTTGAGGCAACATCCAATGAAGCAATTATTACGAATTCGGAAAATATTTTAAAAGCTCTGAAAGGAGAAGAGGGAACAAGAATTTATAAATAATGAAACAGATAGGGACAAAAGAGTTCAAGGAAATTCTAAGGAATGGAATAGAACATCTTATCTCTGATAAACAAATTTTAAATGATATTAATGTTTATCCTGTTCCGGATGGGGATACGGGGGATAATTTAGTAAATACATTTTTACCAATCTTAACCCTTCTTGATACTATGGAAGAAAATTCTCTTGATGGTTTCACAGCTGAGATTTCTTCCCATCTCCTTATATCTGCAAAAGGGAATTCAGGGGTTATTTTTTCCCAATTCTTTTTTAGTTTTGCCAAGGCAATAAAGGGTAAGAAAAGTTTGAACCCTAAAGAGTTTGCGCAGGCAATGGATCAGGCTATAAAAGAACTTTATCAATCCATGAGTGATCCTAAAGAGGGAACAATTCTTACTGTAATCAGAGAGACAGCGGAAGCATTTAAAAAAGCGTCTGAGAAAAGTGAGCACTTTGGCTCTGTTTTTGAAAATGTTGTTAATAAAGCAAAAGAGGTGGTGGAAAAGACCAGGGAGATGCTTCCTTCTCTAAAGAAAGCAAATGTTGTTGATTCGGGAGGTTTGGGATTTTTCCTTTTTTTAAAGGGGATGGCAAATTCATTGAAAAAAGGGAAGGACAAATTTGTAAATATTTCAAAAAAGTATTTTAATATGGTTAAATCAAGGGTTGAGAGGGAGTATAAATTTTCATATTGCTGTCAGTGGACGGTAGAACCAAAGGAAAAGGATAAAGAGTTTTTTAAAAGTTTAATTAAGGATTGTGGAGATTCAATTATTGTTTCCGGAGGGAAATCTTTCTTAAATATTCATATTCATACAAATGAGCCTGATAAAGTGGAAAAGGTGTTAATCCCCCATGTGAATAAAATTTTATCAAAGAAGATAGATAATTTAAAAGAACAGATGAAAGAGTTTAAGAAAAAAGAGATTGGAATTGTAATAGATTCGACGGTTGATATTCCGGAATCTCTTTTGCTTGAAGAAGGAATAGAAAGGGTTCCTGTCCAGATGGCAATAGAGGGAAAATTCTACAAAGATTATATTGATATACAGAAAGATGAGATCATTGAAAAAATTTATAAAAATAAAAATCTTAACTTGAAAACTTCCCAACCTGCGATTGGTGATTTTAAATCAGCTTATGAAAATGCCTTAAAAAAAGCTAAAAAAGTTCTTGTTATAATATTAACTTCTGGCCATAGTGGAACATATAAAACCGCTGAGATGGCTAAAACCCTTGTTAAAGATGGAGAGAAGCTTATAAAGGTTTTTGATACGAAAAATCTTTCCGGAGGTGCAGCTCTCTTTGTTTATAAAGCTTTAGAATTAATAAGAAAGGGTAAGGATATAGAAGAGATTGTGGATATTTTATCTTCTAAAAGGGATAAAATTATCTCTTTTATCTATTTAAGAAATTTGGATTTTCTTGTGAAAGGGGGGAGAGCTCCTAAATTTGCAGGAATTATAACAAAATTTTTTAGACTTCATCCTATTCTCCATGTGAATGGAGATGGGAAATTGGAAAAGAAATTTTTTATTTTTGGGAAGAAAAAGCCTGAATTTAAAGTCTTTAAGAGATTTTTAAAAGAGATAAATTTTGATAAAGATTATATCATTGAAATAAATTACGGAATAAATCAGGAATCCGGCGAAATTTTAAAAACTCTAATTGAAAAATCAGATATCAAATCAAAGAAAATCTATGTGGAAAAAGCTACTGCAACACTCTGTGTCCATGCAGGTCCTCATGCTTTTGGTATATTTGCTATGGAAGATTGATTTTTTATATTCTCTTTTTTTTAACATATCCGATTTTTAGGGCAAAGGGTTGGGTTGACAAAAATATTTTAAAAAATTAAAATTGATTAACTTTATAAATTAAGGAGGAATTATGAATTCAAAGGAATTAATTAAAATTAATGATGAATACGGAGCACATAATTATCACCCATTACCGATAGTAATTTCAAAAGCTGAGGGTGTATGGGTATGGGATGTTGAAGGAAACAAATATATGGATATGTTATCTTCTTACTCGGCTTTAAATCAGGGACACAGACATCCCTATATTGTTGATATTGCAAAAAAGCAGCTTGATAGGGTAACTTTAACCTCAAGGGCCTTTCATAATGACAAACTTCCATTATTTCTAAAAAAAGTGTGTGAATTTTCCGGTTTTGAAATGGCTCTTCCCATGAACACAGGGGCAGAAGCAGTTGAAACTGCCATTAAAGCTGTAAGAAAATGGGGATATTACAAAAAAGGCGTGGAAAAAAACAAAGCCGAGATTATTGTTGCAGAGAATAATTTTCATGGAAGAACAGTAACAATAATCAGTTTTTCAACGGAAGAACAATACAAGGATGGTTTTGGACCTTTCACCCCCGGTTTTAAGATTGTAAAATATGGAGATGCTGATGAAGTCGAAAAAGCAATTACAGACAACACTGTTGCTATAATGGTTGAACCCATTCAGGGAGAAGGGGGTATAATAATTCCTGAAGAAGGCTACCTTAAAAGATTAAGAGAAATTGCGGATAAAAATAATGTTCTTCTTGTTTTAGATGAAATACAAACAGGGCTCGGAAGAACAGGAAAAAAATTTGCCTATGAATGGGAAGGAATTAAACCTGATATGGTAATTTTAGGAAAAGCCCTTGGTGGTGGTATTATGCCTGTTTCAGCAGTAGTTTCCTCAAAGGAAGTTCTGGGTGTTTTTAATCCTGGTGACCATGGCTCCACATTTGGTGGGAACCCATTGGGAGCAGCTGTAGGAATAGCTGCTCTTGAAGTTCTTGAAAATGAAAAACTTCCTGAGAAAGCAAATGAAATGGGGAACTATTTTATGGAAGAATTGAGAAAGATAAACAATCCTAAAATAAAAGAAATAAGAGGAAGAGGTCTTCTAATCGGAATGGAGCTTAAAGAACCTGCAAGGCCTTATGCGGAAAAATTAATGGAAGAGGGTTTACTCTGTAAAGAAACACATGAAATGGTAATAAGATTTGCTCCTCCTCTTGTCATAACAAAGGAGGAAATAGATTGGGCATTGTCAAAGCTCAAAAAAGTAATGGAGGGATAATGAAGGTAAGAGAAGGCAAACTCAGCTCAAAAGGGCTGAAAATAGCAATTATTATTTCAAGGTTTAATAGCTTTTTCTCCGAAAGACTTTTGGAAGGAGCTCTTGATGCTATTAAGAGAACTGGAGGTAGTGAAGATAATGTTATTGTATACAAAGTTCCCGGTTCCTTTGAGATCCCCTTGCTTTTAAAAAAGCTTACTGATAAAGCAGAGAGTATGGAAATCGACGGTATTCTCACTCTTGGCGTTATTATCAGAGGAGAAACTCCTCATTTTGATTATATTGCGGCTGAAACCACTAAAGGGATTGCCAGTGTCGGAATCAATTCCCCAATCCCTGTAACCTATGGAATTATCACTGCAGATACAATAGATCAGGCAACAGATAGAGCGGGAACTAAAATGGGGAATAAAGGATTTGAATCTGCGATGGCTCTTATTGAAATGATAAATCTTTATAAAGAGGTGGAATAAAGAGTATAAATGGGAAGAAGGAGAAAGGCCCGAGAAGAGGCTCTTAAAATTCTATTTGAGTATGATTCAACAGGTGATGATATTGATGAAATAATACATTGCTTCTGGGAAAATTTTTCTACCACAAAGGATAGAAAGGTAAGAGAATATGCAAAAACTCTTGTGAAAGGAGTTGTGGATAATCTTAATGATATAGATAAAAAGATAGAAAAAGTATCCAAAAATTGGAAGCTTCAGAGAATGTTTAAGGTTGATAAAAATATATTAAGAATCGCAGTTTTTGAGCTTCTTTACAAAAAGGATACTCCTGTTCCTGTTGTGATTGATGAAGCTGTAGAAATTGCCAAAACCTATGGGAGTGAAACTTCCCATAAATTTATAAACGGAATATTAGATTCAATTAATAAAAAATTTAATAATAAATAGATGAAAATTTCCTTTATCCTATTCCTTATTTTTCAGCAAATAAGTTTTTTAATCCCTTTAACAGATAAAGTAAGTTTTTACAATTATCAAATAGAGAATTTTTCTCAGGATGTTCAAATTTCAGAAAACCAAGAGGTAGTTAGGATAAATATAAATTTTTTTTATAAAAAACTTCCCTATGTATCCAGAGGATTTTTGTCTCTCAAAAAAGGTGAGAAAAGAGAGTTAAATGATATTGTTTTAAAAATATATAATTCCTCTGAATCGTATACAGATTATGTTAAAAATGTTCTTCTTTTTCTTAAAACAAATATAAAATACAGTAAAAAAAATCAACCTCAGGATCTTGTTTCTGTTCTAAGAAGAGGTTCTGGTTATTGCACAGGATTTACAAATCTTTCCTATTATCTTCTTATAAAAGGAGGTGTTAGGGTAAAAAAGATTACAGGATTTTATTTTTACAAAAAGAAGAATCTTCTGCAAAAACACAGCTGGATTGAAGTTTTCTTTCCTTCTTATGGTTGGTTTGCAATAGATCCGATAACAGGAAAATTTTCCAATTATTATATTTATGGAAAGATTGAAAAAGATTTTATTTTTCTTAAAAATTTTTCTGTATCTTTTAATATTCAAAATTAAGGACAACGTTTATTATGATATAATTAATAATGAAGAAGAAATATTACTTTGTTTTGTTAATTTTTATTCTTTTTATCCTCCTCTTTGTGTTTCTGAAAATTAAGACAAAAATAAGCACCTCTTTTTACCTGTGGGAACCGGAAAACACAAATGTTTATTCAGAAAAAAACAGTATAAATAATATCTTTCTTCCTTTCAGAGGAAAAATCAAGGGAGCTCTTTTCATCAGAGGTGAAGAGGCTGTATTAACTATAAACGGAGAAAAATACAATTTAAACGGAAATTTTTTATTTTACTTCCCTGAAGAAAAAAAAATATCTATAAATTTAGCAAAAGGAAAAGTTTTTATCTTCAATTCTTTAAAATTCAAACCAAAGACTTTTTCCTCAGATAAAAAACTAAAATTTAAAGATAAGAGATTTCTTAGAATTCTTACGGAAATAAAACCGAACTTTTTTAATGTAAAGGAAATAATAACAAACTCCATTACTTTTCCTGAAAAATCAAAAATTATAATTCAGGATATTCTCTCAGAAAAAGATTGGATTAAAAATCATGAATTTCTCCGCAAGTATTATTATATAAAGGTTGATAAAACAGCTTATCAGGCAAAATATGTGGCTCCGGATTCTGAAATAATTTTAAGAAGAAAAATTAAAGGCGGGATGAATCTAAGCTTTTATGCAGGTTCTGTAAACTTTCTCACAAAAACAGATTTTTTTAACAACATCGGAGATGGAAACTATTTTTCAATTTCAATTCTTAAAGGAAAAAAGACAAAAAAGATTTTTGAAAAAAAGATTTTGAACAGTGTTAGATTTTTTAACATAAAAATTCCTGAAAACTGCGACGGGCTTGTCTTTAGAACATCAAGAGGAAAGAATTCATTTGGGGATATATGTTTTTGGGGTTCTCCCTATTTGTATAAACCTTCAATTAAGAAAAAGGTTTTTATACTAATTTCACTCGATACTGTTAGAGCAAAAAGTCTCTCCCTCTATAATCCGAATTCTAAGGCTTCTCCTTTTTTGAAAAAATGGGGAACATCCGATTGTCTTTATTATACCAGAGCATATACAACATATCCATGGACAACAGAAGCCCACAGATCTGTTTTCTTCTCAACTTACAGCTGGGATGAAAGAAAATTATCAATAGCTGAATTCTTACAAAAAAAGGGTTTTTATACTTTTGCTCTTACAGGGGGGAACCTTGTTTCTTCTGGCCTTGGCTTTGCAAGAGGTTTTACAAGTTATCTTGACGATAATTTTAATCTTTTTAACAGAGATGCAGCAAGGATTCTTTTCAACAGAGCTAAAACCTTGATCACTATGAATAAAGGTAAAGATCTCTTCATTTTTTTACATACCTATCAGGCACATTCACCTTACATGCCCCCTGTGGAATATTCCATACTTGGAGAAAAAGGGGTTGTGGATATGTTTTCTTTGACAAAAGGGGTGAGAGGAACCTTTTCTCCCCTTCCTGAGAGGATAAGGAAAAAGGCTGAAACTTTATATGAAGAGGAGATTCTTGCTATTGATCAGGATTTTATAAGACCTCTCGTAAAATTTCTCAAACAAAAACAGATATATTCAAAAACTTCCATTTTAATTTTCGGAGACCATGGAGAACAATTCTTTGAACATGGAAGCTGGGAGCACGGCTATTCTCTCTATGACGAAGAAATCAGAGTTCCTCTGATAATAAAAGCTGATAATGTTAAGAAGGGAAGAGACAATCACTTAATGTCCCTTAAAAAAATTCCCATTCTTATTTCTCGCATCCTTGGATTTGAACCTTATAAAAAGTGGGAATCAAAAGGAAAGGATTTTATTATTTTTTCCACATCTCCCGAATACTCTCTTTTATCCTTTCCCTTTAAAATGGGTATTTTAAAAGATGACTTTAAACTTATCTATAATATTAAAATTGACAAAAGAAAATTTGAGAATCCGCCAACTCTTCCTAAGTATGAATTATACGATCTTGCTAAAGATCCAGAGGAAAAAGATAATCTTGTTTTCAAAAACAGAAAAATTTACAAGGAGTTGAAAAGAATTCTTAATTTTTATTATAAAAAAGCTGCTTCTCAGAGAAGGAAAAACCTTGAAAAGATCAAAAGAAATCTAAAATCTCTGGGTTATGTTGATTGATTCTGCCTACAGTGTTTCAAGCATAATTTTCTCACTTCTTTCAAGATAATTGTTAAGGTCTGAAATCAATCCTTCTCTTATCATTTGATTTTCAAGGAGGTGAAGTGCAATATTTTTTAATTTGTCCGAATCTTTATCCTTTTTGTAAAGAGATATCATTTTTTTAATAAGGATATTATTAGGATTTATTTCAAAAATCTTCTTCGACATTTCATAATCCTTGTTCATGATTTTCATTATTCTTTCCATTTGAACCGAAGGGGAATTTTCAGGATTTACAAGCGTGCATGCGCTTTTTGTGAGTCTTCTTGATACCCTTACATCAGCCACTCTATCGCCGTAAAGGTTTTTTAGAAAATCAATAAAGTCCTTTAATTCCCTATCTTCTTCCCTTTTTTCTTCTCCTATTTTTATGTCAGAGCTTTCAACTGCTTTAAAAGGAAATGATTTGAAAACTTTCAGATGTTCAAGAACAAACTCATCAACAGGGTCAGTTAAAAAAAGCACATCTATCCCCTTTTCTTTGAAAATTTCAAGAGACGGATTTTTTTCGATGCTTTTGTAGGATTCTCCTGAAATATAATATATCTCTGTCTGATCTTTTTCAAAAGATTCTTTATATTTGTTTAAATCTATAAACTTCCCCTCTCCGCTTTTCAATGACTCAAAAAGCAAGAGTTCTGACAGTAGATCTCTGTTGTCAAAATCGGAAATTATTCCTTCCTTAAACTTTCTTCCGAATTTTTTCCATATTTTCACATATAATTCAAAATCTTTTTCCTTTATATTTTTAAGATGCTCAAGAATTTTTTTAACAATGTGTTTTTTTATCTTTTGAACAATAAGATCATCCTGTATACTTTCCCTTGAAATATTTAGCGGAAGGTCCTCAGAGTCCACAACACCTTTCAGAAAATTTAGATACTCGGGTATTATATCTTTAGAATGTTTCCGGATCAGAACTTTTTTTGAATAAAGATCCACACCAGGCTCTTTTGTAAACAATTCCATAAAATCCGTAGATATATCAGGCACATAAATCAATGCGTGAAATTGATAGGGAGCATCAGCTGAAATATGAAGATAAGTAAGCGGTTTTTCTTCATAATTAGTCAGGTATTTGTAAAATTCAAAATAATCCTTTTCCTTCAACTGATTTTTAGGCTGGGTCCATATCGGAGGTTTCCTTTTGAGCTCTTTACCGTTTATATATATTGGGAAAGGAACAAACTTTGAATGTTTGTTAATAATGTTTTCTATTCTATATTCTTCAAGAAATTCCTTTGCATCCTCTTTCAAAATTATTTCAATCCTTGTTCCCCTCTTGTCCTTTTCACTCTTTTCTATTGTATACTCTTCTCCTCCCTGCGAAACCCAGAGATAGGCAGAACTTCCCTTTCTGAAAGATTTTGTTAAAATCCTTACCTCTTTCGCCACCATAAAAACAGAATAGAAACCAACTCCGAATTTACCAATAAGGTCCAGATCTTCCACTTTCTTTTTTCTCTGAACTTTTTTTAAAAAATCCATTGTTCCCGAATGAGCAATCGTCCCAAGATTATCTATAAGTTCCTTTCTTGTCATTCCGATTCCGGTATCTTCAACAATGAGCATGTTTTTCTCCTTGTCTGTTTTAATATCAATTCTGAGCTCCCGCTCTCTATCTTCTATCTTCTTGTCAGTGAGCAACTCAAATTGGACTTTATTTAATGCATCAACAGCATTTGAAATTAATTCCCTCAAAAAGATTTCTCTGTTTTTATAAAGAGAATAAACTAAGATATCAAGAAGCCTCTTAACCTCTGATTGAAACTTCAATGTCTCCTTTTTCTTCATATTACCCTCCCGGAAATTATTTTTTCTATATTATACCATAATCTTAAAAAAAATTTTTTCGGTTTTTTAATACCCGAGTTTTTTGACAAAAATTTTTGCTTTTGCTATCATAATCCGAAATGATAGATTATAAGAGAAAAAAGCTTCTCTTTTTTTTCATAATCATTGTTATAGCTTTCTTTTTCTCAACCTTTGAATTCTACCATACGGATAAGGTTTTACAGTTAGAGGATAACTGCCCCATTGGTTTCTTTGAAAAAAATTCTGTCTTTTTCATAGATTATAGTTTCATCGTTTTTTTTATTTTCTTATTTGTTTTACTCTTTTCTTTTGAATTTAACTGTTCTTTTCCTGTCTTAGAATATATAAAACATAGAAAGAAGAAGAGAGCACCTCCTTATACTATATTTTTACTTTAACTAAAAAATAAAAAAGGAGGTGTTTTAATGAAGAAAAAAATATTAAGTCTTTTTATAAGTTTGTTTATTCTCACTTTATTTGCTTTTGCTAAAAATGAGATTGGTCTTTTCTGGTTAAATGGAAATTTAGCGAAAATAGTGGGAAAAGTTGTAAATGAAAAGAAAGAACCATTAAAGGGAGCCATAGTTGTAGTTCCGGAGACAGGAGATAGTGCCGAAACAAATATCAGAGGTGTTTTCTCTCTTTTCATTCCAAAAAAATGAAAATACATTTTGAAGTTTATAAGGATGGTTTTGCTCCATATACAACAAAATTTTTTCTTGTAAAAAAAAGAGCAAAAATCCCTGTTCTTTTTACTTTAATGGAAAGTCTTCAGGAATCAATAACAGTAACTGCAACAGCCACCGAAAAAAAGCTTCTTGATATCCCCATAAAAACCTATGTTATTTCTCAAAAAATGATTGAAGAAAAAACACCTGTAAATTTGGCAGATGCTTTGAGATTTACCACTGGAGTTAAAGTTGAAACAGACTGTCAAAATTGTAATTACACTCAGGTAAGATTAAACGGGCTTGAGGGAAAATATACACAAATTTTGATAGACGGTTTACCTGTGATAAGTTCCCTTGCCAGTATCTATGGACTTGAACAAATTCCTTCTGAAATGATTGACAGAATAGAAATTGTTAAAGGTGGGAGTTCTTCTCTTTACGGAGGAAATGCTATCGGAGGAGTTATAAATTTAATTACAAGAGAGAGTTTTGAAAACGGCACATCAATAAGTTTTCAGGATGAGAGTATTTCAGGGAAATCATATTTAAAGTTTGGCTTCATAAATAATTATGTTTCTAAAGATAAAAGAACAAAATCCTCTTTCTTTGCCTCATACTTTAAAAGAGACCCTGTTGATATAAACAATGATGGTTTCTCCAACTTAGGTATTTTAAATGATATGGCTTTTGGAATTAACTTATTCAAATCTTTTCCTTCGTTAAATGGAAAATTAAGGGTAAGCTTTACTAAAATACATGAATATAGAAGAGGAGGAGATAACCTTGATCTTCCACCCGATAAAGCCTTAATAGCTGAAATGGCTAAAACCGATAGAGTGGATACAAATTTGAGATGGGAACAGGTTTTTGGTAATGATGTCATTAAGTTTGCCTTATCATCCACTTACCTTAAGAGAAATTCTTATTATGGCGCACAAAAAGACCCGAATGCATACGGAAAAACCATAAACCCCATTTTTATTGGAATCCTTCATTATTTTCATAAAGTGGGTCTTCATATGCTAACTTTAGGAGTTAGCTACAGATCTGAAAAAATCAAGGATGAAGCTTTATCATATAATAGGGTTATAAACGATAAGTATGATAACATTGGAATAATGTTTCAGGATGAATTTCATGTTAATAAAACAATAGATTTTTTATATGGAATAAGATTTGATAAGCATAGCAAAGTTAATAAAATCATTTCAAGTCCCAGAATAAGTTTCATGTTAAATTTAACAAAAACATTAAAAACAAGAACTACCTTTTCAACCGGCTTCAGAGCTCCCCAAGTCTTTGATGAAGATCTTCATATAACGATTCTGGGAGGAGAAGGTTTTATTGTAAAAAATGCTCCCGATCTCAAAGAAGAAAAATCATACAGTTTTACCCATAGTTTTGATTATTACTCTTCATCAAACGGTAAAGCTTTGCAAATCAGCCTTGGTGTTTTTTACAATCGTCTTTTCGATACCTTTGTATTAAAAGAAATTGAAGGAACCGATAATTCAAGAGTATTTTTAAGAGTAAATGGTAAAGGGTTGAAAGTGTATGGCGGTGAACTGGATTTTAATTATAAAATGGCTTCTCTGTTTGAGTTAAACTTGGGCTGGACACACCAGAAAAGCTATTTTGATGTTCCCGAACCAGCTTTTAATTCAAAAATTCCTTTTAAAACGCCGGAAGATTATGGCTTTGCCACTTTGCTAATAAATGGACTAAAAATAGTTGATATTGAGATGAGTTTTGAATACAATGGTAAAATGAAAATGCCCCATTACAAAGGATACATTCAGGAGGATAAGCTGGAAACCACACCTCCTTACTATATCTTAAGTTCAACTCTCAGCAAAAAAATAAAAGTTAGTTCCAGTACAATAAAACTCTTTTTTAAATTGTACAATATAACCAATGAGTTTCAAAAGGACATAGACAGGGGACCCTTTAGAGATGCAGGATACATATACGGCTCTCCCAAACCTCGTACTTTTATTTTCGGTGTTAAATACAGTTTCTAACCTTACTTTAATAAAAATGAATTAATATCACTACATGCTATAAGAGTCTTATTTCTGTCTAATGCTTCAACAAACCAAAAATAGAGCTGTTCTTTTTCAGGTTTTTTAAACTTTACATAATAACTATTGTTGCTATGTAAAATCCTCTTTATCGGATTTTTAAACAGGGACACTACTGATTTTGCTATCATAATTCTATAATAATAAGCTCTTTTAACCTTTTTCCATTTTAAAGGAACTGTTTGCTTTTTAACTATACTATTATCCTCCGGAATGATAATTCGGATTTTTCTCTTTGACGGGGAAACAAAATAATATCCGTAAAGTTTTGCTTTTGTTGAAGGTGTTTTGATAGCAAAACTGAGTTTATGAATACCGAAAATATGAACGGGAATGTTTTTTAGAGTAAAGACTTTATACTGACCGAAACTTAAAGGAGTGTTGACTAACTTAAATGGTTTATCATCTATTTTCCAATATGCGGTAAGCACTCCTGTTCCTTCGAATTTAATCTTTACTTTTGCTTCAAAACCCTTTTCTCCCTTTGAAACAACAGCATAATTTTTCATGTTCTTAGAAAAGAAAAATTCACCACCGGAAATTTCCAGAGAGGATGCTTGAGATTGTTTAACTATTACCTCTATATTCCTGGTAAAAGTTTTCTTATCCTTTCCTGCATAGTCAATGGCTTTGATAATATATTTTCCTTTTTTTCTATAATAATGAGTTTCATGTGAAGCTCCTATCTTTTTTATTCCATCTCCGAAATCCCAGAGAATATTCGGAGAATAAAAGTTAACAGCTTTTAGTGTTAGTTTTTCTCCGATTCCCACTTTGTCGGAAGAAAGTTCTATTTTTCTTGGGTCAGGCAAAACCTGGACCTGTGCTTTGAAAGTTTTTAAATCTTTTCCGCCATTATCCTTCACACTTATCGTATAGGTTCCCACTTTATCGTATACATGTTTCTCTGCTTGCTTTCCTATCTTTTTTATTCCATCTCCGAAATCCCATAGTAAAGAGTTTGATTTAAATCCGGTTGTTTTAACTTCTAAAAGTTCTCTAACATGGACTGTCCTCTTTTCGACAGTTAAGCTTCTTCTGTCTTTCTGAACAAGGATCTTTGCAACAATTGGTATGCCAAATTTTCTTTCTCC
>JALVQI010000122.1 GCA_027031485.1 Candidatus Aminicenantota bacterium | reverse complement strand
GTTTACTGTTGTTTGTAAATTCTTTTTTATAAAATTCATTTTAAAAAATTATAACTGATTACAACTTATTAGAGACTTTCCTTAATGTTTTGCGCAAAGCTCTAAGCTCAAGGCTCAGGGCTATCTCGTTGAATTGCCCCTATATTATAGTTCCCAATTCATTGTTCCCAATCTCCGATTCTTTATTTTCATCAACGCACCTCAGTTTCTTGATTTGTTATGGGAAATAATTTATATTATTTATAGTGTTTTTTAGGATTTTAGAGATTTACCTGATTAGAAAGGTGTATTTTCGGCTTTCTATAGGAACAATTTCTAAAATAAAATAAAGTGTATAAAAGAGGTGCAAGGTGGAGAATAAATACACTAAATGTTTAGAATTTAACTTTGAGAAAGAGAAGAAAGTGGAATTAAAGGAGCAGATAATCAAAGAGTTTCCTTTTCCCATAGCAGGCGTATTTTCAGAAATTTTCAATGAACAAAACTCATTGAAAGAAAAGATTAAATATATTCCAAAAACAATTTATCAGTTAATGAGAACAGTAGGGCTTACACTTATAGGGCAGTATCTGGATTCAGAGATTCCGCAGGGAGCTGAAAGAGATGCGGAATCATTCTCAAAGACCATTTCAATGCTCAAGTATCCTCTCTATTCTGACTGGATTACCCTTATGCTCAGCATAAATAAGAGGGGCAAAAAATTAGGGCTTGATTTTTTTCCTGAGATCTATGAGAACTTAAAGAAAGTCCTATCCCCCCGTTTTGAGGTAAAACCTGAACTCGGTCTAAGATCAAAACACCAGAATCTTAACATATTTGAAGTATTTCAGGGGCTCAGGAATGCATTTGCTCATGGGATGGAAAAAGCCACAGAAGATATGCTATCCGAATACATAAACTGCTTTTATTTTCTTCTCTCCCATTTTACTTTTCTTAAAAACTACAAACTTCTCGCTTTAGTATCAAGTCTTGAAGAAGAGCCTTTGAGGGTTTTAGTTCTTAAAGGAAAAGAACCTAAAGTTAAAGAGATGGAATCAAATCCCTCGCTTGAAGATGGTTTTCAAAAGGGAACTGTTATTATGAAGGGACCTTCGGAAAAAGTTCAATCTCTGTTTCCACTCTTTAACAGAATGGAAGAAGAAGAGGAATTACTTTATTTATATGATGGGCACATTTTCAGGGACTACAAAAAGGAGATAAAGAGGCTCATTGTTTATGTGGGTAATGAGACAAAGAAATACTGGGAGAATACGGATGAAGGAGAAAGCCTGAGGAGTCGTCTTGAAGCAAAGAAAATAGAGTGGAGAATGACAAAAAGGGACATAGCTCCATGGAGTCTTCCAACATATACCAATGAATATACAAAGAAAATCCTTGAAAGTCTTATAGACCATCAAAAATACATACCAGAGGTTTATACAGAAAGGAAGCCATTTTCAGATTCCTTAAGACATTTCTTAAAAGAAGAATACTACAGGCTATTTCTCATATCAGGTCCTTCCGGGAGTGGAAAAACCGCAACAGTTTCCCATCTTGTAGCAGAACTGCTTGAGGACAGAGACTCCATTCATTCTGTTCTTTTTCTAAGGGGAGGAGATTTTATAGATGGAGAAGAAACCAATCTTTTTAAAGAATTCTTCTACAAACTCGGAGTAAAGGAAGGAGAATTTCGTGGATTTCCCGAGTTTTTAGACTATTATCAAAAGCTTAGTAAGGATGACACCGAAGAGGAAAGGAAGTTTATTCTCATTCTTGATGCAATAAATGAGCACCGCTATCCGGAAAAACTCTTTCTTCAACTCATAGAGCTTGCGGAACAAACTAATCACTACAAATGGATTAAAATAATAGCAACGATAAGGGATGAGTATCTTGCTATTAGAGAGTTCAGCCTTAGAGGACACGAGGAAAATCCACTTTACAAAATTAACAACCTGCTCTACCCTGCCCCTCAGGAATATTCCTTTGGCAAAAAGGAAGGTATATGGCATATACCCCCCCTTAATCCTACTGAACAGCGTGCTATTTATGAAGGACTTCAGAGAGAAAAGGCTAAAAACAAGCCACTTCCTGCTTCTAAAACCCCATGGGATAAACTTCCCTCTGAGACAAAAAACCTTCTTAATAATCCCCTATTCCTTCTGCTTTTTATGAGAACCTATGATGACAGAGAAGCAGATACCCTTTACAATGAATGGGAGCTTTTCAGAGAATATGTGAATTCCCTTGAAAATCGCTATGATAAATTCTGGCAAAATCTGAATATGATTCTCTCCAAGATGTTAGAGATAGGTTCTGCAGAGCTTAGTGATGAGGATGTTGGAGAGATAGGAGAAAAGTGGAGGAGTATGGAAATAGCTTATGAACAAAGGGATAAGTTAGAGCCTTTGGAAGTTGCAATACTGGTTGGAGTAATGGTTAAAAAGCCGGGAAGTGAAGGGGGAACTTATGTTATTCCATTTCAGGGACTATGTGAAGCTCTCCTTTTTGAAAAATTCAGGAAGGAGGATGAAAGATTTTCCAAAGAGAGCCTAAAAAAGTGGATGAGTTATAGAAAATTTCCAGAACTTCAGGGAGCTCTCTCATATGTGGCAGAGGAGATTATAAAAAGTAGGGAGGCTAAAAAACTTGCACTTTTTATAAGGGAGGGGTTTGCAGAGAGTTTGATTCCAGCACTTTCCAGAGAGACAACAAGAATAAAAGAGGAAAAAGGAGAAGAATTTGAAGAGTTTCTTCTTAAAGTTTTAAGAGAAGGTAATAACCCTGAGACTGGAGCCGATTGTATTCTTTTGGCGAACAATATCCTCTGGGGAAAGGGTTTTGAAAGAAATCGCATTTTCCTGCTTTCCGCATTAAAAAGATATCTTGAGGAAGAAAGAATAAAAGACTATATATTAGCTGCAACTTACGGTAATCTGGGGGATATATACGAAGCTCTTGGAAAAGCTAAGGAGGCTCTGGATTATTATGAGAAAGCTAATGAAATAATGGAGGAAATAGCTAAGAAAAACCCAATAGAGCAAAATAGAAGAAATCTTGCTATTTCCTATGGTAAACTTGGGGATATATACACAAAACTGGGAAAAGCTAAGCAGGCTCTTCAATATTATGAGAATGACTTGAAAATTAGTGAGGAAATAGCTAGGAAAAACCCAACTGAGAAAAACAGAAGAAATCTTGCTATTTCCTACGGTAAGCTTGGAGATATATACACTGCAGTGGGAAAAGCTAAGCAGGCTCTTCAATATTATGAGAATGACTTGAAAATTAGTGAGGAAATAGCTAAACAAAACCCAACTGAGGAAAACAGAAGAGAACTTGCTATTTCCTACGGTAAGCTTGGGGATATATACACTAACTTAGGAAAATCTAAGAAGGCTCTGGATTATTTTGAGAAAGACAATAAAATAATGGAGGAAATAGTTAAGCAAAACCCAACTGAACAAAACAGAAGAGATCTTGCTATCTCTTACAGCAAACTTGGGGATTTATACGCTACACTGGGAAAAGCTAAGGTGGTTTTGGAATATTTTGAAAAAAGCAATAAAATAATGGAGGAAATAGTTAAGCAAAACCCAACTGAACAAAACAGAAGAGATCTTGCAATTTCCTATAGCAGACTTGGGGATATATACATTTCCTTGGGAAAAGCTAAGCAGGCTCTTCAATATTATGAGAATGACTTGAAAATTAGTGAGGAAATAGCTAAACAAAACCCAACTGAGAAAAACAGAAGATATCTTGCTATCTATTACAGCAAACTTGGGGATATATACGCTACACTAGGAAAAGCTAAAGAAGCTATGGAATATTATAAGAAAGCAGTAGAAATAATAGAGGAAATAGTAGAACAAAACCCAACTGAGCAAAATAGAAGAGGACTTGCCATTTCCTATAGCAAACTGGGGGATATATATAAAGCTCTTGGAAAAGCTAATGAGACTCTTCAATATTATGTAAAATACAATAAAATAATTGAAGAAATAGCTAATAAAAACCCAATCGAGCAAAACAGAAGAGGACTTGCCATTTCCTACAGTAAGATTGGTGATATATACACTTTACTGAGAAAAGCTAAGGAGGCTCTGGATTATTATAAAAAACTCAATAAAATAATGGAGGAAATTGCCAAACAAAACCCAACTGAGGAAAACAGAAGATATCTTGCAATTTCCTACAGCAACGTGGGAAACATATACGAAGTACTGGGAAAAGCTAAGGAGGCTCTGGAATATTTTGAGAAATACAATGAAATAATGGAGGAAATAGTAGAACAAAACCCAATAGAGCAAAATAAAATATACCTTGGTAATTCTTACGGGAAAATGGGAATAGTTCTTTTAAAAGAAAATCAAGATGAGGCTATTCTGAACCTGAAAAAGGCTTTAAAAATACATAAAGAAATCTACCTTGACAACTGGGAAGACTCAGTAGTTGCCTTTGAACTTGTTTCCATACTTTTCATACTATACAAAATCACAAAAGAAGAAAGCTATTTCATTCAGGCAAAAGATATAGTTTGCCGATTTAAGATAAAAAAGCGTATCCCTCCGGAATATGAATCTCTACTATTCACTATAGAATCTATTTCACCATGCTAAATTCTCTTATTTCTTGGTTTGAACATTAGCTTAATCTTTACTGTATTTATTGAATTAACTCTTCCTTTTCCAGAAACATTTGAAGAACTACTCCAACAAAAAGAGCCTTTATGGTAAAAGAAAAGTAATGTTTTCTAATAAAGCCCTATCTCTAATTA
>JALVQI010000121.1 GCA_027031485.1 Candidatus Aminicenantota bacterium | reverse complement strand
ATAAAGCTGCATACCCTTGTGGATGCTTCGGATATGTTGCCAGAGGTGGTTATAGTAAGTGAAGCAAGGAGTCATGATCTTGCCTATGCGGATGAAGTTGTAAAAGGGATTTTACCGGACAGCATATAGATAACTTTTCTGAACAATTGTAAAAAAAATAAAACATACATTAAGAAAAAAAAGCAGATAAAATACCATAATCCGGATGGAACAAATTTTGATATCATTTTACGAAATTTTTATTAACAGGAGGAAATTATGAAAGGAAAACATTTATTATTAGTTGTATCAATTCTCATCTTTTCCTTCACTTTTAATCCGAAGTGTTTCTCCGAAAGTGACAACAACACATTCGGTACATCTGAAAAGAACATATTTTCATTTAAGGGTAAAATTTATTTTCTCTCTGAAGGAAGAGTATTTCTTCCCGATTTCTCAAAGTTGAAATCTGTGGGCAAAATTTTTACCAGAGTGCTCAACATCAAACCGAGAAAATTTTCCGAAGGATTTCCCGGTGTAGGCAAAAGGTTTGAATGGTTTGCAATTGATTACAGAGGAAAGTTTTATGTCTCAGAAGATAAAGAGATGGAATTTTCCCTTTTAAGTGATGATGGTTCGAAACTTATAATAGACAATAAATGTATAATTAACAATGATAGAATCCATCCTCCGATAAAAAAGAGAGGAAAGGTCTTTTTAAAAAAAGGATTTCATGAAATCGAAGTACAGTATTTTCAGGGACCTCGATATCAGGTAGCACTTGTTTTATCTTACATAAAGAATGGGAAAGAAATCCCTTTTAATATTAAAGATTTTATCCCTTTAAAAATAAATGAAACAAAGTGTAAAATTAACTTAAAAATAGGAGATAAAATCCTCTTTGATTTCAATAAATACAATCTGAAAAAAAGTGCCGAAGAAATTTTAGGTCAATTGATAAAAGAGTTAAAAAACATTAAAATCAAAGAAATTATTATAGAGGGGCATACTGATAGCATAGGTAGTGAAGTTTACAATTTAAAACTCTCAAAAAAGAGAGCTGAGGCAGTAGCAAACTTTCTAATACAAAATAGATTCCCTGAAAATAAAATAAAAATCATTGGTTATGGAGAAAAGAAACCCATAGCATCAAATAAAACTGAAATAGGCAGAGCAAAAAACAGAAGAGTTGAAATAAAAATTATCAAAGAATGTAAGGAGAAAACTCAATCAGAGAAAGAACTGACAAAAATAACACTTATAAAAATCTCTGAGAATCCCTCTCGTTTTACTGATAAAACTATCATAATAACAGGATATGCAAAGGGGTGGGCAGCTAAAGATATTCCCGAAAAAATAAGAAACCTTTTTTTAAAGCTTCCTCTTGCAAAAGGTAATACAGGCCTTTCAAGAAATTGGGGAAGTTTTACTGATGGAACAGCAATTATTCTTTTTCCTGTAGCACCTACAAAATTCGGAAAATTCAGGGTGAAATTTAAAATCATAATAACAAACAATAAAAAATGGTATGTAAAGGTAATAGAGATGAAAAAAATAGCAAAGGAGGAAAGATAATATGAAGAGAAAAACCATAACATCAATTGTCATCTTTTTGTTTTTGTTCTTATCTTTTTCCTATGCTGTAACCGATTGCAAGATTGTTGCAAAAAAACTGCACAATCTTCAAAATGAGATAATCGAGAAAAGTTTCAGAACCCTTCCTCCCGGAAGCTGGGCTGATTACGGAGTAATGAAAGCGGTCTATCTCGGTGAGAAAATCTCCCCCAAAACAGGTTTAAAATTGAGAGTGGTTGAGTTTCAAGGCATACCCGCAGGACAGCTATGGTTTAAACTAACCCCAAAAGATATAGATTATAAGGGAAAAACATATAGGTTCTGGACAATTGAACCAATGGAAGGGTATGTCAATGTCGGAGGCAATATTTTCTATGTCCCCAAAGTTGCCATAGAAATGCTCATGAGAGGGAAGGAATGGAGTATAATTTTATTTGAAGGGAATATTTTAGCTCCGACCGAGTGTAAAGAGAGAACATCTTTGACAGAAGAGTTTTTAAGCTTTCCCGGGGGGAAAAAGGTAAAAGCTTTTGTTATAGAATCTCTTGAAAATCATGGAAAGCTCTTATGCTCTCCTGATGTTCCTTTCGGGATGATCAGAAGTATAAGCTCCTCAGGACAGTCAAGCAAAGTCTCTCTGAAAGATTTTGGTTTCAGAGGAGGAAAAAGTGCAATTTCAATCGAACAATTGAAAAAAGCCAAGCCTTTTCCCATTTTTGGAAACAATTAACTCAAACCACTTTTTGCGAAACTTTTTAAACAAAATAATTACAACATTACCATGATAAAAGTCATTACTTGAAAAAAACGCTTTTTTCTGATTTAATTATCTACTAATTGAGGAGGTTATATTATGAGAAAAAAATTTATTCTTGTCTTTGCACTTTTATTATTCTTGGCAATGTTTTCATTCTCTGCTCATAAAAAAAGAGCCATATCTTATTCTGATTTTGTAAAGGTCAGATGGGTTAGCGGTCCTGTTATCTCACCTGATGGAAATTATCTTGCTTATACTGTTAAGGTTCTTGATAAAAAGAAAAATGGCTCAAGCTCATCCATCTATCTTTTTGATCTTTCAAAGGGAAAGGAGATAAGGCTTACTAATTCAACATTCTCAGACTTTTCCCCGGAATTCTCCTATGACTCAAAATACCTTTATTTTCTCTCAACAAGGAGCGGTAAGGTAGCTCTATGGAGGATTTCAATAAATGGTGGAGAAGCCGAAAAATATCTTGAAATCCCCGTTGATATAGATACTTTCAAATTATCCCCGACAGGTGATTATATTGCATTTACAGCATTCGCTTCTCCCGACCTGAGAAAATACAATGATCAGGTAAAATTCTGGGAAGATTACAAAAACAGAAAAACATCGGCTTACGTAAGCGACAGACTTTTCTACAGAGTATGGAATTACTGGAGGAAAGGAAAATATTCCACACTCTTTGTTTATTCTCACCTCTTAAAAAAGATCCGACAGCTTTCTTATGGTTATCATGATGTTCCCCCTGCGGATCTTGGTTCTTCTCATGATTTAGAATTCTCCAGGGATGGCAAATATATCTATTTTGTAATGAATAAATCCAGACATCCGGAAAATTCAACCAATAATGATATTTTTAAGGTATCTGTTTACGGAGGAAATTTAATAAAAATCACATCAAATGCAGCAAATGATAATAATCCTCTCCTCTCTCATAATGGTAAAATGTTAGCTTACAAAGCGATGAAAAGACCGGGATTTGAAGCAGACAAATACAATATTATGGTAAAAGATATTACCACAGGAAAACTCATAAGTCTTACAGAGAGTTTTGATAGAACAGTAAATACAATAAGATGGGCACCTTCGGATAACTCTATTTTCTTTACAGTTAGCCAGGAAGGCTACCACCCGATTTACAAAGTTAATATTGAAACAGGGGAAAAATTCTCTGTTGTAAAAAAAGCATTCATAAAAAACTTTGTGGTCAGTAATGATGGCAAATATCTGTTTTATTCAAAAGAAAAAGTAAACAGGCCTTCTGAAATCTATGCTTACAGCCTTGAAAAGGGAAAAGAATTTCAGTTAACCCATTTTAATGACAAACTTGTCGCAACCCTCGAGATGAATCCTCTTGAAGAGTACTGGTTTGAAGGAGCGGGGGGAGATTCTGTTCATCTAATGGTTGTAAAACCTCCTTTTTTTAACAGGAGAAAAAAATATCCTGCGATTATGCTAATTCACGGAGGCCCCCAAGGAGCATGGGGAGATGATTTTCATCCGCGCTGGAATGTCCAGATGTTTGCATCCAGAGGTTATGTGATTTTAATGGTCAATTTTCACGGTTCAGTAGGTTATGGCCAGGCTTTTACCGATTCAGTAAGCAAAGACTGGGGGGGAAAGCCATATATAGATATAATTAAAGGCACATATTTTGCTATCAATAAATTTAAATTCATAGATCCGACAAGAATAGGAGCGGCAGGAGCTTCTTACGGAGGTTTTATGATAGACTGGATAGAGGGACATGATCACCCTTTCAAAGTCCTTGTATCCCACGCAGGAGTATATGATCAAAAGAGCATGTATGGAGCAACAGAAGAGCTCTGGTTTCCTGAATGGGAATTTGCAGGAACCCCGTGGACAAATCCGAAAATGTACCAAAAGTTCTCTCCTTCTTCATATGTAACAAACTTCAAAACCCCATGTCTTGTCACAGCGGGAGAAAGAGACTACAGAGTCCCGTACACTCAAAGTCTTCAATTTTTCACAGCTCTTCAAAAGATGGGAGTACCTTCAAAATTAATAGTATTCCCTGATGAATGTCATTTCATTCAAAAACCAAACAATGCGGAATTCTGGTGGAATGAAGTATTAAATTGGTTTGACAGATATCTGAAAACAAGAAAAAGGTAGAAACTATAAACTACGCACCACTTGATTTTTTTTAAAAAAGGAGTTATTTTAAAATACAGGTAGAAAATGAGAAAAGATGCAACATTCTGGATAACACTGATTTCAGTGTTAGTAATAATATTCGTCCTTCAGTTTTTACTAAAAAACACCTCTTTAAATCCTCCGACAGTGGAAGAAGTCAAAAATTCCGTAAAAGTTTTAGTGGTGAACACGGATTGGACATATAAGTATAGGACTAAAAATGAAGTTAGAATAGTTCCGGAAATAACATTCAAAATAAAGAATATAGGGAAAAAGCCTCTGCAATATCTAATAGCCAATGTAATCTTTGAACTTGAAGGATTAAATCAGGAGCTGGGAAACGGATGGAAACCCATTATTTCAAAAAAACCCCTTCTGCCGGGGGAAACAAGTGAACCCATTACAATAAAGTCAGGCTTCGGATACAGAGCAAGTTCCGTAAAAGCTTTTTATAAAAATTATTATAATTGGAAAAGAGCCTGGGCAAGTATTTTTATCAAATGGAAAGGTTCCCGCTATGTGAAATTCGGAACCTTCGAAATAAGAAAACACATTAAAGGAGTAAAAGTAGTTCAGAATAGTGCTCTCAAAGTAGAAAATAGATGAACTCAAAAATTAAATCTATTTTAAAAAATTCTCTTGTCTTAAAAATTCTTACACCTGTCATAATATTTTCATTTTTTATTCTGTTTTTTAACAATTATATTCTCATAAAAGAGTATAAAGTTTCAACCTCCCAGATTCTATTAAACAAGAAAAAAGCTGTGGAAAATTTTATAAAAAGCAAGATAAAAGAAAAAGGAAATGAAATAAAAACAATTTCAGAGGTCCTGTCAGAGGATAAAGATATCATCTCGATATATCAAAATGATAATACCGAAAAAATTAAAGATCTTCCTGTATTTAAGATAATAGAAAAACATAAAAGAATAAAGGTAATATTTTATAAAACACCAGAAAACCTCTTTTTTAAAATAGGTTTCTCCGAGTCGGAAAAGATTGAGGAAAAAGCAAAAAAAACACTGGCTAAAATTGCGAAGACAGGCAAAGATCTATACGGATTCGAACTTGATAATTCAGAGCTCTATTTGTGTTATATTGTTCCTATTATCATTAAAGGTAAAATGCTGGGATTCGTGGATGTCTCGTACAATATTAGGGATTTCATAATAAATCCGATTGAAAAAATTTTTGGTGCGAAAGCTGTTTTTATTTTTAAAGGCCCTAAAAACAGAAAATTTGTAAAAGACCTGAATCATTCCAAAAAAATATCTGATCCTGAATCTTCAAAAGAATTAAACAAAGAAGGAGAATATGTATATCACAAATTAAAAATTAAAGGTGATTATGCTTTCTTTTCCATAGAGATCCCGCCAATAATAAAAGGAAGTTCCCATTATTTTCTTACTTTAAGATTAGATTATAAAAAGATAAAAGACAGGTTTAAGACATTCTTTCTTATAACAAATGTTACAAGCTTTTTTCTTGTGATAATCAGTATTTTTATTCTGTACGTAACACTATTAAAATTTCTTATATTCCCTCTGAATAAAATTAACAAAACCTTAAAAGAGATCTCTTTAAATGAGAATCTAAAAAACAGAACCCTTAAAATAACAAACAATGATGAATTGGGCAGACTTATGGAATCTTTTAACAGACTAATTACAATAACTTCCGAACTTTTTGAGTTTAAGGAGACAATAGAAGAAGATTCTTCCATGGAAGAGGTGTTTAAAAGAATAGAGTATATACTAAAAGATAAATTTAAAATTAAGAACTATACCATCTATCTTATTAAAAACTCAAAGGATAAAATGCGCATTATTTCCTATCAAAAAGAAAAAATGTGGTGTAGCAGAGAGATTCTTCTTAATCCAGCTCTATGCAGAGCAAAAAGAATAGGAAAAATCGTAAATTCATTGGAAGATTTTCCGGGAATATGTCCATACTTCAGGGGGGGAGAAAATTTTTATCATATGTGTATTCCGATTTATTTTCAGGAAAGTGTGGGAGCAATATTACAAATCGTATTTGATAAGGAACAATCAAAGGATATCTTAAAAAACAAACCACTGCTTTTAAACTATATAAAAGAAGCATCCCCCGTACTCGAGGCAAAACAGTTAATGAAAAGTCTTCAGGAAACAGTAATGAGAGATCCTCTCACGGGAATATACAATAGAAGATTTCTTGAGGAATTTGAAGAACATCTTACAGCGCAGGTGGTAAGAGACAAAGTAAAGTTTGGAATTTTGATGCTTGACATTGACCATTTTAAAAAAATTAACGATAAATACGGACATGACATAGGGGATTTTGTTCTAAAAGAAATTGTTGAGGTCTTCCATAACACAATCAGAAGATTGGATATGGTTTTCAGATACGGGGGGGAAGAGTTTTTAATAATTCTAAATAATATTCAAAAAAAGGAATATGCCATAAAAGTAGCAGAAAAGATAAGAGCCAATATTGAAAATCATGAGTTTAAAAGAATGTCCATAAAATTACCTCAAATAACAATCAGCATAGGAGTGTCTCTTTTCCCTGATGATTCGGAGGATTTCTGGAAAGCGGTAAAAAAAGCGGATATAGCTCTTTACAGGGCAAAGGAGACAGGAAGAAATAAGGTTGTTCCGTTTGAAGATTACATGGCAGAGGGGATAGAAGGATTAGATTAGGGAATCTATCACTTTTAATATTTCTGAAGCTTTACCCTTTAAAAAAATATCCGATAAAATAGTAAGAGATGTTTCTTCTATATTTATTTCCATAATTTTCCCCCCACTTTTCTTTGTTAAGATCGGAAGATGGGCTGCAGGATAAACCACTGAAGATGTGCCAATTACCAGTGCAAGATCAGATTTCTCAAACAAAGAAAATGAAAAATTCAAAATATTCTGATTCAAAGATTCACCAAACCAGACCACATTAGGTCTTATCAGAGAACCACAATCGGGACATTTGGGAGGAAACTCACTTATGGGATTTTCTTTATATCTAAAAACCTTATTTTCTTTAATACATCGAGCCTCCCAGATATTTCCATGAAGCTCAATAACATTTTTAGAGCCTGCTCTCTGATGCAATCCGTCTATATTTTGAGTTACTATGGTGATTTTTTCAAATAAGGTCTCCCACTTTGCCAATATTTCATGGGATTTGTTTGGATTGACTTTTGAAATAAGCTGTCTTCTATAATCATAAAATTTCCATACCAGGATAGGATCCCGTTCAAAAGCTTCCGGTGTGGCAAGTTCCTCCGCCCGGTACTTTTTCCACAAACCGCCTCTACCTCTGAAGGTCGGGACCCCGCTCTCCGCTGAAACACCGGCTCCCGTCAAAACAGCTATTTTCTCAGCTTTTCTCAGGAAATCAACCGCCCTTTTAAACTTATTCACTCTTTTTTTTCTTCTTTTTACCGAAAAGCAAAGCAATCAAAATACCAATAGCGTAAAGACCTATCAATGGAAAAGCAATCACACTTTGAGTAATCATATCAGGAGTAGGAGTGATAACAGCTGCAATTATAAAAGCAATCAAAACAAAATATTTAAAATACTTTAAAAGAAACTTTGGGGTTACAATCCCAAATCTTGAAAGAAAAAAAATCAAAACAGGAAGTTCAAAAGTTAACGCAATCCCCAAAAGCACTTTGGTGGCAAGTGAAAGATATTGGCTAACGGTTATAACAGCTGTGAAATCCTTCCCTATGTCAAGGAAAAATTTACATGCATAGGGAAAAACTATTTCATAACCAAACCAGCCTCCTATTAAAAAGAATATTGTTGAAAAGAGAATAAAAGGAATTGCAAACCTTTTCTCTTTTTTTTCAAGAGCAGGAGATATGAATTTCCAGAATTGATAAAAGAGAAGAGGAGATGTAAGAAACAGAGATGCCAGGAAAGATAATTTTATATACATCATAAAAGGTTCGGTCAAAGAGGTATAGGCAAGCTTCCCATCCTTCAAGAATCTTAATACCGGATAGGCAATAAAATCATAAATTTTCTTCGCAAAACCCCAGGAAACCAAAAATCCTATTAATATGATTATTATGGAATAAAATATTCTCTTTCTTAATTCTTCCAAATGTTCCCAGAAGGTAAGACTATTGGGATCCTTTTTTCCTTTTAATCTTTTATTTTTTTCTTTCTCCCTCTTCTCTACCATCTACTCCTTCTTCCTTAATATCATCTGCATCGCTATTCATTATGTCTTTTCTTTCTTCACTGTCTTCCGAAGGATTAACAATCTCACCAGCCACGATTATATTCTTTTTAACATCATCAACTTCCTCTGTGATATCACCTATCTCATCCTCAATGGTCTTCCTGACATCAGCCATCTCCTTTTTTATTGCTCTGACGGTTTTTACCGTGCTCTTAATTACCTCCGGCAGTTTATCAGGACCAAAAACAAGAAGGGCAACAATTAAAATCAAAATCAATTCGGGAAAACCAACGCTTCCTATCATAAATCTGATGAAGTGGAAAATTCAACCTGTACGGATGCTTCGCCTGCTCCCGGCATTGTAGCTGTTACATTGGCAATACCCTCTTTACCTGTGCTATACAATTTAATCGACACCTTTCCATTTTTAGTTTTCGCCTGCTCGGGTATTGAGCCCAAATCCGTGTAAAAATATACGATAATCCCATCCCTAATAGGTCTGCCTGAAGGTTCAAAAGCAGTAACTGTTACGATTGAGTAATCATTCTCATAATAGATAACAGCCGGTTTTGCCGTAATGGTTAGAGTTGTTCCCTCCGGAGCTATCAGATAATCCTGAATACATGAGGATAAAAGAAGAGAAAAAACGATTATTAATATTGTAATGATTATCCTTTTCATAATATTAATATACTACTTTAATAAAAAATGTTCAATAAGAAAATAAATCTATGCTCATAAACTTAATACTTAATAAAAAATGAATATCAAATATTTCAAATATTTTTAATACTAAAATTGATTTAAAATTATATAAAATATATAATATGAGACTTAATTATCAGGAGGTTTTTATGACACAGGCAAAAATATCAGAAATAGGGGCGAATTTTTTTCTTGTGAGATCAGGGGAAAGGGATTTTCACAGAAATATATATTTTAAAAAATTTTCAAACAATGGGCAAAATATTAATATGATATTTGATCCCGGAACAAAATTAGATGGGGATCTTGTTATGGATGCTTCAAAAAAACTATTCGGAGGGGTTCAAAACATAGACATAATATTTTTAAGTCATCAGGATCCCGATGTTTCATCTCTTGCTCCTTTTATCCTTGCAGGTTCGAAAAAATCGGTTTTGCTAACTTCAATTGATACATTCAGACTCGTAAGCATGTATGGAATTTCCGAAAAGAGGGTTATGTTAATAGAGAATCTGAAATCAGAAATTCTAACAATAAAGAAAACCGGACACAAAATCAGATTTGTACCTGCCTATTATTGTCATTTCAGAGGAGCTATGATGTTTTTTGATTATGAGAGCAAAATTCTTTTTTCAGGGGATTTTGCCGCCGGGATTAATACAAGAAAAGGAGACGGAATCTTTGCCACAGAAGAATCCTGGGAAGGGATCAAAGCATTTCATACCATATATATGCCGAGCAATTCAGCAGTAAGAGAAACAGTCGACAGGATAGGGCTGATGAATCCTTTGCCAGAAATCATAGCTCCCCAACACGGGGATGTTATAAAAGGTGAATACACGATTGAATTTTTAACAAGACTAAGTGAAATAGAGATAGGAATTGATTATCTAAAAAAAATAGAACCTCAAAAGGAACTTCTTATAGAGACTATTTCATCCTTCATTGACAGACTCAAAACAGCATTTCCGGATGAGTGGAAAAAACTAAAAGAAGAGCTTAAAAAACCCGGTCAATTTACCACTGTTTTTAAAATTATTGACGAAACCATTCTTGATATAAAGATTGATTACCTTGATGCTCTGAGATATCTAATTGACTCTATAGAGAGACTATCCAATCCGGAAAATATTGATCAGATAAAAACTTTCTTAAACTTCGAACTGGAAAACCACAACTTAATTCTTCCCATTGAAATTCAGAACAAATTAAAATCAGAAGATAAAGAAATAGAAATCAATAGTCTCCTTTACTAAGCATAAAAAACGAAAAAGAAACTTTTTATAATAATTAAAATTGTGGTTGCGTGACACGAAACAATTGGATAATATTATTAAACAAAAATTAAATTTCACATCAATAAGAAGAATTTACAGAAAGCAAATTAATAAAAAGTAAAATATTTTACCAGAGCTTTCTTTTATATCTCTGATAGTTTATAGCAAAACGGTGAGCTTCATCCCTCGCTTTTTTCAATATCTTAAACCAGTTTGAGCCATCATCTTTAATTTTTGCTCTTTCATCAAGATGGACAATATCCTTTTCTCCTTTTGAGATAGAAATTATATCAATGTCAATGTTCAGTTCTCTTAAAGCTTTTTTTGCCATATTAAGCTGGTTAATACCTCCATCGATAAGTAAAAGATCGGGTCTCTCTCTGTCTCTTTTTGAAGAAAATCTTCTTTTTACTAAAACATAAATATTTTTGGGATCATCAGGTTTTGCTTTTTCAGAGATAAAATATCTTCTGTAGCCACTCTTTTCAGGCTCTCCTCTGAAAAATAAAACCTTTGCTCCAACAATATTTGTACCGGAAAGATGGGAAATATCATAGGCTTCTATCCTCTCAGGATAATTTTTAAGCTTTAACAGAACCCGCATCCTCTTTAAAGCATTATTCTTAGAATATTCATTAAACTTTATCTCTAAATTTTCCCTTATATTTTTTAAAATAGGGGAAAACTGTTTACTTCTGCCCTTTAAAATTTTCAGTTTTTTACCCGACCTGGAATTCAGAAATGATAAAAGATTATTTTTAAAATCATCCGTATAATTAAAATTTAATATCAGAGTTTCCGGTATTTTCTCTTTAAAATAAAATTCAGAGATAACAGAAAATACCAATTCTTCATCTTCAATATACACATTATTTAGGAAAAACTCTCTTTTTTCTTTCAAAGAGGCATTCTCAGAGGTTCTTAAGACTAAAAAAAGAGACTGCTTTTTTTCTCTCTTGTATCCCCAGATATCATAGTTTTTCTTAATCCTTGAATCCTTGTATGTTATTTTTTTAATAGTTTCAATAGCAAATACCTTATCCCTGATTTCAGCAGCCTTTTCAAATTCAAGATTTTTTGAAGCTTTTTCCATCTCTTTTTTCAGATTTTCAGTATAATAATCGATATTCCCCCTTAAAAAATCTATTGCTTTATTAACACTATCTCTATAATCCTCCTTAGAAATTTTTCCAACACATGGAGCTGAGCAAAGATTAAGGAAATAATCCAGACAGGGTCTCTTTCTTTTTCCCATCTTCTCTTTACATGTTCTTATTTTAAAGATTTTACCTATCGTCTTAAGTATTTTATAGGCAAAAGAGGCAGGAACAAACGGTCCGAAATACAGGGAAGCACTGTCAGTTTTCCTTCTCGAAGTGGTAATATAAGGAAAATCTTCATCAACTTTTATTCTTAAGAGCAAAAAATTTTTATCATCCTTTAATTTAATATTATATTTCGGAGATTTGCTTTTTATAAAATCTCTTTCTACAAAAAAGGCTTCCTTCTCATTTTTAGTTACAAGATATTCAAAATAATCAATGGATTCCGGAAACAGAATTCCGTGGGAATAGCCTTTCTTGAAGTAAGATAATAATCTCTTTTTTAAATTTAGAGCTTTGCCTATGTAAACTAATTCTTTCTCTTTATTGTATAAAAGATATACCCCGCTCTTCTCAGGAACAACTTTTATGTTCTCTGATTTAAAGGGTAAAAGCATTCATTCTTCAGGTTTCTATGCCCAACTTTTTCTTTGCCTCATCTGTCAATCGATCAGGTGTCCATTTGGGTTCCCATACAAGTTTTACATCAGCATCCTTCACTCCTTCTAATTTTGTTAACTCCTGTTTAACATAAAGAGGAAGGGTTGTCATTAACGGACACCCCGGAGTGGTTAAAGTCATGTCAATATAAACAATATCATCCTTGATTTCCAATTTATAAATCAATCCGAGATCCCAGACACTTATATGAAGTTCAGGATCAAGAATCTGTTTTAATTTTTCTATAACCTTTTCTTTTTCGATCATTTTTCCTCCTTCTTAATCTTACTTTTAAGCTCTTTTTCATGCTTTTTCAAATACTTTTTGCTCTTAAAACCATATTGGCTATGAGGAAATTCTTCCGAAGCTTTTTTTAAATAATCAAGAGCGAGTTCATATTTTTTTGTTTTTATATAAAGTTTTGCAAGATACCAGTATACTTTATCCATGGATGAAAATTCCGGGAAAAGTTTTATTATCTGTTTGAATCTTCTCTCTGCGGCTTTATAGCCTTTCGTTCTATAATAAAAATGTCCTATTAGAAATATATGTTCAGCTGCATTATCCTGACACTTTTTCAAATAATTTTTCGCCTCTTTTGCCTGCGGAGTCAAGGGATATGTTGATATTAATCTTTTAAACTCCTTTATTGCGGAATAGGTATTATCCTGATCCCTACCCGGTTTTCTCATCATCTTATAATAACAATAAGCAATCAAATACTGGGCTTGCGGAGCAAGGGGATGGGAAGGATAGGTTGCCACAAAATCTCTGAATTCCTGAATAGCAAGAAGGTAATTATCAAAACCTTTCTGTTTATAATAGGTATATCCGATCTGAAATTTTGCTTCAGGGGTATAGCTTGAATTCGGGAAAAGCTGAACAATCTCCCTGAAATATTTCCTTGCTTTTTCAGGATGCCTTTTGCTCAATTTAAAAGCTTTTTCAAAAAGCATTTTGGGAGTTGCTCCCTTTTCTATCACAACTTCATCCTTACCACCACATTGAGTAAAGATAAATGGAATAATCATAGCAAAAAGAATTATTAAAATAGTCTTTTTTCTCATTTCAAAATCTCCTTCATTTTTTTCACTGTCTCTGCAGGATCTTTACTTTTAAAAATATAACTACCTGCAACAAAGATATCAACACCGGCCTCCTTTAACTGTCTTAAATTTTCACTGTTAACTCCTCCGTCAACCTCTATTAAGGTGTTGTATTCATTTTTATCTATAATGGTTCTCATCTTTTTTATCTTATCAACCACAGAAGGAATAAAGCTCTGTCCCCCGTAACCGGGAGAAACACTCATCAGCAAAACATAATCTACATATGGAAGAGCATCTAAAACATCTACTATTGGAGTAAGAGGATTAAGAGCCACTCCCGCCTTTATTCCTTTTTCTTTAATCTTTGAAATTGTTCTATATGGAGTATGAGAAGTCTCAAAAT
>JALVQI010000120.1 GCA_027031485.1 Candidatus Aminicenantota bacterium | reverse complement strand
ATCATCACTTCCGTTTGATTGAGGTGCAATACCCGGGGTTGTTTTATCCCCTATGATAAATATCTTCCCTTCCGATGTTTCCGTTATTGCCGCAGCTCCCCCTTCGGGGTAACCATCCGCTTCATTATAACCTCTCCATCCGTTTTCATCATAAGAGTATAGTGAGGTAGAACGCGGGCCTGAATCTCTTTCTCCGCCGCTTCTAAAAACAGTCCATATTTTCCCTGTTTTATCAGCATATAAATATTTTACACTGCCATATTTAAAATCTTCCGGATACGGTATCTCTTCTTTCGAAAGATCGGATTTTACATGAATAAATTTGGTATATGTATTCACCCATATACCGTCCGAACTATCAATTGTCATTTTACTGTTATAATCTAATTTTGAATAATCATGCCATTCTCCGTCATAATAATACAGGTGAGGAATCTCATCCTCCGTTATCGCCCATATTCTCGATTGTGAATCCGCATCCACACTTTTAAGTGATAAATCGGAACCGACAGGGATTATACTCTCCTTTTCACCGTCAAATACTATTATCTCTCTGTCCGTCAACGCATATATCTTTCCGTCTTTTCCCTTTTTTATATGCCTCACATATCCTATAATCCTGCCATCTTTCAGGTATAATTTATTAATAATATTCTTTCCGTCATACACACTAATTCCCGCTGTGGTTCCAATCCACAAATTGCCGGGATTATCTTTTGTCATTGAGGTTATATAACCCGCTATTTTATCCTTATCCTTTTCAACAATCTCCCGCTTCCATTCACTTCCATTGTAAGAGATATACCCTAAACCGCTTTCAAATAAAACACCTTCACCTTCAAACGGTATTATATCGGAAATTCCATCAAGTTTTTTCACATCATCGGAATTATAAACACTAAAATCATCCCTGTATCTTAAAAGATATGTTTTATTATGATTTTCAACAGGTTTTACACCGACAAACCATACATCATTATCATCAGCTCTAAACGACCGTATTTGCAAACCCTGTTCCAGATCATTAATATTCCACTCTTTCCATTCATCATCCTTGTATCTGTAAATCTTTTCTCCCGCCATAAACCATAGCTCTCCGTTTTCTGTGTATGTGAATTTAGAATAGGGTTTATTGTTTCCGAAAGGTGTCTGAGGATCAATAAATCTTTCTCCGTTAAATTTTACTACTCCTCCGTATGTCGAAACCCAGATATTACCGTCTTTGTATTTTCCGAATTTATAAACATTATCCGAAGGAAGCCCGTTTGTTGTTTTATAGCTGCTCCAGCTTCCGTTCTTATATACCGAGATACCTTTATTTGTCGCAATCCATATGGATTTTTCACCCGAAGGATTTTCATACTCTATTATATCGGAAACCCTGTTTGACAAAAGCCCGTTTGAACTATCGTATTTTATCCAACTCCCGGAGCTATCCCTTTTGTAAACTCCTCCGCTCCATCCGTTGTCCAACCATATATTACCTTCGGAATCAAAATAAATCCTGTTTCCCCGTTTTATATCTTCTTTTAAAAGAGATATGTTTTTTGTCAGGGAATCATATTCGAGAAAACCCGCTTCGGTTATAAGATACAGTTTTCCGTTTTTACCCTCTCCTGCTTCTATCCTATTATACTTTCCGAATTCTCCCGCTTTTAACAGTGATATTCCGCTTCCTTTTATGATTTTTAATATTTTAGCTATGAGTTTGCCGGAGCTTATTTTTCCGGCTCCCGAGGAAAGCTCCGATTTTCCGTTAACTTTTTCATCGCTAAAATATATATTCTTCAATGTATATGAATTAAGGGTAAGTTCAACTCCTTTTATTTCTATTTTATCATAACTTCTTTTTAAAACTCCGGTGTTATTCTCCTTTACTTCCTGATATACGATATATTTTCCGCTTCTGATCTCTTCGGGAAGAACAATCAACATCTTATATTTTTCTCCCGCTTTTATCTCTTTAGTCTCCTCCTTTCTAACCACTTCTTTTCCATCGGAATCTCTTACAATACTCTTTATCTTAAACTCACCGTCTTTTCCACCGACATTCTCATAGTCAAACTCAATCGTATTTCCGGAATCAAAATTTCCTTTAATAACAGGCAATTTTATCATAGGTGAAGGAATATCTATCTTAAAATCCTTATATTTATAATTAACACCATCTATCTTAAGAATCACTGATACAGGATATTTTCCCGCCAGTATATCTGCAGGTATGGGAATAGAAAATTGCAGAATATTATCTCCCGCAGGATTTATAACAACACTCTTTTTCTCATCATAGGAAAAATCTCTGGCCTTTAATTCAATCTCACCGTTAACAGGGATATTAAATCCGGATACCCTCTTCAAATTCAATTTGAAATCAACCGGCTCTCCCACTCTCGCTCCTATCTTTCCGAATTCTCCGTTTATATCAATATCAAATTTTTCGGGAACAATATCTATGTTCATCTTTTTACCGTTCGGAGATATTGTGCCATCCTCAAAATACACTCCGCTCTCGCTCTCAACCCAAACTTTAATATGATAAGTTCTATTTATAATATTCAAAGGAACTTCAAAAGGAACGGTAATTACAGATTGTCCCTGAGGTATTTCAATCTCTTTTTCATGTTTTACTCCGTTTACTTCAAAACTTGTCTTGAATTTTCCGAATCCGTTTATCGTCAAATAAACTTTCGCAGTATCTTTGTACTGATATATATCCTTATCAAGGCTCAATCTTGCGGTATATTTATAATTTATCACTTTACTCTTTTTTACTATCGGCTCAGGTCTTGTTTCATCATAATAATACAGATACACTCTGTATTCACCTGCCGAAGGAGGATTGAAATCTACCCTTTCCCTAAAATTCTTTGTTTCTCCTATATTCAACTTTATTCCGGTTATCTCTCCTCTGTATGCTTCCTGAGCTTTCTCATTTTTTACGATAATAACAACTTTTCCGTTGTTAATACCAACTCTCGATTCTCGATCATTTTTAATCCTGAAAACAAGATCCATCTGTTTATTTACAAAACTGTTCCAGAAAATTAAATTATTTATATATATTTTTGACTGAGCAATGTATAAATTCTTATATCTTACCTCTTTTTTCCCGTCAGGCCTTTCCACCGTTAATCTTAATCTGTAATTCCCTGCTTTTATACCCGAAATGTCGGATATTACCGATGATTTGAAAACTTCTCCCGATTTAAATTCATGAACTGCCGAAAAAAGATTTTTTACGATATTGCAATCATTCCAGCTGCAATTATTTACAATATCAACTCTGATATTTGTCTTAAGCCCTCGCGGAACACCATTCGTCGAACTGAACTCAAATTTTACCGGCTCTCCGTATTTATGATATGTTCCACCTTCAAGATTAACACCGCTCTTTGTCTCCGGTCTTTTTATATGAAAACCCTTTGATATCCTTTTCCAGAAATGATGATTATCCGTCAAATTCATCCAGTATCTTGTTATCCAACCTTCGTGATCAAACACTATCTTTCTTTCCACACTCCCGTGAGCAGGAATCGTTATTTTCCCGAAAGGTTTTTGCCCCGTATGAACATATTCATAATTAACATCCAGCGTTTTTTCTTTATCAGTATAATTTTTTACATGAAGTGTTATTTCAGGTTTTTCATCCCACCATACATCTTCATTCTTTATGGTAAGCCATGCATCGATTCCTCCGGAAGGAATATATTTTCTTCTCGTCTTATAAAGGGAAAATCTTCCGCTCTCACTCTCTTCCGCCATCTTTATCATAGTCCCCTCACTATCATAAAGCTCATACTCCGTATGGTATATACCGAGAGTTTTCTCCATCTCATCTGTAAAAGAAAACTCAAAAGGAATATCAGTTTCCTGCCCTTTTTCAATATTAACATCCACCTCTTTCTCATATATCACCTTATCTCTCGAAGGGGTCAGCACCTTTATTTTCGCTTTTGTCGCCTGATAGTTCGTATCATTCTTCATACTTAAGCTCAGTGAAACAGTGGGTTTTGGGTTTGTTGAAAGATTATACATCGGTATGTCAGAATCAGCTCCTTTTGAGAATGTCAGAAGATCTCTTACTATATTAAGTTCGCTTGTTGTAGCCTGTGAGTGCGCATATGCCCAGTCGGTATATAGTGTTGTGAGGACTACATAACCTTTACCGTATTTATAATAAAGCATCGCAGGTTTTCTGTTTTTTGTTCTTCTTAAAAGGATTACGGAATCCTTAGGATATTTGTCTATATAACCATCCACAGCAAGTGTGGCTATATCGGATCTAAGAGATGATAAAACAGGATGTTTTATATCAGTATAAACCGAACCCCAGTAGCATGACTGATCCTGTCTCCAGCCATATACCTTGAGTTTTTCACCTTCGGGAATGGGGACTATGTTTTCTACATGTTCTCCATATTGTTGGGAGAATACTATGATTGTTCCGCCTTGGGAGACATATTGTTTTAAAGATTCTTTTAGAGAGAGGTTATTTTGGTTTGAGAACAGGGAGCCTGTGGGAAGAACTATTGTTCCCGTCTGATTTTCTAATCCCAAATCTTTAAAATCGGTTAATGCCCTGTTTCTGTTTTTATACATCTCTCTTTTTCCATTCCACCATGTTTTCCAGATTCCTCTTTTATATATTATATAATCAGGTGGAATCAAAAGTTCATCATAATTGTTAAATCCAAAATAACTATAATTATCATCCGGATGGTCTCCTCCGGGACCTCCTTGATCTTTAGGAGGATAACAAGAACTCTGAGAAAATAATTCACCGGATATTATAAAAAACATGATTAATACAATTATTA
>JALVQI010000119.1 GCA_027031485.1 Candidatus Aminicenantota bacterium | reverse complement strand
AAAATTCTTTAAACCTCTGTGGAAAAACATCAATAAGAGAAGCAATGGCTTTAATTGAAAAAATGGATCTATTTTTTTCAAATGATTCGGGATTGATGCATCTTTCCAATGCTCTTGATGTCCCTGTTGTAGCAATATTCGGTCCCACAATTCCAACATTTACCTTTCCCTATAATGAGAATCACAGGATAGTCTTTCATAAGGTTAATTGTTCCCCATGTGAAAATAGAATCTGCCCTTACGATAAAAAGGTATGTATGGAATCCGTTTCGGTGGAAGAGGTAACCAAAAAAGGTGAAGAATTAATAAGACAGAGGCTATTTAAAACTACCTCTGAACCTTGAGGAATTAACCCACCTGGCTTCGTATCTGTATTTTGTGAAATAAACTATTAAATCAGCTTCATATTTATACTTTGTCAGATATACTTTTGCCTCCGCTTCATATTTGTAAGGTGAAAAATACCAGATTTCATCTTTTCCCTCCGCCTCATACTTATATCCGGAAACATAAACAATTAAATCAGCTTCATATTTGTACCTTGTTTTATAAACGACTACATCCGCATCATATCTGTATTTTGTTTCATAGATAGTTCCACCTTTCAAATAAGAAACAAAAAAAATAATAAAGAAAAGAAGGGGGAAAACCCCCCTTCTTTTTTTATGGTCCCACATGGGTCATAGGCCAATCAATTTCATAATCTTCAGAAGATTCAACCACTTTTCTTTCCAGTTCAAGAAGATTGTAATGCCCCTTTTCCATATAAGCAATATATTCAAGCATCTTTCTCGTCTCATCATCATCAAACTTTTTAGAAAGACTCATATAAAAATCAAAGGCAATCATCTCAGCTTCCATCGCTTTTGTTAGAATTTCGCTTAACAAAATGTTTTCCTTATCTATTTTAATTTCAGGTAAGGGGACAGGACTCTTCTCAGGGAGAACAAGCTCTTTATCAGGGAAAAGCTTTTTAAACAATGATTCAAAATATTTTCTGTGCTTAAGCTCTTCTCTGGCAAGAAAAAGAAGTCTATCCTTCAACATCATATTATCAACTTTTGCAGCTACCTGTTCATATACCTTTTTTGCCTCAATCTCACTTTTTATCGCTGTCAGAAGACTATCTTCTACGGAATACTTCTTATAATCCATTTTCCTATAAATTTAAATCGATTGAGTTTGACCACAAGCCATGAATATTACAGAAAGAGGAAGCAAAAAGTTTTCCCGGTTTTGTGGTCTTGAAATAAAAGGTAACATCAGGTTCGGTATAAACCGAGCTGGTATTTGGACCCTGAGCTGAGGCACCGTGAGCCGCCAAATCAAATCTTCCCAGATGATGGGTAAACTTTTCTCCCTCAGGTAAAAAATAAACTTCAATCCAGCTGATATGATGCTCTGTGGTGTTTGGGTGGGGAATCTCCTTTCCAACACTAACTCTAACCTTAATTTTTTCACCTTTCTCTAAAATTTCAATAACCGGAGAATGTTTTTCATTCTTCCAATCACCGGTTTGAAATAAATTTCCGATATTCATTTTCTCCTCCTTTTAATTTAAATTAAACCTAACTCTTTATGTTTATCAATTATTTTTTTCCCGAATTCTTCAATTTTCATAAAGTCTTCCCCCTTCGGAAGCCCTTTGATGAGAAGAGGTTCAATAAAATCCGCTTTTACATTCTTCATGGTAGCCGTTAAAATATCCACTGTTTTTCCACCCCAACCCAAGGAGCCCATGACAGATACAACCTTCAGCTTTGGTCTTAAAGCATTTACAAGATAGGCGGCATAAACAGCGGAAGGATGAGGACCTGCAAGAACTGTGGGAGTTGCTAAAACTAAAGTTGCAGCATCAACAAGAACCATTGCAAACTCTCCTATATCTGTTTTTGTCAAATTAAACGGAATCACATCAATTCCTTTCTCCGTCAAAATCTCAACAAGTTTGGAAACCATGACCTCAGTACTTCCATGCATAGACACATAAGGAATCAAAACTCTGTTCACCACATTATCTGAAATCCATTCTTTGTAAGCATCCACAATAATTTTGGGGTTATCATAGACAGGGCCATGACTCGGAGCAATAAGTTCAATATCCTTTGAAGAGATCTTTTCTATGTTTTTTCTTATATGATTTCTAAAAGGCATCATAATTTCAGCATAGTATCTTTTTGCATCTTCTACTACCTTGTATTCATCCTGAACAAAGAGACTTGAGGTTGCTCTGTGAGAGCCAAAAAAATCACAAGAAAACAGAATTTTATCCTCTACAAGATAGGTGGACATTGTTTCAGGCCAGTGAACCCAAGGATTGTAGATAAATTCAAGGGTTTTATCACCGAGAGACAGCGTATCACCATCAGATATTTCTATAAACTTATCATCATCAATATGCAAAAGATCTTTCAAAAATCCTTTACATTTGGGATTTGTAACAACTCTGGCCTCCGGATACAGGGAGAGCAAATCGGGGATAGTACCAGAGTGATCCTGCTCAGCATGATTTGCAATTATATAATCTAACTTTTCAACTTTCAATCTCTTTAAATTATTGAGTAATTCTTCTTTTTTTTCAGGATCCACCGTGTCTATTAAGGCAGACTTTTCGCTTCCGAATATCAGATACGAATTATAACTTGTTCCGTCGGGAAGCGGAATCAATTCATCAAATAATCTTCTATCCCAATCAACTACACCTATGGAAAAAATATTTTCCTTAATTTTATGTATCGCCACTTAAACCTCCAACATTGAATTTATCTTTAGTAAAATATTATATCAATAACCTGAATTTTCCTCCAATTTTATCTTTCCTCTAAAAACTCTATATACATAGATTGTGTATCCGATAACAACGGGCATTCCTATCAGAGCAATTATAAGCATAACCGTCAGTGTTAATTTACTTGATGAAAACTCATAAATGCTCATACTCAAAGCCGGGTCAGTCGCTCTTACAAGATAGGGGAACTGAACAGCCGCAATCAACCCCCAGATGGAAACATGGATAAGAGAAGAAAAAGTAAAAGCCTGACTATCCTTTTCCTTTTTCACACTGGAAAGTGTCAGATACCAGAAAACAATTGTAAGAAGGGCAAAAATCCATCCCACTACATTGGATACAACACCTTTGATTTGAAGAATTCCAACTATCAGCACAACAACAAAGAGAATGATAAATGCAATCAATGATTTGGAAGCAATAGAGTGAGCTCTTTTTCTTACATCCCCCTCAGCCTTTAATCCGGCAAAAACGCTTCCGTGAATTAGAATCATAGTTAACCCCAAAAGACCTGTTAGCAGAGGGAAAGGTCTCAGGAGAGTAAAGAAAGTTCCCGCATAATCATGATTTTGATTGAGTGGAATTCCAATAATTACATTTCCGAGGGCAACACCATAAAGGAGTGCAGGGATAAAACTTCCAATAACTATAGCTTTACACCACAAACCTCTATTTCCTTCGTCATGGGACCAATATTCAAAAGAGACTGCTCTAAATATTAAAGAAAACAATACTAACATAAGAGCAAGATAGAAGCCACTGAAAACAGTAGCATAAACAGGAGGAAATGCAGCGAAAAGAGCTCCACCTCCGGTTAAAAGCCAGACTTCGTTTCCATCCCAGACAGGACCTATTGCATTAAAGAGAATCCTTTTTTCCGTATCATTTTTAGCTAAAAATGGAGTTAAAATTCCAATACCAAGATCAAAACCATCAAGAATGGAGTATCCCAAAAGAAGAACAACTATTAATAAAAACCATATTATTTGTAATGTTGGCATTTTCCCCTCCTTAATATCCCTGAACGATTTTTTCTTCAGGTCCCCTTCTTATCAGCTTGAAGAAAATTTTCAAAAATATTGCAAAAAGAAAAGCATAAATCAAAATGAACATAATCAGGGAAAAGAGAATCTGACCTGCAGGAACTACCTTTGAAATAGCATCAGAAGTTTTCATCACATTATAGACAATCCAGGGTTGTCTTCCAATTTCAGCAGCCATCCAGCCCGTTTGAACCGCTATATATACAAGAGGAGCAGTCCAGATAATGAGTTTTAAAAACCATCTTGAATCCCAGATTTTTTTTCTCCAATAAAGGAAAACTCCTAATAGGGCGACAAAAATAAAAAAGAACCCCAATCCTGTCATTATATGATAAACAGTATAAGTAATAAATACCGGAGGAATATCTTCTCCAAACTCGTTTAAGCCCTTTATTTCACCATTAGTATCCCAATAGACGAGATAACTCAAAAGTCCCGGAATTCCGATTTCCCATCTTGTCACTTTATTTTTTTCATCGGGAATACCAAAAATATCAAGTGTTGCATTTTTTGTTGTTTTCCAGACACCTTCAAACGCAGCTAATTTAGCAGGTTGAGTTTTCGCAACTTTAACAGCTCCGGCATGTCCTGACGCAAGTTGCAAGAGAGAAAAGATAATAAAGACAATCACACCAACATTGAACAGCTTTTTTGCCTCATTCTCAAATTTTCTTTTCAAAAGATAGTAAGCACCAATAGCGGCAACAACAGCTCCGCCTGTAATCCAGGCAGCAAATACAACATGAGTATAACGGTTTAAGGTTGAGTGATTGATAGCCGCCTGAAAAAAGTTTGTAAGCACCGCCTTTTTCTTGCCAGCTATATCAACAAGCTTATAACCCGCCGGAGTCTGCATCCAGGAATTTGCAATGATAATCCATAGTCCTGAAAGATGAGAGCCTAAAAATACAAAGAAAGCCGACCACCAGTATGCCTTTTCGGATATCTTGTTTCTTGCAAAAACAAGAACACCTAAGAATGTGGATTCAAGAAAGAATGCAAAAACACCTTCAGCTGCCAGTGGTGCTCCGAAAATATCTCCAACCATTTTTGCATATTCAGCCCAATTGTTACCGAATGAAAACTCCATAACAATTCCTGTGGCTGTTCCTATAACAAAAACCAGACCCAAGATCTTTACAAGAAAAGCAGATGTTCTCTTGTAAACATCATCTTTTGTTTTCATGTAGAGAGTCTCAAGAATAACAATAATGAAAGAGAGACCGAGAGTGGTTGGCGGAAATAAAAAATGAAAACCAACCGTTACTGCAAATTGAATCCTTGCCAATAAGGCAGCATCCATCAAAAACCTCCTTTATTTATTTTAGTTTTGCTCCTCAAACATATCCTTTCCCGCTCCGCACATAGGGCAAACCCAATCCTCAGGAAGCGCTTCAAAAGAGGTTCCCGGCTCAATACCATTATCCGGATCCCCTGTTTCCGGATCATAAATATAACCACATACTGTACAAACATATTTTTTCATAATAACCTCCTTTAAAATGATTCTCTATATAAAATAATCATACAATTAATAATTTTTGTCAAGAGAATTTTTAAATTGACACTTCTTACAAATGCCTTCAAAAAACACAAGAGCTTTAGAAATCTTAAATCCGTTTATTTCTTTCTTTTTGAAAATTTCACAATCTAATTCAATGTCATAAATTTTGCCACATTCAATACATTTAAAATGAGCATGAGGCGTATTATCAATTATTTCATATCTTAACTCGGTATCCCCACTAAAAGAAATGGCTTGCGCCAATCCCTTTTCAATGAAAAGATTTAATGTATTATAGACAGTGGTTTTTGAAAGAGTGGGTATCTCATCTATTAAAGTTCTATAAATATCATCAACTGAAGGATGCCCATTCAATAAGAGGATCTCAAGAATCTTTAATCTCTGAATGGAAGGTTTTATTCCCCGGGAATACAAAATCTTCTGTAATTCTTCGATACTATATTTTCTTTTCATTTAAACACCTCTCCAGTCTCTTTAAACCATAACAGAAGATCCAGATCTTCCATCGGGATACCAATCTCTTTTGAAAATTTTCTCATTTGCCTTTCTATACTCAAATATTTTTTCTTAGTTAATGTGGAAGGTAATTTTTTAATAACATTAAAATCCATCAAATTTTTAAGAATATGTCTATCCAAAATTGCAAGGGATTTTCCCTTTCCTATGTTTCTTAAGAAATGGCTTGCTTCTTTATAACCATAACCTTTAATATTTTTTACAAGCCATTCTCTTAACTTAATTTCGTCAGTTTCTTCAAAGATAACCTTATAAACCGAATTATCTTTCTTAAAATATTTAGTCCTTAGTTCTTTAATATATTTTGCTTTATTATTTAAAAATCTGATTTTTCTCAGATACTTTTTCATGGCTTCTTCTGAACCTCTGTACAGTGACCCGTCTGCCTTCATATTGACAACAGCCTCCCATGCATTCCTGGCTTTTGATTGTGGAGTTAAAAGACAGAAAACCATCTCTTCAAAGATTCTTTCTTTATCTTTTTTTTCACCGATTTTTTCGAATTCGGTAATTCTTTTTTCTATCTCTTTTTCTATCTTCCTATATTCAGATAAAAGAGTGTCTTTATTTTTTTGGAGCATAATAGCATCTTTTAGGAGATTCTATTTTACCTTCCTTTTTCAGAGCATTTATTATTTTTGAAACCTCTCCTTTCGGAATCTTAGAAAGCTCTGCAATCTCTCCGCTTTTCAAAGGTTTGTCTGCATCCATCATTACCTTTAAAACCAATTCCTTTTTGTCCATCGCACACCTCTCTTATTATAATTTTTTATAATTTTGAGGGAGAGGCAAATCTCTCTCCCTCTTTTTGATTTATAAATTAAAATTTCTTATGGCAAAGCCACCAGTCATAGCACTCAATTTCACCTTTCTCTTTAGATTTTTCTCTCTCTTTAATTTGCTCAACCGTACCTGCAGGAGGAACTATGACTCTGTCTCCGATGAGTTCATTGTTGGGCCACTTATGAGGAAGTGCTACCTTTTTCTCATCACTAATCTGAAGAGCTTTAAGGGCTCTAAGGATTTCGTCCCAATCTCTTCCGACTTCAGCAGGATAATAAACAATAGCTCGGATGATACCTTTCGGATCAACCATAAAAACAGCTCTCGCGGTTATGGATGCTCCGCTGGGGATCATTCCGAGAGCTTCGGCAACCATTCCTCTGTCATCAGCAATAATCGGAAACTCAATCTCCTCTTTAAGATTGTCTCTAATCCATTCAGCCCATTTTAAGTGAGAGAAAACCTGATCCACACTTAAACCTAAAACTTCAGCTCCCAATTCCCTAAATTTGCTTAACCTCTTCTGCATGGCATAAAACTCTGTTGTACAAACGGGGGTAAAATCAGCCGGATGACTGAACAAAACAAACCATTTTCCCGACAAATCATCGGGTAATTTCATATTCCCGTGAGTTGTTTTGACCTCAATTTCCGGGAATCTTTCTCCTAATACGATCATCTAAAACCTCCTAATTATTTTTATTTTCATTAAAAGCGCTTCTCTGAGCCAATTCTCTATCAACCATAAAAAGACCACCTTTGTAATCTTTTACCATTTTTAACTTTTCATAGACAGCCAAGGTTGAAGCTTCCTCTTCAACCTGTTCATCAACAAACCAGTTTAAAAAGCTCTGCGTGGCAAAATCCCTCTCTTTTACCGCCAGTTCCATTAATTTGTTAATTCTTTCAGAAATATATTTTTCATGTTCATAAGCAGCCTTAAAAACATCTTCAAGTGATTTCCACTCTTTTTCCGGTTCTTTGATCCCTTTTAAAATAACTCTCCCTCCTCTTTCTTCAATATATTTGTAAAATTTCATAGCATGAGCAAGCTCTTCTTGAGCCTGTGTTTCAAGCCAGGTAGCAGCTCCATGCATGTTAATAGAACTTGAATATGCTGCCATTGAGAGATAGAGATACGAAGAAAAAAACTCCTCATTGATCTGATCATTTAACTCCTTTTCCAATTTTTTACTTATCATTTTAACCTCCGTTTTAAATTTGTAATTATAACATTCTTAATATAATATAGAATTTAATATTTGTCAAGAGTTAAAATAATTTTAAATTAATTTTTAAGAAATATAGAAGATGCTTTATTTTAAAGGTTCTATATGTATATTTATAATCAATCTTTCGGAAAAACATTCTTTTAACTTTTTCTCGACTTGGGAGGCAAGATTATGGGCTTCTGTTATATTCAGCTCCTTATTCACCCTTATATGCACATCTACCGCTATATAATTGCCAATCCTTCTCGTTCTCAAATTGTGTGGATCATAAACTCCTTTAACCGAATTTATTATTTTCAAGACCTTCTCTTCCTCCTCTTTACCAATTGACCTTTCTAAAAGCTCATCAAAAGAAGATTTTAAAATATTGAAAGACAAAATAAAAATAATAATACTTAGAATAAGTGCTGCTAAAGGGTCTAAAAATCTCCAAAAACCAGGCAATGTTTTGCTGCCTACAATCCCTAAAAGAACCACAAGAGAAGATATGGAATCGGTTAAATGATGATAAGCATTAGATATTAAGAGTTCACTACCAAACTTTTTCCCTGCCTTTTTAGTGAAGATAAATATATATGTTTTAAATAAAATCGACAGAGCTGCAATTATCACAGTAAACCATGCTGGAGTTAAAACCTCCCCTCCTTTAAATATTCTGATAATCTCTTCAAAAGAATAATAAAAAATCTCAATCGCAGCAAAAAACAAAAAAGTTCCCAGAACAAGATTGGCAAATGTCTCATATTTTCCGTGTCCATATTTGTGTTTTTCATCGGAGGGTTTTGAGCTAAGTTTCAAACCCAATATAACAACAATATCAGAACTCAGATCTGAAAAGGAGTGAATTCCATCGGCAATAAGCGCAGAACTTCTTCCTATGTAGCCAAACAATATTTTAAAAACAAACAGAAAAATATTGATAAAAACCCCGATAAAAGTTACCTTTTTTGCCTCTTTGAAATAAATATTTCCATTCATACATTTTTATATTATAATAGAAAAACCAATGAGTAAAGGAGGAAATTATGTATATTCTTTTGGTAATGATTTTAGTAATAGCAGTGATAGGTGTAATCTTTGGAATTCAAAACACAGCTCTTGTTACCTTAAAACTATTTAGTTTCAAATTTGAAAGCTCTCTGGCACTCATCCTTTTGATTTTTCTGGGCATTGGAATTATTTTAACCCTCATTTTTTCCATACCTTATTATGTTAAATACAAGAAAAAAATCTCCTTTCTCAAAAAAAAGATAAAAGAACTTGAGACAAAAAACAGGGAGTTGGAAGAAACAAAAAAATCTCTTGAAGAGAGCAAAAAAGAGATAATTCAAGAGGAAGAATAAAAATCCCGTATATTTCCTATTGACTTAGTAGGTAATTATGTTATAATAAAAACTTATTTAAGGAGGTTAAAAATTTTAGAACTAAAAGATATAACGATAGAAATTGAGGGTAAGCCTATCTTAAAAAATGTAAACCTCACTATAAGAAAAGGTGAAACCCATGTTTTGTTTGGCCCGAACGGAGCAGGAAAGAGCACCCTATTAATGGCAATTATGGGATTTCCCAAATACAAAATAACCAGAGGTAAAATTTTCTTTAACGGAAAAGATATAACAGAAGCATCAGTAGATGAAAGGGCGAGAGAGGGTATTGGAATAGCTTTTCAGAAGCCACCTGCCATAAAGGGAGTTACACTTGAAAAAATTATTGACATTCTCAAAAAGAATAGCAATGGAGAAATTGAAAAATATATTGATATGTTAAAGATGAGAGAATTCTTAAAAAGAGATATTAATTACAAATTTTCCGGCGGAGAAGTGAAAAGAGCTGAACTTCTCCAACTTTTAGTCCAAAAACCTGCCCTTTCATTAATTGATGAACCGGAATCGGGAGTGGATGTTGATAATATTAAGGTTGTTGGAAAAGCAATCAGAAAAATCTTAGATAAAGATAAACATATCTGGGAAAGAAATTCATCGGGATTAATAATAACTCACACGGGAGCAATTCTTGATTTTGTAAAGGCTGATTTCGGGCATCTTATAATTAACGGGACTTTAAAATGCACGGCAAACCCGAGTGATATTTTCGAATATATTAAAGAGAAAGGTTATAAGGAGTGTGAAAAATGTCCGAGAAATCTAATAAGATAAGCAGAGAAGATAAAGAATTTTTAAAAAATGTAGGTGTTGATCTTGATAGTGAAGAGAGGTCAGCCTCTTTTGCTATCGTAAACAATGATGTTTCCGAGATTGATATTCAGGAAGAATCAGCCATTGAACTTTTGTCCCTTCAGGGAGCAAAGGAAAAACATCCGTGGCTGAAGGATTATCTATGGACTTTAATTGACAAAGACAAGGACAAATGGACCAAAATAGCAGCGGAAAATGAAGCAAACGGATACTTCATAAGAGTTAAAAAGGGAAGAAAGGTGGATTATCCTCTCCAGGCTTGTTTTTATATAAAAACGCAGAGGTTTGTTCAGGCCGTTCATAATGTAATCATAGTAGAAGAGGATGCTCATCTTGACATAATCAATGGTTGCGCAACAGCATCATATGTAACAACTGGAGCTCATTATGGGATAACGGAAATTTTCGTAAAAGAGGGTGGATATTTAAGTTATAATATGATCCATGATTGGGGAGAAGAGGTTGAAGTAAGACCGAGAACTGCAATACAGGTTGAAAAAAACGGAACATTTCTATCAAACTATGTTGCCCTTGAAAATACAAAGATCACGCAATCCTACCCTGTTGCCCATCTTATCGGAGAAAACAGTGTGGCAAAGTTCACCTCATTGGTTTACGCTCCTCCGGGAGCTCACTATGACCTCGGAGCAAAGATAATATTGGATGCAGAACATGCAAAAGGTGAAATCATATCAAGAACAATAAGCGGAGGCGGAAGAATTATTTCAAGAGGTTATCTTTTAGGGGCAAAACCTAAAATTCATGCACACCTTGAGTGTAGCGGAATGATTTTGGCGGAAGGAGGTTCATTATATACGGTACCTGAACTTGAAGCACTTGTTGATGATGTTGAGATGAGCCATGAAGCGGCTGTCGGCAAAATCGCCGAAGAGGAATTGGAATACCTGATGTCAAGGGGATTGACAGAGGAAGAGGCGACCACACTTATAGTTAAAGGATTCCTCGATACAAAAATAATGGGATTACCCCCTGAATTGGAAGAGCAGATGGAAAATGCCATAAACAGCCTTGAAAACACTTTTTAAAATATCAAGATACTTTTTCCTTTTTTTTATTTTAGCTCTCACTGTTTATTATTTTCTTCCGGAAAAACCCCTTCCTAAGGAAGTAACCATAGACAAAATTGTAATCATTAAACAAAAACATAAAATGTATGTTTATTCAAAAGGAAAACTTTTAAAAGCTTATATAGTTTCACTCGGGAAAGTCAGAGGGAAAAAGAGATTCGAAGGTGATAGCAAAACTCCCGAAGGAGTTTATTATATTGATAGCAAAAATTCAAAAAGCCACTTTTATTTAAATTTAGGAATTTCTTATCCGAATAAAGAAGATATCGCATACGCCAGAAAACATGGTAAAAGTCCCGGTGGTTCTATTAAAATTCACGGGTTAAAAAACGGATTGGGCTTCATAGGAAAATTTCACAGATTCTTGGATTGGACGAAAGGGTGTATTGCTCTTACAAACAGAGAGATAAGAGAGTTATATAATACTACTCCTGTCGGAACCCAAATTATTATCAAACCATAATTTAGAATCTGCTTTAATCTTACCGCCTAATTCCTCTTTTACAATAACTTTTTAAGGCTTTCCTCAAGAAATTTTTTCAGGAATTATCTCCCTGAATTTGAAAAAGTGAAAATATAGGGTATAATATAATTCTATTTTTTGTGAGGTGCATATGAACAGAAAAATATTTGTGATTTTTGTTTTGTTTTTCACTTTGTTTTTTTTAACAAACTCGGTTTATTCCGGCCAAAAAGTTGATAAAAAAATTCTTAAGCAGGCTTCAAAACTTAGAAAAAAAGGAGATAAGGAACTTAAGAAGCAGAATTATGATAAAGCAATAGAATTTTATACAGAATCATTAAAGCTGTATCCTGACAATAAAAGTGTGCATAACAATTTAGCTATCGCGTATGTTCAGAAAAAAGAGTATGAAAAGGCTGTGGAACATTATGAAAAAGCACTTGAAATAGACCCAAAATTTAAAAACCCCAAAAAACCCTTGTTAAACTTATTAAACTACTTGGGGAGTAGCTTTATGCAAAAAGGAGATTATAAGAAATCCAACTACTATTATGAAAAGCTTCTTAACCATCTTGAAGAGAATGAAAAAAATAAAAAGTTCATAATGACAGTTAATTACAGGATAGGGATAAATTCATACAGATTAAAAGAAAATAAAAAATCTCTTGAATACCTACAAAAAGTTTTGAACTTTCCAAAATTCAAAGAGACTTTTCCAAAACTTTACCCTCCTGTTCTTTACTTAATCGGGACTAACTATGCGGTATTGGGGAACTATGAAGAAAGCGATAAATATTTGAAAGAGTACATAGCCTTGAAAAAAGGAGAAGAGAAAAAGGATCCCTTTGTATCTTATGCATATTTCTTTCTCGGTGAAAATCACTTCAAAGCACTTGAGGATAAAATTAATGAGTTAAAGAAAACAAAAAATGAGAAAGAGTTAGAAAACATAAAAAAGATGGCTATTTCCATGAGGGATGAAATAGAGCCATACTTTAAGAAATGTATAGAGTTAAATCCAAAGTTTGAGGATGCTTACACCAAATTGGGGAATTTTTATTATCTTGCAAATGACACAAAAAAAGCTCTTGAAATTTATAACAAACTTCTTGAGCTTTTCCCGAATTCATCCTCTTATTATTCATATAAAAAATTCAGAGATTCTTTAAAAAAGAAGTTAGAACAAAATAAATAAACAGCCCTGACAGGCTAAAAAATAAAGGAGGCAAAAAATGGGTGTAAAAAAGGGTGACAGAGTCGTTGTAAACTATACAGGAACCTTTGAAGATGGAACTGTTTTTGATTCAAGTTACCATGGAGATCATACTCATCCGATTGAATTTACTGTTGGAAGCGGAGAGATAATAAAAGGTTTTGATGAGGGTGTCATTGGAATGGAAGTTGGTGAAGAAAAAGAGATCACGATTCTTCCCGAGGAAGCATATGGAGAAAGGAAGGAAGAACTAATTCAGAAAATTCCGAGATCTCAGTTTCCGAACAGTGAAGAAATTCAAGAAGGAATGAGTGTTAATCTTATGACAAAAGACGGGCAGGAATTTCCTGCTACAATTGTGAAAGTCGAAGAGGATTATATCACTATAGACTTAAACCATCCTCTGGCAGGCGAAAAGTTAAATTTTAAAATCAAATTAGAAGAGATTAAATAATTTTTTAACTATTTTTAGTTTCTTTTTCCCCAATATGTTAAAATAGCATATAATGGAGGGAAAATGATACTTACTATCTTTGGCTATCCAAAAACCGGCAAAACGACTCTTTTTAATTTATTAACAGGACAGAAAGAAAAAGTCGACAAATTTTCCTCTTCAAAGGGAGATCTTCACAAAGCGGTCGTTTCCGTACCGGACGAAAGATTAGAAAAGTTAAATGAGTTTTATAATACAAAAATTAAGCATGCTCAGATTGAATACCTTGATACAGGCAGTCTTTCTTTCGGAGAAGTAAAAGCATCAACTTTTCTTGATGTTTTAAGAAGAAGTGATGGCTTAATTCATGTTGTCAGAGGCTTTAGTGACCCTGAAATAATACATCCGGCAGGTTCGGTTAATCCCCAGCGGGACATATCTTCTATGGAAGATGAACTTATAATCTCTGATATAATCACTGTTGAAAAAAGGCTTGAAAGATTAGAAAAGGATTTACAGAGGAATAAATCAAAGGAACTTGAAACAGAGAAAAAAGTCTTAAATAAAATTAAAGAATTTTTGGAAACAAATAAACCTTTAAGGGAAATGGAATTATCAGATGCTGAGGAGTTTATAATCAGGGGATTTCAATTTTTATCTCAAAAGCCAATAATACACCTAATAAACCTTGATGAAGGTAAGGAACCTATAAGGGAGGAAAGAGAGAATCAACTAATCCTTTCTTTTTACGGAAAGATAGAGGAAG